>NZ_JBWKUQ010000004.1:0-259453 GCF_059420925.1 Pseudomonas sp. GW821-FHT03C07
CCCCCCCCCCCCCCCCCCCCCCCCCCCCCCCCCCCCCCCCCCCCGCTCCCACAGGCACCGTGTCCGGCTTTAACTGGCTGGTATCAGGGGGCCGCCCTCTGCCATCTATTGATCGCCGGTCGTGACATCCCGCATCAACAACCCGAACCGCAACTCCAGCCCATCCGGAACCGGCAGGTACACCGTGTGCCCGTCCCCGGGCGCCACCTCGATCCGCTCGCCCCGCTCATTGCACAGCTCATCCAGATCGAAATGCAGATTGCCCGCGGGCGTCATCAACTCCAGATGATCACCCACCCCGAAACGGTTCTTCACCTTGACCTGGGCCAGCCCCTCACGCCGCTCACCCGTCAGTTCGCCGACAAACTGCTGGCGTTCCGAGACCGAACTGCCGTGCTGGTAGTTCTGATACTCGTCATGCACATGCCGCCGCAGGAAACCCTCGGTATACCCGCGCTGGGCCAATGATTCGAGGTCCTGCATCAGGCTGCGGTCAAACGCTCGCCCGGCCGCGGCATCGTCTATCGCCCGACGATAGACTTGGGTCGTTCGCGCGCAGTAGAAATGCGATTTGGTCCGGCCTTCGATCTTCAGCGAATGCACGCCCATGCGGGTCAGTCGCTCGACATGCTGCACGGCGCGCAGGTCCTTGGCGTTCATGATGTAGGTGCCGTGCTCATCCTCGAAGGCCGGCATCGACTCGTCCGGTCGCTGGGCCTCCTGGAGCAGGAATACCTGCTCGGTGGGCGCGCCCCGGCCGAGGGTCGGCTCGACGGGATCGAAGGCCTGGACAATCTCGCCCAGCAGGTTTTCCGCGGCCGGCTGTGCCTTGTACTGCCAGCGGCAGGCATTGGTGCAACTGCCCTGGTTGGCGTCACGGTGGTTCATGTACCCGGAGAGCAGGCAGCGTCCGGAATAGGCCATGCACAGCGCCCCGTGGACGAACACCTCAAGCTCCATGTCCGGCACCTGCTCGCGGATTTCGCCGATCTCCTCCAGGGACAGCTCCCGCGAGAGGATGATCCGGCTCAGCCCCAGTTGCTGCCAGAACCGCACGCTGGCCCAGTTCACCGTATTGGCCTGCACCGACAGGTGAATCGGCATCTGCGGGAAATGCTCGCGCACCAGCATGATCAGACCGGGGTCGGACATGATCAGCGCATCCGGGGCCATGGCGATCACCGGCGCCAGGTCCTTGAGAAAGGTCTTGAGCTTGGCATTGTGCGGGGCGATGTTCACCACCACGTAGAAGCGCTTGCCCTGAGCCTGGGCCTCCTGGATGCCGAGTGCCAGATTGGCGTGGTCGAACTCGTTGTTGCGCACCCGCAGGCTGTAGCGCGGCTGGCCGGCGTAGACCGCATCGGCGCCATAGGCGAAGGCGTAGCGCATGTTCTTCAGGGTGCCGGCGGGGGCCAGCAGTTCGGGGGAGGGCAGGGCCATGGTCGGATCGTTCGCAAAAGGTCGCGAGACTAAGGTATCGGACCGTGCGCGGTATTGATCCAGGTCTACTGTAGGAGCGAGCTTGCTCGCGATGGGCGTCAACGATAACGCGGGGCATCAGATACCCAGCGGTGCCTGGACACCATCGCGAGCAAGCTCGCTCCTACAAGGGAAGCAGAAACAAAACACCCCGCCGGAGTTGCCTCGGGCGGGGTGTCGGGTACAGCCGGCGACTGTTTAGCTCGCCAGTACCGCCTGTTGCACCAGTTCCAGCAGCGGTTGCGGGTACAGGCCGAGGAAGAAGGCGAGTACCGCGATCGCCAGCAGCATCACGCCGCCGGCACGTTGTTCCCAGTGCAACTGGGCATCGACACGACGCAGGTTCGGTTCGATCAGGTACAGGGTGACCATCACGCGCAGGTAGTAGAACACGCCGATGGCACTGCCCAGTACCAACGAACCGATCAGCCACCAATGATGGGACTCGACACCGGTCGCGATGATGTAGAACTTACCGATAAAACCGGCGGTCAGCGGGATACCGGCCAGCGACAGCATCATCACGGTCAGTACCGCGGTCAGGTACGGACGGCGCCAGAACAGGCCGCGGTACTCGTACAGGGCGTCGGCGTCACGGCCTTTGTAAGGCGAGGACATCAGGGTGATCACGCCGAAGGCACCGAGGCTGGTGATCACGTAGGTGACCAGGTACACGCCCATGGCTTCCACGGCCATGCCCTTGCTCGCCACCAGGGCGATCAGCAGGTAGCCGAAGTGGGCGATGGACGAATAACCCAGCAGACGCTTGAGGTTGTTCTGGGTCAGCGCCAGCAGGTTACCCACCAGGATCGACGCGATGGCGATCACCGCCAGGACATTGCTCAGGACACCACTGCTGGCTACCGGAGAAATCTGGAACAGGCGGATCATCACGGCGAACACCGCCACCTTGCTGGCGGTGGCGAGGAAGGCCGCCACCGGCGCAGGCGCGCCTTCATACACGTCTGGGGTCCACAGGTGGAACGGTACCAGCGACAGCTTGAACGCCAGGCCGATCAGCATCATGCCCAGGCCCAGTTGGGCAATCGGGCTTGGCAGACCGGTAGCCGCCAGGGCGTGACCGATACCGCTGAAGCTCAGGGTGCCAGCTTCGGCGTAGAGCAGGGCCATGCCGAACAGCAGGAAGGCCGAACCCGCGGCCGACAGCACCATGTACTTGATGCCGGCTTCCAGTGACCGCTTGTTGAAGAACGCATAGGCCACCAGGCCGTAGACCGGTACCGAGAGCAACTCCAGGCCGATAAACAGGCTGGCCAGGTGCTGCGCGCTGACCAGGACCAGGCCGCCGGCGGCGGCCATCAGGATCAGCAGGTAGAGTTCTTCACGGTTACCCGGGTAGCCGTCGCCGCCATCACCCAGGTAGGCGTGGGCGAGGGTGACGCAGGCCAGGGTGGCGACCAGGATCAAGGCCAT
This sequence comes from Pseudomonas sp. GW821-FHT03C07, assembly GCF_059420925.1. Classification (NCBI taxonomy): domain Bacteria; kingdom Pseudomonadati; phylum Pseudomonadota; class Gammaproteobacteria; order Pseudomonadales; family Pseudomonadaceae; genus Pseudomonas; species Pseudomonas sp. GW821-FHT03C07. The sequence goes on from NZ_JBWKUQ010000004.1 coordinate 2,914, forward strand.
GTACAGGCAGGCGAAGTCATCGATCTGGATCAGCGTTGTCACGGCCAGTGGCGCGACTTTCAGCGCCGGGATAATCGACAGCAGCGCCAGGTTGAGACCGGCCACCGAGAGTAGGAAGGTCTGTGAGTGGTTGCGGCGCCAGGCGATCGCCAGCATCACCGCGATAACGGTGAGACTGGTGATCAGCAGCGGTGCAAGCGCAATAAAGTGTTGAGTCGTCAGGTCCATAGCGCTCTTACCGGGCCGAAGCGAGTTGAGTGAGGGCGGTGCCGAGCCACTGCTGCACACCATGCATGGTGGCGGCGGAAGTATCGAGGAACGGTTGCGGGTACACGCCGAGATAAATCAGCAGCACCGCCAGTCCCAGCACCATGATCAGTTCGCGGCCATCCATGCCATGCAGCACGGCATCGGATTTGGACGGGCCGAAGTAGGCACGGTGGATCATGATCAGCGAGTAGACCGAACCGAACACCAGGCCCGAAGTGGCAATCGCGGTAACCCACGGTGCCGCCAGGAAGGTGCCGATCAGGATCAGGAACTCGCCGACGAAGTTGCCGGTGCCCGGCAGGCCCAACGACGCGGCCGCGAAGAACAGGCTGATGGCCGGCAGGTAGGCGATCTTCGACCACAGGCCACCCATCTCACGCATGTCGCGGGTGTGGGTGCGCTCGTAGAGCTGGCCGCTGAGGATAAACAGTGCCGCCGCCGACAGGCCGTGGGCGAGCATCTGGATCACCGCGCCTTGCAGGGCTTGTTGGCTGCCGGAGTAGATCCCGATCAGCACGAAGCCCATGTGCGAAACACTGGAGAAGGCGATCAGACGCTTGATGTCGGTTTGGGCGAAGGCCAGGAACGCACCGTAGAAGATCCCGATCAGACCCAGGGTCATGGCAATCGGCGCGAACTCCGCCGAGGCATGCGGGAACAGTGGCAGGGCGAAACGCAGCAGACCATAAGCCGCGGTCTTCAACAGGATACCGGCCAGGTCCACGGAACCGGCGGTCGGCGCCTGGGCGTGGGCGTCCGGCAGCCAGGAGTGGAATGGCACCACCGGCAGTTTCACCGCGAAGGCGATGAAGAAGCCGAGCATCAGGATGTACTCGGTGCTCAGCGACATCTTGGTTTTCAACAGATCGGTGTAGTTGAAGGTCATCACACCGGTGTTGTTGAAGTTGACCAGGACCAGACCGAGGATCGCCACCAACATGATCAGGCCGGAAGCCTGGGTGAAGATGAAGAACTTGGTCGCCGCGTAGATCCGGGTTTTCTTGCCGTCCGAAGAACTGTGACCCCAGAGCGCGATGAGGAAGTACATCGGCACCAGCATCATTTCCCAGAAGAAGAAGAACATGAACAGGTCGAGGGCGAGGAACACGCCGATGACACCGCCCAGGATCCACATCAGGTTCAGGTGGAAGAAGCCCACGCGACGCTGGATCTCTTTCCACGAGCAGAGCACCGAGAGAATACCCAGCAGGCCGGTCAGCAGGATCATCAGCAGCGACAGGCCGTCGAGGGCCAGGTGCACATTGATGCCGAAGCGCTGGATCCAGATCTGCTTGAATTCAAGCGCGAAGGTCGGATCGGCGCCAGGCGCCGGGGCCAGATGGAAATCCCCGTGGGCCCACAGCCAGAGGCCGAGGGCGAGTTCGAGGGACATGGTCAGCAGCGCAATCCAGCGCGGGAGGGTGGAGCTGAAGCGCTCACCCAGCCAGCACAGCAGGCCACCGATAAAGGGGATCAGGATTAGCCAAGGCAGAATCATGACGGGCTCAATTCCTTTCGCAATGTCGCAAGGTTCATAGTCAGACCGCTACCAGCACAATGGCGCCCAGCACCACGACGGCACCGGCGGCGAGCGACGCGGCATACCAACGCAACTGACCGGTCTCGGTGCGGCTCAGGGCGGTGTGACCGCCTTTGGCCATACGCGGGATCAGGCCGATGGTCTGGTCGAGCGGGTCTTTGCGCAGCAGATGACTGATCGCCAGGTATGGCTTGACGAACAGCTTGTCGTAGATCCAGTCGAAGCCCCAGGCGGCGAACCACCAGGCCGAGAGGAAACGGCCGATGCCGCTGTTGGCGACGGCGGTCGCAAAGCGACGCTTGCCGAGGAACAGCATGGCGGACAGCAGGATACCGGCCAGGGCGATAGCCCCCGAGGTGATTTCCAGGCTGTGCTTGGCTTCGCCGCCGGCGTGACCGGCGCTTTCCGGGAGGACACCGGCCAGTGGCGGATGAATCCAGGCACCGACGAAGGTCGACAGCACGATCAGCACGCCCAGTGGCAGCCAGTGGGCAATCCCGTGGCCGGCGTGGGCTTCGGTCTTGGCTTCACCGTGGAAGGTGATGAAGATCAGGCGGAAGGTGTACAGCGAGGTCATGAACGCGCCGACCAGACCGGCATAGAGCAGATTCTGGTTACCGCTGGCGAAGGCTTCCCAAAGGATTTCGTCCTTGGAGTAGAAACCGGCGGTGACGATCGGCAGGGCGGCCAGGGCGGCACCACCGACGATGAAGCTGGCGTAGGCCAACGGCAGTTTCTTCCACAGGCCACCCATCTTGAAGATGTTCTGCTCGTGGTGGCAGGCGACGATCACCGCACCGGACGCGAGGAACAGCAGGGCCTTGAAGAAGGCGTGGGTCATCAGGTGGAAGATCGCGCCTTCCCAGGCACCGACGCCCAGGGCCAGGAACATGTAGCCGATCTGGCTCATGGTCGAGTAGGCGAGGATGCGCTTGATGTCGGTCTGAACCAGGGCGGCGAAGCCGGCCAGGACCAAGGTCACGCCACCGACGATGCCGACCAGGTGCAGGATATCCGGCGCCAGGCTGAACAGACCGTGGGTCCGGGCGATCAGGTAGACACCGGCGGTGACCATGGTCGCGGCGTGGATCAGGGCCGAAACCGGGGTCGGACCGGCCATCGCATCCGCCAGCCAGGTCTGCAGCGGCAGTTGCGCCGATTTACCGACCGCACCGCCCAGCAGCATCAGGGTCGCCAGGACGATCCAGAAGTCGCCGACCTTGAAGTGCTCCGGCGCCTTGACCAGCAGTTCCTGGATATTCAGCGTGCCCAACTGGGTGAACAGAATGAACAGGCCGATGGCCATGAACACGTCGCCGATACGGGTGACGATAAAGGCCTTGAGGGCGGCGTTACCGTTGTTGCGGTTGCTGTAGTAGAAACCGATCAACAGGTAGGAGCACAGACCCACGCCTTCCCAGCCGAAGTACAGGAACAACAGGTTATCGCCGAGGACCAGGAACAGCATGCTGGCGATAAACAGGTTGGTGTAGGCGAAGAAGCGCGAGTAACCGTCTTCACCGCGCATGTACCAGGAGGCGAACAGGTGGATCAGGAAACCCACGCCGACCACCACGCCGAGCATGGTGATCGACAGGCCGTCGACGTAGAGGGCGAAGTTGGGGGCAAAGCCCGCCACCGACATCCACTGCCACAGCACCAGGGTGTAGTGGCCACCCTCGGGCGGCGCGACGTTGAATTGCCAGATGACATAGGCGGCGACGATGGCCGAGAGGCCAATGGAGCCGACCCCGATCAGGGCCGAGCCGTTTTCCGAGAGGCGTCCACGGGAGAACGACAGCAGCAGGAAACCGAGCAGGGGGAATACGAAAGTCAGAAAGATCATGTTCATCCGCGCATCTCACTGGCAGCGTCGATATCGAGCGTGTGGAAGCGGCGATACAGTTGCAGCAGGATCGCCAGGCCGATACTGGCCTCGGCGGCTGCCAGGCTGATCACCAGAATGAACATGATCTGTCCATCCGGCTGCGCCCAACGTGAGCCCGCGACGATGAAGGCCAGGGCGGCGGCGTTCATCATCACCTCCAGGCTCATCAGCACGAAAAGGATGTTACGGCGGACCATCAGGCCGATCAGGCCGAGGCTGAACAGGATACCGGCGACGGCCAGGCCATGTTCAAGAGGGATAGCAGGCATGAATTACTCCTTCGCCTCGTTGCGGCCCAAGTGGAATGCCGTGATGGCTGCGGCGAGCAGCAGCATCGAGGCGAGTTCGACCACCAGCAGGTATGGACCGAACAGGCTGATGCCCACGGCCTTGGCGCCCACGGTGGTTTGACCGATACCCATGCCGCTGCTGTGGCTGAACAGCACATAGAGCAGTTCGACCAGCAGCAGGGCGCAGAGGATCACCGGACCGATCCAGATCCCCGGCTTGAGCCAGTCGCGCTCTTGCAGCACCGAGGCCGGACCGAGGTTCAGCATCATCACCACGAACACAAACAGCACCATGATGGCACCGGCGTAGGCGATCACTTCCAGGGCGCCGGCAAACGGCGCACCGAGGCTGAAGAAGGTCATCGCCACGGCGATCAGCGAGATAATCAGGTAGAGCAGGGCATGCACAGGGTTGGTGTTGGTGATCACGCGTAGCGTGGACAGAACAGCGACACCCGATGCGAAATAGAAAGCGAATTCCATCGTTCTTCCTTAAGGCAGCAAGCTCTTCACGTTGATCGGCTCGGCTTCGTTCTGGGCAGCGCCTTTCGGCTTCCCGGCAACGGCCATCCCTGCAACACGATAGAAGTTGTAATCAGGGTTCTTGCCGGGACCGGAGATCAGCAGATCTTCTTTCTCGTACACCAGGTCCTGACGCTTGAACTCGGCCATTTCGAAATCCGGTGTCAGCTGGATCGCGGTGGTCGGGCAGGCTTCCTCGCAGAGGCCGCAGAAAATGCAGCGCGAGAAGTTGATGCGGAAGAACTCCGGGTACCAACGACCGTCGTCGGTTTCGGCTTTCTGCAGCGAGATGCAACCCACCGGGCACGCCACGGCGCACAGGTTGCAGGCCACGCAGCGCTCTTCGCCGTCGGGGTCGCGGGTCAGCACGATGCGACCGCGATAACGCGGCGGCAGGTACACCGCTTCTTCCGGGTATTGCAGGGTGTCGCGTTTGCGGAAGCCATGGCCGAAAATCATCACCAGGCTTCGCAACTGGGTACCAGTACCCTTAACGATGTCGCCAATATATTTGAACATGGGTCAAATCCTCACTGAACCGCGCCCGCAGGCGTGTTCAACAACACAATCGCAGCGGTCACCAGCAAATTGATCAGGGTCAGCGGCAGGCAGAATTTCCAACTGAAGTCCATCACCTGGTCATAACGTGGGCGCGGAATCGAAGCGCGCAGCAGGATGAACAGCATGATGAAGAACGCGGTCTTCAGGGCGAACCAGATGAACGACAGTTGCGGCAGGATGCCGAACGGACCGTGCCAGCCACCAAAGAACAGGGTGACCAGCAACGCCGAGATCAGGATGATGCCGATGTACTCGCCAACGAAGAACATGCCCCATTTCATGCCGGCATATTCAATGTGGTAACCGTCGGCCAGTTCCTGTTCCGCTTCCGGCTGGTCGAAGGGGTGACGGTGAGTCACGGCCACGCCGGCGATGAAGAAGGTCAGGAAACCGAAGATCTGCGGAATCACGAACCACAGGTGTTGAGCCTGGTAGTCGACGATGTCGCGCATGTTGAACGAGCCAACCTGGACCACGATGCCCATCAGCGACAGGCCCATGAACACTTCATAGGACACGGTCTGCGCCGAGGCGCGCAAGCTGCCCAGCAGGGCGTACTTGTTGGCGCTCGACCAACCGGCGAACAGCACCGCGTACACCGACAGACCGGCCATGGCGAAGAAGAACAGCAGGCCGATGTTCAGGTCCGCGACACCCCAGGTCGGGGTGATCGGGATGATGGCGAAGGCGATCAGCAGGGCACTCATGGCCACTACCGGTGCCAGGGTGAAGATCACCTTGTCGGCAAACGGTGGTGTCCAGTCTTCCTTGAAGAACATCTTCAGCATGTCGGCGGCGATCTGGAACATGCCGAATGGGCCGACGCGGTTCGGACCGTAGCGGTCCTGCCACCAGCCCAGCAGGCGCCGTTCGACAAAGCTCAGCAGCGCGCCGCTGACCACCACGGCCAGCAGCACGACGATGGCCTTGACGACCGAGAGGATCACGTCGATCACTTCAGGGGTGAACCAGGTCATTGAGCTGCCTCCTGCAGACCGTCAACGGATTTGCCAAAGATCGCCGGAGGAATGCCCGCCAGGCCGGCCGGCAAGGCCACCAGGCCGGCACCCAGCTCTTCGTTGATGCGCAGCGGCAGACGCAGGGTGGTGCCGGCAACGTTCAAGCTGAGCAGGGCGCCGTCGTTGACACCCAGACGATCGGCTTCGGACTTGGCCAGCGAGACGTAGGCGGCCGGGATGCGTTCTTGTACCGGAGCGGCTTTCGAGGAGGTTTCCTCGCTGCCGAACAGGTGGAAGAACGGCACCACTTGCCAGGTGCCCTGGGCCGGGTTGAAGGCGCGCGGGACACTGGCGAACCAGTTCAGCGCATCACCCTGGGTTTCGATCAGACGGGTACCCGGGTCGCCGGCACGGATATGACCACCGACTTCGTCCTGGAACTTGTTCCAGGCCTGTGGCGAGTTCCAGCCCGGCGACCAGGCGAACGGCACCTGTTGGCGCGGTTCGACGGAGCCCGAGTAACCTTCCATGGAGAAGGCGAACGCGGTGTCGACGTCCTGGGAGGTACGCGGCTCGTGCACGCTGATATTGGCGCGCATGGCGGTCCGGCCGGAGTAACGCAGCGGTTCGCGGGCCAGTTTCATGCCCTTGATGCGGAACGCGGCGGACGGCGCGGCATCGACGATGCGCGTCAGTTGCGGGGTGCTGGCAGCACAGGCGGCGGTGACGTGGTCCAGTTGGGTCCAGTCGATCGGCTGGTTCAGCAGGGTTGCGCGCAGGGCATGCAGCCAGCGCCAGCCTTCGTGGACCAGGATGCTGGCATCGAGGTACTTCGGATCGAAGACCTGGAAGAAGCGCTGGGCGCGGCCCTCCTGGCTGACCAGGGTACCGTCGCCTTCGGCGAAGCTCGCCGCTGGCAGGACCAGGTGGGCGCGGTCGCTGGTGGCGGTTTTCTGGTGGTCGGCAACGATCACTACTTTCGCAGCGTTCAGTGCGGCGTCGACCTTGGCCTTGTCGGTGCGGGTGTACAGGTCGTTTTCCAGCACGACGATGGCGTCGGCCTTACCGTCGATCACCGCTTGCAGGGCGGCGTCCAGGGATTCGCCACCGAACATGGCCAGGCCGAGGCTGTTGGCTTCCGGCACGATCAGGCTGATGGAACCGTTCTTCTCGCGCAGCTTCAAGGCTTTGGCGATGTTGGCCGCGGCTTCGATCAGTGCCTTGGAACCCAGGGAGGTACCGGCGATGATCAGTGGGCGCTTGGCCGCCAGCAGGGCGTCGGCAATGCGTTGGGCCAGTGCCTGGGCTTCAGCGTCCAGGCCTTCGACGGCCGGGGCGCTGGCGTCGAGGGCGTGGGCCACGGCGAAACCGATGCGGGCCAGGTCGTCGGGCGCGGCGTGCACGCACTCTTCGGCGATATCGTCGAGCTTGGTTTCCGCCAGGCTGGCGATAAACAGCGGGTTCAGCGCGTGCTGGCCGATGTTTTTCACCGCGGCGTCGAGCCAAGGCTGGACGCGCATGGCGTCGGCCATGTCCTCGGCCTTGCCCTTGACCGACTGGCGCAGGGCCAGGGCCATGCGCGCGGCGGTCTGGGTCAGGTCTTCACCGAGGACGAACACGGCGTCGTGGTCTTCGATGTCGCGCATGTTCGGCACGGGCAGCGGGCTGTCCTTGAGCACTTGCAGGACCAGGCGGATGCGTTCCAGCTCAGCCGCTTCGATACCCGAGTAGAAGTGCTCGGCACCCACCAGCTCGCGCAGGGCGAAGTTGCTTTCCAGGCTGGCGCGGGGCGAACCGATACCGACGATATTGCGACCGCGCAACAGCTCGGCGGCTTTATCCAGCGCTTCGTCCAGGCTCAGCTTGGCGCCGTTGGCCAGCAGTGGCTGACGTGGGCGGTCTTCGCGGTTGACGTAGCCATAGCCGAAACGGCCACGGTCGCAGAGGAAGTACTGGTTGACCGAACCGTTGAAACGGTTTTCGATCCGACGCAGTTCACCGTAGCGCTCGCCCGGGCTGATGTTGCAACCGCTGGAGCAGCCATGGCAGATGCTCGGCGAGAACTGCATGTCCCACTTGCGGTTGTAGCGCTCGGAGTGGGTCTTGTCGGTAAACACACCGGTCGGGCAAACCTCGGTGAGGTTGCCGGAGAATTCGCTTTCCAGGGTGCCGTCTTCGACGCGACCGAAGTACACGTTGTCGTGGGCACCGAACACGCCGAGGTCGGTACCGCCGGCGTAGTCCTTGTAGAAGCGTACGCAGCGATAGCAGGCGATGCAGCGGTTCATTTCGTGGGAAATGAACGGGCCCAGTTGCTGGTTCTGGTGGGTTCGCTTGGTGAAGCGATAACGGCGCTCGTTGTGGCCGGTCATCACGGTCATGTCTTGCAGGTGGCAGTGACCGCCTTCCTCGCAGACCGGGCAGTCGTGCGGGTGGTTGGTCATCAGCCATTCGACGACGCTGGCGCGGAACACCTTCGCCTCTTCGTCGTCGATGGAGATCCAGCTGCCGTCGGAAGCCGGGGTCATGCAGGACATGACGATACGACCACGCTTGTCGTTCTCGTCATTGAACTGCTTGACCGCGCACTGGCGACAGGCACCGACGCTACCGAGCGCGGGGTGCCAGCAGAAATAAGGGATGTCGAGGCCTAGCGACAGACACGCCTGTAACAGGTTGTCTGCCCCATCGACTTCGAGCGCTTTGCCGTCTACGTGGATAGTGGCCATGGTTCAAAGTTCTTCGTTGGCCCGCGTCCGCGGGCGTGGCTAATGGAATCCTGGTCCTCGCCTGGCGCATCACAAGTGCGTCTTCAGGCGAGCAAGAGGGCGGCACGGACCGCCCTCCCTTTCGATACGTTATGCGCCGACTACGATCGGTCGCGCCAAAGGCGGGACGGCTGCACTTTTGTGTGCGATACCAGCCTCGAACTCCGGACGGAAATACTTGATGGCGCTGCCCAATGGCTCGATGGCACCCGGTGCGTGAGCACAGAAGGTCTTGCCCGGGCCGAGGAAACCGACCAGACCCAGCAGGGTCTCGATATCGCCGGCCTGGCCTTCGCCGTTCTCCAGCGCGCGCAGCAGCTTGACGCTCCACGGCAGGCCGTCGCGGCAAGGGGTGCAGAAACCGCACGACTCACGGGCGAAGAACTCTTCCATGTTGCGCAGCAGCGAAACCATGTTGACGCTGTCGTCCACCGCCATGGCCAGACCGGTGCCCATACGGGTGCCGACCTTGCCGATGCCGCCGGCATACATTTGCGCTTCCAGGTGTTCGGGCAGGAGGAAACCGGTACCGGCACCGCCTGGCTGCCAGCACTTGAGCTTGAAGCCATCGCGCATGCCGCCGGCATAGTCTTCGAACAGCTCGCGGGCGGTGATGCCGAACGGCAGTTCCCACAGGCCAGGGTTCTTCACTTTGCCGGAGAAACCCATCAGCTTGGTGCCGTGGTCTTCGCTGCCTTCGCGGGCGAGGGATTTGTACCAGTCGATGCCGTTGCCGATGATCGCCGGTACGTTGCACAGAGTTTCGACGTTGTTCACGCAGGTCGGCTTGCCCCAGACGCCGACGGCGGCGGGGAAGGGCGGCTTGGAGCGCGGGTTGGCGCGACGGCCTTCGAGGGAGTTGATCAGCGCGGTTTCTTCGCCGCAGATGTAACGCCCGGCGCCGGTGTGGACGAACAGCTCGAAGTCGAAGCCGCTGCCGAGGATGTTCTTGCCCAGCAGGCCGGCGGCCTTGGCTTCTTCCACCGCACGGTTGAGGTGCTTGGCGGCGGTGACGTATTCACCGCGCAGGAAGATGTAGCCACGGTAGGTTTTCAGCGCACGGGCGCTGATCAGCATGCCTTCGATCAGCAGATGGGGCAGTTGCTCCATCAGCATGCGGTCTTTCCAGGTGTTCGGCTCCATTTCATCCGCGTTGCACAGCAGGTAGCGGATGTTCATGGATTCGTCTTTGGGCATCAGGCCCCACTTCACCCCGGTGGGGAAGCCCGCGCCACCGCGACCCTTGAGGCCGGCGTCCTTCACGGTCTGGACGATATCGTCCGTGGCCATGTCGGCGAAGGCCTTGCGGGCGGCGGCGTAGCCGTCCTTGGCCTGGTATTCGTCGAGCCACACCGGCTCGGCGTCATCACGCAGGCGCCAGGTCAGCGGGTGGGTTTCTGCCGACCGCGCAATGCGGTTGGCAGGGCCGAAGGAAGTCAGGGTCATACGTAGTCCTCCAGCAGTTTGGCAACACCAGCTGGCTGGACGTCGCCGAAGGTGTCGTCATCGATCATCAGCGCCGGGGCCTTGTCGCAGTTGCCGAGGCAGCAGACGGGCAGCAGGGTGAAGCGGCCGTCGGCGGTGGTTTGACCCAGGCCGATGCCGAGCTTGCTCTGGATCTCGCTGACCACCGACTCGTGGCCGCCGATGTAGCAGACCATGCTGTCGCAGACGCGAATGATGTGACGACCGACCGGCTGGCGGAAGATCTGGCTGTAGAAGGTCGCGACGCCTTCGACGTCGCTGGCCGGAATCCCGAGGATCTCGCCGATGGCGTAGAGCGCGCCGTCAGGCACCCAGCCACGTTCCTTCTGGACGATCTTCAGGGCTTCGATGGACGCCGCGCGCGGGTCTTCGTAGTGATGCAACTCGTGCTCGATGGCCGAGCGCTCGGTTTCGCTGAGGGCGAAACGGTCTGTCTGGATAAGCGGGCTGTTCATGCTTAGCGGTCCACGTCGGCCATAACGAAGTCGATACTACCCAGGTACGCGATCAAGTCCGCGACCATGCTGCCTTTGATCACCGAAGGGATCTGTTGCAGATGCGGGAAGCTTGGGGTGCGGATCCGGGTACGGTAGCTCATGGTGCCGCCGTCGCTCGTCAGGTAATAACTGTTGATGCCCTTGGTCGCTTCGATCATCTGGAAGGATTCGTTGGCCGGCATGACCGGGCCCCACGAAACTTGCAGGAAGTGCGTGATCAGGGTCTCGATGTGCTGCAACGTGCGCTCTTTGGGCGGCGGCGTGGTCAGCGGGTGATCCGCCTTGTACGGGCCTTCCGGCATGTTGCGCAGGCACTGGTCGATGATCTTGATGCTCTGGCGCATTTCTTCGACGCGGACCATGCAGCGATCGTAGGCGTCGCCATTGGCCGCCAGCGGGACTTCGAATTCGAAGTTCTCGTAGCCGGAGTAGGGGCGGGCTTTACGCAGGTCGAAATCGCAACCGGTGGAACGCAGGCCGGCACCGGTGACACCCCATTCCAGGGCTTCCTTGGTGTTGTAGGCGGCGACACCGACGGTCCGACCCTTGAGGATGCTGTTCTGCAGGGCGGCCTTGGTGTACTCGTCGAGGCGTTTTGGCAGCCAGTCGACGAATTCCTTGACCAGACCGTCCCAGCCACGTGGCAAGTCGTGGGCGACGCCGCCGATGCGGTACCAGGCCGGGTGCAGGCGGAAACCGGTGATGGCTTCGATGACCTTGTAGGCGCGCTGGCGGTCGGTGAAGGTGAAGAACACCGGGGTCATGGCGCCGACGTCCTGGATATAGGTGCCCAGGAACAGCAGGTGGCTGGTGATCCGGAAGAACTCGGCCATCATGATGCGGATGGTGTCGACCCGGTCCGGCACCTTGATGCCGGCCAGCTTCTCGACCGAGAGCACGTACGGCAGGTTGTTCATCACCCCGCCGAGGTAGTCGATACGGTCGGTGTAGGGGATGAAGCTGTGCCAGGACTGGCGCTCGGCCATTTTCTCGGCGCCACGGTGGTGGTAGCCAATGTCCGGGACGCAGTCGACGACTTCTTCGCCGTCCAGTTGCAGGATGATACGGAAGGCACCGTGGGCCGAAGGGTGGTTCGGACCCAGGTTGAGGAACATGTAGTCCTCGTTGGCGCCAGAACGCTTCATGCCCCAGTCTTCCGGGCGGAAGCGCGCGGCCTCTTCCTCAAGCTGTTGCTTGGCCAGGGTCAGGCTGTACGGATCGAATTCGGTGGCACGGGCCGGGAAGTCCTTGCGCAGCGGGTGACCTTCCCAGGTCGGCGGCATCATGATGCGCGACAGGTGCGGGTGGCCGGGGAAATCGATGCCGAACATGTCCCAGACTTCACGCTCGTACCAGTTGGCGTTTGGCCAGATACCGGTCACGGTCGGGATGCTCAGGTCGCCTTCGCTGAGGGCAACCTTGATCATCACGTCGCTGTTACGTTCCAGCGACATCAGGTGATAGAACACGGTGAAGTCGGCGCCGCTCGGCAGGCCCTGACGCTTGGTGCGCAGACGTTCGTCCACGCCGTGCAGGTCATAGAGCATGACGTACGGCTTGGGCAGGTTGCGCAGGAAGGTCAGGACTTCGACGAGCTTGGCCCGGGTCACCCAGAGCACCGGCATGCCGGTACGGGTGGCCTGGGCGGTGAAGGCCTCGGGGCCAAAACGGTTGTTCAGTTCGACGACCACATCCTGGTCGTCAGCCTTGTAAGGCGGGATGTACAGAGCACTGCCTGTAGTCATGGTTTCTTATCGCTTTCGGTCAACGTAAAGAATGAAGCCAGCTTCTCGTTTCTTTTTACAGAGCGGATCTGGATCAGACTTCGTCGGGGCTGCGCAGGTTAGTGACCTGAATACGCTGTTCGCGGCGCTGTTCCTTTTGCGACGGCATCTCGGCGCGATACACGCCTTGATCACCGACGACCCAGGAAAGTGGGCGACGCTCCTGGCCAATCGACTCCTGCAACAGCATCAAGCCTTGCAGGAAAGCCTCGGGGCGGGGCGGGCAGCCAGGCACGTAGACGTCCACGGGCAGGAACTTGTCCACCCCCTGGACTACGGAGTAGATGTCGTACATGCCGCCGGAGTTGGCGCACGAACCCATGGAGATGACCCACTTGGGTTCGAGCATTTGCTCGTAGAGACGCTGGATGATCGGCGCCATCTTGATGAAGCAGGTGCCGGCAATAACCATGAAATCCGCCTGACGCGGCGATGCCCGGATAACCTCGGCGCCGAAGCGGGCGATGTCGTGGGGCGCCGTGAAGGCGGTGGTCATTTCCACATAGCAGCAGGACAAGCCGAAGTTGTACGGCCACAGGGAGTTCTTGCGCCCCCAGTTGACCGCGCCGTTCAGCACGTCTTCCAGCTTGCCCATGTAGATGTTCTTGTGGACTTGATCCTCTAACGGATCGGAAACGGTTTCCCGTTGGCCGATCGGGTACTGCTCGTTAGGCGCATCCGGGTCGATTCGAGTGAGATTGTATTGCATTGCCAAAGCCTCATTGTTTCAGCTTCGCCTGCCGCTTCTGACGAGCTTGCGGAGCCCAATCAAGCGCCCCCACTCGGTAAAGGTAGACAAGACCTGCCAACAGAATTGCTATGAAAACGAGAGCTTCGACGAATCCGGTCCAGCCGCTTTCGCGGACGGACACAGACCATGCAAAGAGAAAGAGGGCTTCGATATCGAAGATCACGAACAGCATCGCGACCAGATAGAATTTGGCGGAGAGCCGCAAGCGGGCGCTACCGGTGGGCAGCATGCCAGACTCGAACGGTTCGTTTTTGCTGCGGCCCCAGGCTTTTGACCCAAGGAGGCTGGAAAGACCGAGCATGAAGGCACAGAGGCCGACGACGCCGAGCAGGAAAATGGCAAAGCCCCAGTTGTGGGCCATGAGTCCGGTCGCTTCGGGCATGCGGGTAATCCTTAACAGAGCGCAAGGGGCTCTGAGCGTGATAAAGAAGTAAAAGCAGTGACGATATGTCGCAGTGCAATCTATCCCGGTGATTTTATGGCTAAACACCGGGCAAGTAAATTTTCTATAGCGAAATTATTGTCTGGAATAAGGACATGTTGAGGTCTCGATGGCTCGCAGGCCATGCGCTGTGGGCATTAGGGGCCTTTTTGTTAATTATGTTTTATCCGCATTGTAATGAACGAAGTGAATATTGAATGATAATTGATATCATCTAGGTCGCTCCAATGCTTGTTGTAGCCCGCGAAGGGAAGTGTAGTGGCTTTAAACGCCGGTGCGACGAAAGTTGCGTCGCGCGTCGTTTTAGCGTTTTTTGTCGCAATCGATACCGCTCTGGATCAATGTTTTGCATCGTCATGGCCGAACGTATTCCTTGATGTAGGAGCGAGCTTGCCCGCGATGGGCGCCAACGATGACCCGGGTTTGCTGGAGGGATGCGGTGTCCTGAAGTCCATCGCGAGCAAGCTCGCTCCTACAGGGGGGGCGTAAGTGATAGGTAAAAAAAACGCCCCGAACCAGTCGGGGCGTCAGTTTTTCAGGCATTCCAGTTAGTTCTGCTTCGTTCTGGGATGGCCGCTTGCTCGCAGCGTACTCAGTGGAACTGTTCTTCTTCGGTCGAACCGGTCAGCGCGGTCACCGAGGACGAACCGCCCTGGATCACGGTGGTCATGTCGTCGAAGTAGCCGGTGCCGACTTCCTGCTGGTGCGCAACGAAGGTGTAACCCTTGGCCGCGTCGGCGAATTCCTGTTCCTGCAGCTTCACGTAGGCGGTCATGTCGTTGCGGGCGTAGTCGTGCGCCAGGTTGAACATGCTGTGCCACATGTTGTGGATACCCGCCAGGGTGATGAACTGGTGCTTGTAGCCCATGGCCGACAGTTCGCGCTGGAACTTGGCGATGGTCGCGTCGTCCAGGTTCTTCTTCCAGTTGAAAGACGGCGAGCAGTTGTAGGACAGCAGTTGGTCCGGGTATTCCTTCTTGATGGCTTCGGCGAAGCGACGGGCTTCGTCCAGGTCCGGCTTGGCGGTTTCACACCAGATCAGGTCGGCGTACGGCGCGTAGGCCAGGCCGCGGGCGATGGCCTGGTCGAGGCCGGCGCGGACTTTATAGAAGCCTTCCTGGGTGCGTTCGCCGGTCACGAATGGCTGGTCGTACGGATCGCAGTCCGAAGTCAGCAGGTCGGCGGCGTTGGCGTCGGTACGGGCCAGGATGATGGTCGGTGTACCGGCAACGTCGGCGGCCAGGCGGGCGGCGGTCAGCTTCTGTACGGCTTCCTGGGTTGGAACCAGTACCTTACCGCCCATGTGGCCGCATTTCTTCACGGAAGCCAGTTGGTCTTCGAAGTGCACGCCGGCGGCGCCCGCTTCGATCATGCTCTTCATCAGTTCGTAGGCGTTCAGGACGCCGCCGAAACCGGCTTCGGCGTCAGCCACGATCGGTGCGAAGTAGTCGATGTAGCCGTCATCACCCGGGTTCTTGCCGGCTTTCCACTGGATCTGGTCGGCGCGACGGAACGAGTTGTTGATGCGCTTGACCACGGTCGGCACGGAGTCCACCGGGTACAGCGACTGGTCGGGGTACATGGATTCGGCGGAGTTGTTGTCCGCGGCCACTTGCCAGCCCGACAGGTAGATCGCCTGGATGCCGGCCTTGACTTGTTGCACGGCCTGGCCGCCGGTCAGGGCGCCCATGCAGTTGACGAAATCTTTATCCGGACGGAAGGATGGCTTGGCGCCCTGGGTGACCAGGTTCCACAGTTTCTCGGCGCCCATGCGGGCCAGGGTGTGCTCGGGTTGAACCGAGCCACGCAGGCGGACCACGTCAGCGGCGGAGTAAGTGCGTGTCACGCCTTTCCAGCGCGGGTTTTCAGCCCAGTCTTTTTCAAGGGCTGCAATTTGCTGTTCGCGTGTCAGTGCCATGGAGATAAACCTCGTCGCATAGGTCTTTAGGTGGAGAATTCATGCTCCGCCGGGTGTTCAAGCCGAGGGCTTGGACAAACGGCTGCTCGCTGACCAGAAGCTTAGGCGCTCAGGTGCGGTCTGGCGGGGAAGGCGACGATTGAACGATGGGCTCAAGGGGGAAGTGAGCGAGGCGAGGGCGAGCCATCGGGCGCATTGGGGCATCGTGGGCCTTCATGCAGACTTCAGGGTCTTGCCGTTCTACCTATTACGCTTCCGTCCCTCGGGACAACTTCGTTCCAGTCGCAACCTCGTCAAACGCGCCTTGTGGGCGGTACAGACACGAATCGGCTCAGGTGGGTAGGTTAGAGCGGCGATCCGAAGGCCCTTGCCAGGGCCCCTGATTAGCGGGAGCGAGGTCATCATGCCTTCGGTTTTTTGGCTCGTCAAACATTTTGTAGTGCTTTTTTTAGGCACTACATCTTTAGTCTAATACGACTTGTCAGTCAGTTTTTGGTGCTTTAGTCCAGGCTGTCGACTTTCACCCGCAAAGTCATGTCGTTACGTCCGGAGGTCGAGTAGCTGCGGGTTAGCGCCTGCCGGTCGGCCTGGCTCTGGCCGTTGACGCCAGCCAGGGTGATCCACTCGCCCAGGCGCCCGCTGACGGTTGTGTCGGTGCTTTGCACATTCACTACATCCTGACGTTCCTGGCTGATCCGGTCACGATTTGTGCTGATGGACAGGTGAACGATGTCGCCGGTGACGCTGGCGGTGACGTAGAAGCCTTGGGTCACGTTGCGGTATTGGCTCTGTATTTGCGTCAGGGGTTGCTGGTTCGGGTTCTGGTTCTGGTTGGAGCCGTTGCCGAAGGACTGGTTGGTGCTGATGGCGGTGGTCAGCGGCACGCTCTGGCCGACCTGGATCAGTGCCGGGGTGCCTTCGACGGTCTGCACCTGCTGTATGCCGCCGTCGCGACTGGCGGTGCCGTAGTTGATGATACGGGTCTGGTTCTGGCCGTTGACGGCGTAGCCCTGGCTGTTCTGATCGTTGTTTTCACTGGTGTCGACGCTGATCAGCAGACGCTTGGCCGGGGTGTCCAGTTGTCCGAGGAAGTCGCGCAGTTCCTTGATCTTGGCCGGTTCGGCATTGACGATCAGTTGGTTCTGGTAGGCGCTGGCCTTGCCGTCCTTACCGAGAAAGTCCTGGGCCACGGGCAGCAGGTCGGCGCTGGTGCGGTAGTTCAGGGGGATGATTTCGGTGGCGGCCTGGGCGCTGAGCGTGCAGGTCAGTAGCAGGCCGGTGAGCAGGGTGCGTAGGGACATGTCCGTTATCTCCGCGTTGGACTGGGCAATGGCTTGAGTTTGACAGTTTCTCGGCCATTGGTGGGTCAAGTTGAATCGCGGACGGCAAAACGCCCCGGCATCGGGGGATGGCGGGGCGTTTTTGGAGTGTGTCTGCTGACGCCTTCGCGGGCAAGCTCCGCTCCCACGGGTTTTGCGCCACACACAAAATCTGTGGTTGCCCTCAATCCTGTGGGAGCGGAGCTTGCTCGCGAATGGCTGCGCAGCAGCGCCGGCTTTTAAACCGAGTTGCGCACCATATCGACGTGGGGAATCCCGGCTTCGAGAAACTCCTCGCTGACAATGCTGAACCCCAGACGCTCATAGAACCGGGTCGCCTGGACCTGGGCACTGAGCATTTGTTGCTTGAGGCCGCGTTTCTCGGCCTCGCCGATCACCGCCTGCATCAGCGCGTCACCGACCTTCAGCCCGCGCCAGTCCTTGAGCACCGACACCCGGCCGATATGACCGTCCGGCAGCAGCCGGGCGGTACCAATCGGGAAGTCTCCCTCGAAGGCCAGGAAATGCGCGGCACCGCTGTCATCGGCGTCCCACTCCAGTTCCGGTGGAACCGACTGCTCGGCGATGAACACCGACTCACGAATGCGCCGAATCTCGGCGTTATCCTTTTGCCAGTCCGCGACACGTACGTGAATTCTATTCATCGGCAAATCCCAGGCTTCCTTGTTTGACCAGCTGACACAGCAGGCTACGGCCATCTTCATCGGCCAACCATGGCGCCAGATTATCCTCGTGCAGCGCATCGGCCGCACAGATCATTTTCAACAGCTCGCGCAGCTTGCCCGGCAGCAGGCGGCTCTGTCCGCTGGCGAACAGTAGCAGGTCGTCGTCGACTTCGGACCAGGCCATGCGTGCGCTCGGGTTGCGGATCAGCACCGCGCCCTGTTGCAGGCCATCAAGCAGGTCTTCTTCTTCGAGTTCCGGGCCCACCACCAGCTCCGGATAACGTGGCTCGGTCATGAACTGGCCGAACCAGGTCAGCAACAGGCGCTCGTCGCTCATGTGCTCGGCCAGCAAGCTTTTCAGGCGGTCGAGGGCGTCGTGCTGGATCTGGTGCGGATCGGCCACCGGCTGCGCGTCGGCGTCGGTGTAGCGTTCTTCGTCCGGCAGGAACTGGGCGAGGAAGTCGGTGAAGTGGGTCAGTACTTCAGCGGCGCTCGGTGCGCGGAAACCTACCGAATAGGTCATGCAGTCGTCCACGGCCACGCCGCAATGGGCCAGGCGCGGTGGCAGGTAGAGCATGTCGCCGGGTTCCAGGGTCCACTCGGCGGTTTCCTCGAAGCCGGCGAGGATGCGCAGGTCGGCGTGTTCCAGCAGCGGGCTGGTGGAATCGCACATCTGGCCGATTTTCCAGTTGCGCTTGCCGTGGCCCTGGAGCAGGAACACATCGTAGTTGTCGAAGTGCGGACCGACGCTGCCGCCGGGTGCGGCAAAGCTGATCATCACGTCGTCGATGCGCCAGCTCGGCAGGAAGCGGAAGTGCTCCAGCAGCTCGGCGACTTCCGGGACGAACTGGTCCACGGCCTGCACCAGCAGGGTCCACTCGCGTTCCGGCAGTTGGCTGAAGGCGTCTTCGGCGAACGGGCCACGGCGCAGTTCCCAGGGGCGCTCGCCGTGCTCGATGATCAGGCGCGATTCGACTTCTTCTTCCAGGGCCAGGCCGGCGAGTTCATCGGCGTCGATCGGGCTTTCGAAATCCGGAATGGCCTGACGGATCAGCAGCGGTTTTTTCTGCCAGTAGTCACGCAGAAATTCCCGGGCGGTGATGCCGCCCAGAAGTTGCAGAGGAGTATCAGGATTCATGTGTAACCTATTGAAAAAACGTATTTTTAAGACTGGAATAAAAACGCCCGGCTCAGCCGGGCGTTCAGAGCGGGTACGGTGCGATCAGATACGCTGGGCCTGGGCCACGGCGTTGCCGATGTAGTTGGCCGGGGTGAGCTTTTTCAGCTCGGCCTTGGCGTCCGCGGGCATCTCGAGACCGTCGATGAAAGTCTGCAGCGCTTCCGGGCTGATGCCCTTGCCGCGGGTCAGTTCTTTCAGTTTTTCGTACGGGTTTTCGATGTTGTAGCGACGCATGACGGTCTGGATCGGCTCGGCCAGGACTTCCCAGCAGGCGTTCAGGTCGGCGGCGATTTTCTGCTCGTTGAGCTCCAGCTTGCTGATGCCCTTGAGGCTGGCTTCGTAAGCAATGATGCTGTGGGCGAAGCCGACGCCGAGGTTGCGCAGCACGGTGGAGTCGGTCAGGTCACGCTGCCAGCGGGAGATCGGCAGTTTGCTGGCCAGGTGCTGGAACAGCGCGTTGGCGATGCCCAGGTTGCCTTCGGAGTTCTCGAAGTCGATCGGGTTGACCTTGTGCGGCATGGTCGAGGAACCGATTTCGCCGGCAATGGTGCGCTGCTTGAAGTAGCCCAGGGAGATGTAGCCCCAGATATCGCGGTCGAAGTCGATCAGGATGGTGTTGAAGCGCGCGATCGCGTCGAACAGTTCGGCGATGTAGTCGTGCGGCTCGATCTGGGTGGTGTAGGGGTTGAAGCCCAGGCCCAGTTCGTCTTCGATGAAGGCGCGGGCGTTGGCTTCCCAGTCGATCTGCGGGTAGGCCGACAGGTGCGCGTTGTAGTTGCCCACGGCACCGTTGATCTTGCCCAGCAGTGGCACGGCGGCGACTTGGGCGATCTGGCGCTCCAGGCGGTAGACGACGTTCGCGAGTTCCTTGCCCAGGGTGGTCGGCGAGGCCGGCTGGCCGTGGGTGCGCGAGAGCATCGGCACGGCGGCGAAGCGCTGGGCCAGTTCGCGGATGGCTTCGGCGATCTGGCGCATCAGCGGCAGCAGCACGTCGTCACGGCCTTCGCGCAGCATCAGGGCGTGGGACAGGTTGTTGATGTCCTCGCTGGTGCAGGCGAAGTGGATGAATTCGCTGACGTTGGCCAGTTCAGGCAGCTTGGCGGCCTGTTCCTTGAGCAGGTACTCGATGGCTTTGACGTCGTGGTTGGTGGTGCGCTCGATCTCCTTCACACGCTCGGCGTGTTCCAGGGAGAAGTTCTCGGCGAGGGTGTTCAGGACCGCGTTGGCTTCGGCGGAAAAAGCCGGAACTTCGCCGATCTCGGCGTGGGCGGCCAGGCGCTGGAGCCAGCGCACTTCCACCAGCACGCGCGCACGGATCAGCCCGTATTCACTGAAAATAGGGCGCAGGGCCTGGGTTTTGCCGGCGTAGCGGCCGTCAACAGGGGAAACCGCAGTGAGCGAAGAAAGCTGCATGGGGTGTTCTCGGACAGTCGGGCAACGAAATGGGGCGCGTATCATACATGAAAATAACCACCGGTCTGTTGCCAACCGACCGGCGTCTTGCGCTTTTCGCGGATAACAGCGCCTAGGCGCTGTGCATCAGCGGGTACAGTTCCTTGAGCAGCTTGCGCCGGCTGACCACCAGTTGCCAGCGATGGCCGCCCAGTTGTCGCCACAGGCGCGCCGAGCGGATACCGGCCAGCAGCAGGGCGCGGATCTTCGAGGCGTTGCTCGGTTGTTGCAGGTTGCGCATGTCGCCGTGCACCTGGATACGCTGGCGCAGGGTGCTCAGGGTGTCCTGGTACAGGGCGCCACAGGCGGCCACCACGTTTTCGTGGGACGGGCCGAAATGCTCGACCTGGGACTGGATCTGCGGCAGGCGCTTGCTGATGATCTCCAGCAGGTCGTCACGCTTGGCCAGTTGGCGCTCGAGGCCGAGCATCGACAGGGCATAGCGCAGCGGTTCGCGTTGCAGGGCGCTGGGATCGCGCTCGAGGGCGCCGATCAGCGCGCGGTAGCCTTCACGCAGCTGGAGGTCGTCGCCGCCGTAGACTTCCAGGGTGTCCTTGGGGTCGCGCACCAGCAGGCTGCCGAGCATGCAGCTCAGGCCGGCTTCGCTGGATTGGCCGCTCTTGGCGATCTTGTCCACCAGCACCGCGGCGAGAAATACGCCGCCCAACGCCGTCAGTTGCTCCTGGGTCGGGCTCATGGACGCTGTTCCTTGAAGGTCCAGGGCTCGGCGACTTCGATCACGCCGCCACCGAGGCAGATCTCGCCGTCGTAGAACACCACCGATTGACCCGGGGTCACCGCGCGCTGCGGTTCGTCGAACACGGCGCGATAGCCGTTTGCGGTCTGTTCCAGGGTGCAGGACTGGTCGCTTTGGCGATAGCGCACCTTGGCCGTCAGTTTGCGTGGCGCGCTCAAGTCCACCGGGTTGACCCAGTAGATCTCCGAGGCGAGCAGGGCGCGGGAAAACAGCCATGGGTGCTCGTTGCCCTGGCCGACGATCAGTTCGTTGTGCTCCAGGTCCTTGAGCAGCACGTACCACGGCTCGTCGCTGGCGTCCTTCAGGCCGCCGATGCCGAGGCCCTGGCGCTGGCCGATGGTGTGGTACATCAGGCCGTGGTGACGGCCGATGACTTCGCCTTCGGTGGTCTTGATCTCGCCCGGTTGGGCCGGCAGGTACTGTTTGAGGAAATCGCTGAAGCGCCGTTCACCGATAAAACAGATGCCGGTGGAGTCCTTCTTCTTCGCCGTGGCCAGCTCGTGTTTCTCGGCGATCGCACGCACTGCGGGCTTTTCCAGCTCGCCGACCGGGAACAGGGTCTTGGCGATCTGCTCGCCGCCGACGGCGTGGAGGAAGTAGCTCTGGTCCTTGTTCGGGTCCAGGCCCTTGAGCAGTTCGGTGCGACCGTCGATGTCGCGGCGACGCACGTAGTGGCCGGTGGCGATCAGGTCGGCACCGAGCATCAGGGCGTAGTCGAGGAACGCCTTGAACTTGATTTCGCGGTTGCAGAGGATGTCCGGGTTCGGCGTGCGTCCGGCCTTGTATTCGGCCAGGAAGTGCTCGAACACGTTGTCCCAGTATTCGGCGGCGAAGTTGGCGGTGTGCAGCTTGATGCCGATCTTGTCGCACACGGCCTGGGCGTCCGCCAGGTCGTCCATGGCGGTGCAGTACTCCGTTCCGTCGTCTTCTTCCCAGTTCTTCATGAACAAGCCTTCCACCTGATAACCCTGCTCCATCAGCAGGACAGCGGAAACGGAAGAGTCTACGCCGCCGGACATGCCGACGATGACGCGCAGGTTTTCTGGGGCGGTGGCAGCTGGATCACGCATAGGGATTCAATGAGTGTCTTCGAAAAAGGACGCGATTCTAACAGGCCCGGGCCCGCAAGGCTAAAGAGAAGGGCGGATCAGCTCGAGACTGTGCGGGGGACCGGCCAGATAATCGTCCAGGCAACGGATGATCAGCTCGCTGCGCCATTGCGGGCGCAGGGCCAGCAATTCGTCGCGGGTCAGCCAGCGCGGGCCGATGATGCCGTGGTCCAGTTGATATTCGGGGTGGTGTTTGAGCGGTTTGCCGGCAAAACAGACGCGCTGGTAGGTTACGCCGTTGCTCGGGGCGGTATAGAGATAGATACCGATGACGCCAGTCAGTTCGACGTCCCAGCCGGTTTCCTCGAGGGTTTCGCGGAGGGCGGCGTCGCTGAGGCTTTCATGCGGGTCCAGGTGGCCGGCGGGCTGGTTGAAGACCACCTGTCCGTCTTGCAGTTCTTCGACCAGCAGGAAACGGCCATTGTCTTCGACGACGGTGGCGACGGTGATGTGGGGTTGCCATTCCATAGGGTGGGGCTCTCTTTGAACATGAGGGCATCATAGGGCGAACGCGGTCCCGTGTGGGAGCCGGCTTGCCGGCGATGCATGGCTCAGGGGCCTCATCGCCGGCAAGCCGGCCCCACGGGATTTGTATTCACAGGGCGATGAATGCTTGGGCCACAAACACAAACCCCGGCACTGGGCCGGGGTTTGTGGTGTTTCCAGAACGCTTACACCAGCGCAGCAATCGCCGCGTTGAAGGTCGTGCTCGGACGCATGGCCTTGCTGATCAGCTCGGCATCGGCGTGGTAGTAACCGCCGATGTCCACTGGCTTGCCCTGTACGGCGTTGAGTTCGGCAACGATAGTCGCCTCGTTCTCGGCCAGGGTCTTGGCCAGTTGGGTGAACTGGCCTTGCAACGCAGTGTCTTCGCTCTGGGCGGCCAAGGCCTGGGCCCAGTACAGCGCCAGGTAGAAGTGGCTGCCGCGGTTGTCGATGTTGCCGACTTTACGCGATGGCGACTTGTTGTTGTCGAGGAACTGGCCAGTGGCCTGGTCCAGGGTCTTCGACAGCACCAGGGCTTTCGGGTTGTTGTAGGTCACGCCCAGGTGCTCAAGGGAAGCGGCCAGGGCCAGGAACTCACCCAGGGAATCCCAGCGCAGGAAGTTCTCTTCCACCAGTTGCTGCACGTGTTTCGGTGCCGAACCGCCGGCGCCGGTTTCGAACAGACCACCGCCATTCATCAGCGGCACGATCGACAGCATCTTGGCGCTGGTGCCCAGTTCCATGATCGGGAACAGGTCGGTCAGGTAGTCGCGCAGCACGTTACCGGTGACCGAGATGGTGTCCTTGCCGGCACGGGTGCGGGCCAGGGTGAGTTTCATGGCATCGACCGGCGACATGATCTGGATGTCCAGGCCGGTGGTGTCGTGGTCCTTGAGGTAGGTCTGGACTTTTTCGATCACCACGCCGTCATGGGCGCGCATTGGGTCGAGCCAGAAGATTGCCGGAGTGTTGCTGGCGCGGGCACGGTTGACGGCCAGCTTGACCCAGTCCTGGATCGGCGCGTCCTTGGCTTGGCACATGCGGAAGATGTCGCCGGCTTCCACGGTTTGTTCCAGCAGGGTGCGACCGCTGTTGTCGGAAACCCGAACCACACCGTCGACCTTGATCTGGAAAGTCTTGTCGTGGGAGCCGTACTCTTCGGCTTTTTTCGCCATCAGGCCGACGTTCGGCACGCTGCCCATGGTGGTTGGGTCGAAGGCGCCGTGTTGCTTGCAGTCTTCAATCACCGCCTGATAGATGGTGGCGTAGCAGCGATCCGGGATCACTGCCTTGGTGTCGTGCAGCTGGCCGTCGGTGCCCCACATCTTGCCGGAGTCACGGATCATCGCTGGCATCGAGGCGTCGACAATGACGTCGCTCGGCACGTGCAGGTTGGTGATGCCTTTGTCGGAGTTGACCATGGCCAACGCCGGACGGGCGGCGTAGACCGCCTGGATGTCGGCTTCGATCTGCGCCTGCTGCTCGGCCGGCAGGGCCTTGATGCGGGCGTACAGGTCGCCGATGCCGTTGTTCAGGTTGAAGCCGATCTGCTCCAGCACGACGGCGTGCTTGGTCAGTGCGTCTTTGTAGAACTCGGCAACGATCTGACCGAACATGATCGGGTCGGAGACCTTCATCATGGTGGCTTTCAGGTGAACCGACAGCAGCACGCCTTGTTTCTTGGCGTCTTCGATTTCAGCGGCGATAAAGCTGCGCAGGGCGTTCTTGCTCAGCACGGCGCAATCGAGGATCTCACCGGCTTGTACGCTGGTTTTCTCTTTCAGGACGCTGGCAGTACCGTCCTGGGCGATCAGCTCGATCTTGACGCTGCCGGCCGTGTCGATCAGCGCGGCTTTTTCGCTGCCGTAGAAGTCGCCGGTGCTCATGTGCGCGACGTGGGACTTGGAGTCGGCGGCCCAGGCGCCCATCTTGTGCGGGTGCTTGCGTGCATAGTTCTTGACCGACAACGGCGCGCGGCGGTCGGAGTTGCCTTCGCGCAGGACCGGGTTCACGGCGCTGCCCTTGATCTTGTCGTAACGGGCGCGAGCGTCTTTCTCGGCGTCGTTGCTGACGGTTTCCGGGTAGTCCGGGATGTTGAAGCCCTGGGCTTGCAGTTCCTTGATCGCGGCCTGCAGTTGTGGAACCGAGGCGCTGATGTTCGGCAGCTTGATGATGTTGGCTTCAGGGGTGATGGCCAGCTCGCCCAGTTCGGCGAGGTGATCCGGCACGGCCTTGGCGCCCAGTTGTTCGGGGAAGCTTGCGAGAATGCGTCCGGCCAGCGAGATATCGCGGGTTTCCACGGCGATATCAGCCGAAGCGGTAAAGGCCTCTACGATAGGCAACAGTGAATAAGTGGCGAGGGCAGGGGCTTCGTCGGTGAAGGTGTAGATGATCTTCGAACGGTTGGGCATATTCGGATTAACTCTCTTCTTTGCTAAAGCATGCGCAGAAACTCGAGATGCGCCGGGTAAGCGCGTTCGTTCAAAAGTCATCCATGAGCCGAATGTCGAGGTTTCTTCGCGCGCGGTGATGTTGGGTGCATCAGTCGAGCGTCAAGCGGTCGGATTGCTATAACAACCCGGCTTTTTCGGGCGGAAAGTCTCGTTGTAGAGAGGTCAGCCGGCGTGACTCCATGGTCAGCGGCGCGATTATACATAGGTTGCTGGCAAAACGCCGATGCTTCATAAGCGACTACACTCGTCCATTGGTCTAAAGGTCGCAGGGCGCCCTGCGGCGAGGTGTCGCAAGAAGTGCTCGACTTTGGCGCTTTTACCTTTGCTTTCAAGCTTGTAGGCCGCGAATTCGAGGTTTTTCGCGGCAGATGAGTCGGGTGTGAGGTTCCCACGCGCAAGCACCTGGGGTACGCTCGAACGCAGCCAGATGTTCAATCCATAGATGGAGTTCAACATGGGATACAAGAAGATTCAGGTTCCGGCCGTCGGCGACAAAATCACCGTCAATCCAGACCATTCTCTCAATGTTCCTGACAACCCGATCATCCCCTTCATCGAAGGCGATGGTATTGGCGTCGATATCAGCCCGGTGATGATCAAGGTCGTCGACGCGGCGGTGCACAAGGCCTACGGCGGCAAGCGCAAGATCTCCTGGATGGAAGTCTTTGCCGGCGAGAAAGCCACCCAGGTCTATGACCAGGATACCTGGCTGCCCCAGGAAACCCTGGATGCGGTCAAGGATTACGTGGTCTCCATCAAGGGCCCGCTGACCACGCCGGTGGGTGGCGGTATCCGCTCGCTGAACGTGGCCTTGCGTCAGCAGCTCGACCTGTATGTCTGCCTGCGTCCGGTACGTTGGTTCGAAGGCGTGCCCAGCCCGGTGAAGAAACCTGGCGATGTCGACATGACCATCTTTCGTGAGAACTCCGAAGACATCTATGCCGGCATCGAATGGAAAGCCGGTTCGCCGGAAGCGATCAAGGTCATCAAGTTTCTGAAAGAAGAAATGGGTGTGACCAAGATCCGTTTCGACCAGGACTGCGGGATCGGCATCAAGCCGGTGTCGAAAGAGGGCACTCAGCGCCTGGTGCGCAAGGCCCTGCAATATGTCGTCGATAACGATCGCAAGTCGCTGACCATCGTGCACAAAGGCAACATCATGAAGTTCACCGAGGGTGCCTTCAAGGAATGGGCCTACGAAGTGGCGGCCGAAGAGTTCGGCGCGACCCTGCTCGATGGCGGTCCGTGGATGCAGTTCAAGAATCCGAAGACCGGCCGCAACGTGGTGGTCAAGGACGCCATCGCCGATGCCATGCTCCAGCAGATCCTGCTGCGTCCGGCCGAGTACGATGTGATCGCGACTTTGAACCTGAACGGTGACTACCTGTCCGACGCCCTGGCCGCCGAAGTCGGTGGTATCGGTATCGCGCCGGGGGCCAACCTGTCGGACACCGTGGCGATGTTCGAGGCGACCCACGGTACGGCGCCCAAGTACGCCGGCAAGGACCAGGTCAACCCCGGTTCGCTGATCCTCTCCGCGGAAATGATGCTACGGCACATGGGCTGGACCGAGGCGGCCGACCTGATCATCAAGGGCACCAACGGTGCCATCGGCGCGAAAACCGTGACTTACGATTTCGAGCGGCTGATGGACGGTGCGACGCTGGTGTCGTCTTCCGGCTTTGGCGATGCGCTGATCAAGCACATGTAACTCGACCGGCGGTCAACGAAAACGCCCGGCCCAAGTGATTGGGTCGGGCGTTTCGTTATCTGGACGTGTGTGGCTTTCAGACTCTGGCTGTGGGGGCCTGTGCTGCAACGTTCTGCGGTTTGGCAGCAGGCGCGGCAGCAGTCACCAACTGCCGGATGTTGACCGCATGCAAGCCCTTGGGGCCCTGGATGATCTCAAAGCTTACTGCCTGGCCAGCCTTAAGGGTTTTATAGCCATCCATCTGGATGGCCGAGTAATGGGCGAACAGGTCTTCACTCTTGCCTTCTTCAATGATGAAGCCGTAGCCCTTGGCATTGTTGAACCACTTGACTTTACCACTCAGCATGCTCATATCCCTCTGCAAACGACCCCATCACTGGAGTATCATCCAGTTCATCCTTCACTGCGTGAACCAGAAAAACGGTTGACGGTATGGACCTTTATTACCCACTGTGGGCTCTATTGGTTGTAACACCGTTTTGCCGATAGTCAAGGTGACCTGGCGGTCAGTATTGAAATCTGTCCACCGCGTCCCCATCACTGCAATTGCTCAACTGACGAACCTTTCTTTCCATGCATGCAATCAGCCAGATTCGACTAACATTCAATCAGGATCGCCCGGATTCCCACGACGACGATTCCGCGGGTATTGCAGTACAGGAATCCAAGCCCGCGTTGCAGGCGCCGCCGATGTACAAGGTGGTTTTGTTCAACGATGACTACACACCGATGGATTTCGTCGTCGAAGTGCTCGAGGTGTTTTTTAACCTGAATCGCGAGCTGGCGACCAAGGTCATGCTGGCCGTCCACACAGAAGGACGGGCAGTATGTGGAGTGTTTACCCGCGACATCGCCGAGACCAAGGCCATGCAGGTCAACCAGTACGCTAGGGAAAGCCAGCATCCGCTACTCTGTGAAATCGAGAAGGACGGTTAATGCCGACCACTTGGGTATGAGGTGAACTATGTTAAACCGCGAACTCGAAGTCACCCTCAATCTTGCCTTCAAGGAGGCTCGCTCGAAGCGTCATGAATTCATGACCGTCGAGCACCTGCTGCTGGCCCTTTTGGACAATGAGGCTGCCGCCACCGTCCTGCGTGCCTGTGGCGCCAATCTCGATAAACTCAAGCACGACCTGCAGGAGTTCATCGACTCCACCACGCCGCTGATCCCCGTTCATGACGAGGATCGCGAAACCCAGCCGACTCTGGGCTTCCAGCGTGTCCTGCAGCGTGCCGTTTTCCATGTGCAGAGTTCCGGTAAGCGTGAAGTGACGGGCGCCAACGTGCTGGTCGCGATCTTCAGCGAGCAGGAAAGCCAGGCGGTCTTCCTGCTCAAGCAACAAAGCGTGGCGCGTATCGATGTCGTCAACTACATCGCCCATGGCATCTCCAAGGTGCCCGGGCACGGCGATCACTCCGAAGGCGAGCAAGACATGCAGGACGAAGAGGGCGGTGAGTCTTCATCTTCAGGCAATCCACTGGACGCTTACGCCAGCAATCTGAACGAACTGGCGCGCCAGGGTCGTATCGATCCGCTGGTCGGGCGTGAGCTGGAAGTCGAGCGCGTGGCGCAGATCCTCGCGCGTCGGCGCAAGAACAACCCGTTGCTGGTGGGCGAGGCGGGCGTGGGCAAGACAGCCATCGCCGAAGGCCTGGCCAAGCGCATCGTCGACAACCAGGTGCCGGACCTGCTGGCCAACAGCGTGGTCTATTCCCTCGACCTCGGTGCCTTGCTGGCCGGTACCAAATACCGTGGCGATTTCGAGAAGCGCTTCAAGGCGCTGCTCGGCGAGCTGAAAAAACGTCCGCAGGCGATCCTGTTCATCGACGAAATCCACACCATCATTGGTGCGGGTGCCGCTTCCGGTGGCGTCATGGATGCCTCGAACCTGCTCAAGCCGTTGCTCTCCTCGGGTGATATCCGCTGCATCGGTTCGACCACCTTCCAGGAGTTTCGCGGCATCTTCGAGAAGGACCGGGCCCTGGCGCGGCGCTTCCAGAAGGTCGACGTGTCCGAGCCTTCGGTGGAAGACACCATCGGCATCCTGCGCGGCCTGAAAGGGCGTTTCGAGCAGCACCACAACATCGAGTACAGCGACGAGGCCTTGCGCGCCGCCGCCGAACTGGCGTCGCGTTATATCAATGACCGGCACATGCCGGACAAGGCCATCGACGTGATCGACGAGGCGGGGGCCTATCAGCGCCTGCAACCGATCGAGAAACGGGTCAAGCGTATCGAGGTTGCACAGGTCGAGGACATCGTGGCGAAGATCGCGCGGATTCCGCCAAAACACGTCACCAGCTCCGACAAGGAACTGCTACGTAACCTGGAACGCGACCTGAAACTCACCGTGTTCGGCCAGGATGCGGCCATCGACTCGTTGTCGACCGCCATCAAGCTGTCCCGTGCCGGGTTGAAGTCGCCGGACAAGCCGGTCGGTTCGTTCCTGTTCGCCGGTCCCACCGGTGTCGGCAAGACCGAAGCGGCCCGGCAGTTGGCCAAGGCGATGGGGATCGAGCTGGTGCGCTTCGACATGTCCGAGTACATGGAGCGGCACACCGTATCGCGTCTGATCGGTGCGCCTCCGGGCTATGTCGGTTTCGACCAGGGCGGCCTGCTGACCGAGGCCATCACCAAGCAACCGCATTGCGTCCTGCTGCTCGATGAAATCGAGAAGGCTCACCCGGAAGTCTTCAACCTGCTGTTGCAGGTGATGGACCACGGGACCCTGACCGACAACAACGGGCGCAAGGCGGATTTCCGCAACGTGATCGTGATCATGACCACCAACGCCGGTGCCGAGACCGCGGCGCGTGCGTCGATCGGCTTCGCGCACCAGGATCACTCTTCCGATGCCATGGAAGTGATCAAGAAGAGCTTCACGCCGGAGTTCCGCAACCGTCTGGACACCATTATCCAGTTTGGTCGCCTCAGTCATGAGGTCATCAAGAGCGTGGTGGACAAGTTCCTTACCGAACTTCAGGCGCAGCTGGAAGACAAGCGCGTGCAGCTGGAAGTCACCGATGCGGCACGCAGTTGGCTGGCGGAGAGTGGTTACGACGCGGCAATGGGCGCACGTCCAATGGCGCGTCTGATCCAGGACAAGATCAAGCGGCCATTGGCCGAGGAGATCCTGTTCGGCGAGTTGTCCGACCATGGCGGTGTGGTGCACATCGACATCAAGGATGGCGAGCTGACTTTCGAGTTCGAAACCACGGCTGAAATGGCGTGATGTAGGTCCTGCAAACACAACAAAGGCGCCTTCTGGCGCCTTTGTTGTGTCTGTGATTTTGAAAACACCGCGTCTTCTGTGGGAGCCGGCTTGCCGGCGACGGCGTCCCTGAGATCAATGCAGGATTCAAGGGTTCCATCGCCGGCAAGCCGGCTCCCACAAAAGAGGGGCGTCAGTCCCTAAAGTGCACACAAACAAAAACGCCCGGCGATGCCGGGCGTTTTTGTATCGACTTGCTTAGCGGGCGCGGTAAGTGATGCGCCCTTTGCTCAAGTCGTAGGGCGTCAGCTCGACGCGCACTTTGTCACCGGTGAGAATACGAATGTAGTTCTTGCGCATTTTTCCGGAGATATGCGCGGTTACGACGTGCCCATTTTCCAATTCCACGCGAAACATGGTATTCGGCAGGGTGTCGACGACAGTGCCTTCCATTTCGAAGCTGTCTTCTTTCGACATGCAGTAAAGCCCTCGGTGTCCAGTGAATGGCCCGGTGCAACTGCGCCAGGCAAAAGCGGCGTGCATTGTGCCCGAAAAAGGGGGTTCACGCCAAGGGGTTAGTACTGGCCTGGGAAATACAGTTCGATTGCGCCGGGACCGGCGCTTTAACTGAGGGTGACCCAGCGCTGGTTGATCAGCAGTTCGATCGGCCGATATTGGGTCTTGTAGTTCATCTTCTTGCAGTTCTTGATCCAATAGCCGAGGTAGACCGCTTCCAGGCCCAGCCGCTGCGCTTCGCCGATCTGCCAGAGGATAGCGTAGCGCCCCAGGCTGCGCCGCTCCTCAGCGGGCTCGTAGAAGGTGTAGACCGCCGACAAACCGTTAGGCAGCAGGTCGGTGACGGCCACGGCCAGCAGGCGTCCCTCCAGGCGGAACTCATAGAAGCGCGAGAACGGCAGGTCACGTACCAGAAAGGTGGAAAACTGGTCGCGACTGGGTGGGAACATGTCGCCATCGGCGTGGCGTTGTTCGATATAACGTTGGTACAGATCGAAGTATTCCTCGCTGAATCCTGGCTTGACGGCCTTGACCTTGAGCTCGGTGTTGCGTTTGAAAATGCGTTTCTGCTGGCGATCGGGCTGGAACTGCGCCACGGGAATCCGCGCCGGCACGCAGGCGTTGCAGTTCTGGCAGTGGGGGCGGTACAGGTGGTCGCCGCTACGACGGAAGCCCATTTCCGACAGGTCTGCGTAGACATGCACATCCATGGGCTGGCTAGGGTCGAGGAACAGCGTGGTGGCCTGCTCTTCGGGCAGATAACTGCAAGAGTGGGGTTGAGTGGCATAAAACTTCAAGCGCGCCAGCTCGGTCATGATCGACCCTCGGAATAAGCTTTCAATTACATTGAATCAAGTGTAAGCCAGCCTGGGAAAAGTCGCCTAGGCGCTGTGTGAAGGTTACCTGATCGTAACGGGTCAGGGCACCCAGGTCGCGCTGTTGGGCTGGTCCAGGTGTTCGCTCAGGTAGCGGGCGAAGTCGTCGCGGGGAATGGCCCGGGCGCCGAGGCTGTGCAGGTGGTCGGTGGGCATCTGGCAGTCGATCAGGACGAAACCCGCGGCCTTGAGGTGTCGGACCAGGGTGGCGAAACCGAATTTCGAGGCGTTGTCGGCACGGCTGAACATGGATTCGCCGAAAAACAGCTGGCCCATTGCCAGGCCGTAGAGGCCGCCCACCAGTTGCTCATTGTCCCAGACCTCCACCGAGTGGGCGAAACCGCGCTCGTGCAGCTGCAGATAAGCGTTTTGCATGGCTTCGGTGATCCACGTGCCGTCGGCATAGTCCCGTGGGGCGGCGCAGGCGCGGATCACGGCGGCGAAATCGCGGTCGAAGGTGACCTGGTAGCGTTGCTGGCGCAACAGTTTGTTCAGGCTGCGGGACACATGCAGTTCGTCGGGAAACAGCACGGTGCGCGGGTCCGGCGACCACCAGAGGATCGGCTGGCCTTCGGAAAACCACGGGAAGCAGCCATGGCGGTAGGCCTGGACCAGCCGATCGGCGGACAGGTCGCCACCGGCGGCCAGCAGACCGTTGGGTTCGCGCATGGCCTTGGCCAGGGGCGGGAAGCTTAGAGAGTTGCGTTGTAACCAGGTCAGCATGGGATTCAGGCTTGGGCAGAGGAGGGGAGGGCGGTCTTGTTGGCGCTACGCAACCTGTAGGCGCTGGCTTGCCAGCGATTGCGATGTGACATTCACCATTGTCATCGCTGGCAAGTCAGCGCAGCGCCTACAGGTTCAGTTATCGTCCAGGAACTTCTCGGCGTCCAGTGCCGCCATGCAGCCGGCACCGGCCGAGGTAACGGCCTGGCGATAGACATGGTCGGCCACATCGCCGGCGGCGAACACCCCGGGGATTTCCGTCGCCGTGGCATTGCCCTCGCTGCCGCCTTGCACCCGTAGATAGCCGTTGTGCATGCTCAACTGGCCCTCGAACAAATCGGTGTTGGGCTTATGGCCGATGGCGATAAACACCCCGGTCAGCGGCAGTTCGCGGGTTTCGCCGGTGTCGCTATGGCGCAGGCGGGCGCCGGTGACGCCGCTGGCATCGCCCAGCACCTCATCCAGATTCTCGTTCCAGTGCAGGCGGATATTGCCGTTGGCGGCTTTCTCGAAGAGCTTGTCCTGGAGAATCTTCTCCGAGCGCAGCTTGTCCCGGCGATGCACCAGGTGCACTTCCTTGGCGATATTGGCCAGGTACAGGGCCTCCTCGACCGCGGTATTGCCGCCGCCGACCACCGCCACCACCTGGTTGCGGTAGAAAAAACCGTCACAGGTCGCGCAGGCCGACACGCCCTTGCCGGCAAAGGCCTCCTCGGACGGCAGGCCGAGGTACTGCGCCGAGGCGCCAGTGGCGATAATCAAGGCGTCGCAGGTATAAATACCGCTGTCGCCCTCGAGGATAAACGGGCGCTGCTGCAACTTGGCGGTGTGGATGTGGTCATAGACGATCTCGGTGTCGAAACGCTCGGCGTGTTTTTGCATGCGCTCCATCAGCACCGGCCCGGTCAGGCCTTCGACATCGCCGGGCCAGTTGTCGACCTCGATAGTGGTGGTCAATTGACCGCCGGCTTGCAGGCCAGTAATGACCAAAGGCTTGAGGTTGGCGCGAGCGGCGTAAACGGCCGCGCTGTAACCGGCAGGGCCGGAACCCAGGATGATCAGGCGTGAATGCTTGGTTGCGCTCATAAAACACCTCATAAGCCTTTGTCACAAAAGAGAATGCGTGCTCAAATTGAACCGCGTGAAAAGTGCTGTCGGTTATGCTACACCCATGCGGTGACAGCGTGGCATCGGGCGGACAAATCCGTACAATGCCGGTTATGTAATGAAACAGTGAATCATTTTGAAGAAATCCACCGCCACACCCTCTAAAGCAGTCGTTCCGCTCTGGCGGCAGCAACTGCATTATCGCCTCAAGGAAGGTGCGCTGATCGCTATCGGCGCGTTGTGCCTGTTCCTGATGATGGCCTTGCTGACCTATGGCAAGGACGATCCGGGCTGGAGCCACAACAGCAAGATCGATAACGTGCAGAACTTCGGCGGTCCCGCGGGTTCCTACAGCGCCGACATCCTGTTCATGGTGCTGGGTTATTTCGCCTACGTGTTCCCCTTGCTGCTGGCGATCAAGACCTACCAGATCTTCCGTCAGCGCCACGAACCCTGGCAATGGAGCGGCTGGCTGTTTTCCTGGCGGCTGATCGGCCTGGTGTTCCTGGTGCTGTCCGGGGCCGCGCTGGCCCATATCCATTTCCATCAGCCCTTCGGCCTGCCGGCGGGCGCTGGCGGTGCCTTGGGCGAAAGCCTCGGTAACCTGGCGAAAAACGCCCTGAACATCCAGGGCAGTACGCTGTTGTTCATCGCCTTGTTCCTGTTCGGCCTGACAGTATTCACCGACCTCTCCTGGTTCAAGGTCATGGACGTCACCGGCAAGATCACCCTGGACCTGTTCGAACTGTTCCAGGGCGCGCTGAATCGTTGGTGGTCGGCCCGGGTCGAGCGCAAGCAACTGGTGGCGCAACTGCGTGAAGTCGACGACCGCGTTCACGATGTGGTGGCGCCGAGCGTCCCCGACAAGCGCGAGCAGGCCAAGGTCAAGGAGCGCCTGATCGAGCGCGAGCAGGCCCTGAGCAAGCACATGTCCGAGCGCGAGAAGCAGATACCGCCGGTGATTGCCCCGGCACCGGTGAAACCGGTGCAGCAGAGCAAGCGCGTGGAGAAAGAGAAACAGGCGCCGTTGTTCGTCGACAGCGCGGTGGAGGGCACCTTGCCGCCGATCTCGATCCTCGATCCGGCGGAAAAGAAGCAGCTCAATTACTCGCCGGAATCCCTGGCGGCCGTCGGCCATCTGTTGGAAATCAAGCTCAAGGAATTCGGCGTCGAAGTCTCGGTGGACTCTATCCACCCGGGTCCGGTGATTACCCGTTACGAGATTCAACCGGCGGCGGGGGTGAAGGTCAGTCGGATCTCCAACCTGGCCAAGGACCTGGCGCGTTCGCTGGCGGTGACCAGCGTGCGGGTGGTGGAAGTCATTCCCGGCAAGACCACCGTGGGCATCGAGATTCCCAACGAGGACCGCCAGATCGTGCGTTTCTCCGAAGTGCTCTCAACCCCGGAATACGACGACGCGAAATCCCCGGTCACCCTGGCCCTGGGCCACGATATCGGCGGCAAGCCGGTCATCACCGACCTGGCGAAGATGCCGCATCTGCTGGTGGCCGGTACCACCGGTTCCGGTAAGTCGGTGGGTGTGAACGCGATGATCCTGTCGATCCTGTTCAAGTCCGGTCCGGAAGACGCCAAGCTGATCATGATCGACCCGAAAATGCTCGAACTGTCGATCTACGAAGGCATTCCGCACCTGCTTTGCCCGGTAGTCACCGACATGAAGGACGCCGCCAACGCCCTGCGCTGGAGCGTCGCCGAGATGGAACGGCGCTACAAGCTGATGGCCAAGATGGGCGTGCGTAACCTGTCGGGCTTCAACCACAAGGTCAAGGAAGCCCAGGAAGCCGGCACGCCGCTGACCGACCCGCTGTACAACCGCGAAAGCATCCACGATGAAGCGCCGTTGTTGGTGAAGCTGCCGACCATCGTGGTGGTGGTCGACGAATTCGCCGACATGATGATGATCGTCGGCAAGAAGGTCGAAGAACTCATCGCCCGTATCGCCCAGAAGGCCCGGGCCGCCGGTATCCACCTGATCCTCGCGACCCAGCGGCCGTCGGTGGACGTGATCACCGGCCTGATCAAGGCCAACATCCCGACCCGCATGGCCTTCCAGGTGTCGAGCAAGATCGACTCGCGGACCATCATCGACCAGGGCGGCGCCGAGCAATTGCTCGGTCACGGTGACATGCTCTACATGCCGCCGGGCACCAGCCTGCCGATTCGCGTGCATGGCGCCTTTGTCTCCGACGATGAGGTCCACCGGGTGGTGGAAGCCTGGAAACTGCGCGGTGCACCGGAATACAACGACGACATCCTCAATGGCGTCGAAGAGGCCGGCAGCGGCTTCGACGGCGGCAGCGGTGGTGGCGATAGCGACGACGCCGAAACCGACGCGCTCTACGATGAAGCGGTACAGTTCGTCCTGGAAAGCCGTCGGGCCTCGATTTCCGCGGTCCAACGCAAGCTGAAGATTGGCTACAACCGGGCCGCCCGCATGATCGAGTCCATGGAAATGGCCGGGGTCGTGACCGCCATGAACACCAACGGCTCGCGTGAAGTACTCGCCCCCGGGCCGTCGCGCGACTGATCCGTGCCGCGTGGGTTCACGCGGCGCGCCTTTTCAATGAGTTCAATGAGGATTCCCATGCGTTTTATCCGCATGCTGTTGCTGCCGGTTCTGGCCCTGACCACGCTGTCGGCCCACGCCGATCCGAAGGACGTGGCACGTTTGACCCAGTTGCTCGAAAAATCCCAGACCCTCACCGCGCGTTTCTCGCAGTTGACCCTGGACGGCAGCGGTACCCAGCTGCAGGAAACCGCTGGCGAAATGACCCTCAAGCGCCCGGGCCTGTTCTACTGGCACACCGATGCGCCGCAGGAGCAGACCATGATCTCCGATGGCCAGAAGGTCACCCTCTGGGACCCGGATCTGGAACAGGTCACCATCAAGAAGCTTGACCTGCGCCTGACCCAGACGCCGGCTCTGTTGCTGTCCGGTGATGTCTCCAAGATCAGCGAAAGCTTCGATATCAGTGCCAAGGAAGCCGGCGGGGTGATCGACTTCGTCCTCAAGCCGAAAACCAAGGACACCCTGTTCGACAGCCTGCGTCTGTCGTTCCGCAATGGCCTGATCAATGACATGCAACTGGTCGACAGCGTCGGCCAGCGCACCAACCTGCTGTTCACCGGGGTCAAGGCCAATGAACCCATCGATGCCGCCAAGTTCAAGTTCGACATCCCCAAGGGTGCGGACGTGATCCAGGAATAAGAGGTTTCAGACGCCCGCCATGGACCTGTTCAGCCGTGCCCCGATTGCCCAGCCACTGGCCGCCCGTTTACGCGCGACCAACCTGGATGAGTACGTCGGCCAGGAGCATCTGCTGGCTCGTGGCAAGCCATTGCGCGAAGCCCTGGAGCAGGGCGCGCTGCATTCGATGATCTTCTGGGGCCCGCCGGGGGTGGGCAAGACCACCCTGGCGCGATTGCTGGCGGAAGTCTCGGACGCCCATTTCGAAACCGTCTCGGCGGTATTGGCCGGGGTCAAGGAGATCCGCCAGGCGGTGGAAGTCGCCAAGCAACAGGCCGGGCAGTACGGCAAGCGCACCATCCTGTTCGTCGACGAAGTGCACCGTTTCAACAAGTCCCAGCAGGACGCCTTCCTCCCGTATGTGGAAGACGGCACGCTGATCTTTATCGGCGCCACCACTGAAAACCCCTCGTTCGAACTGAACAACGCTTTGCTCTCCCGGGCGCGGGTCTATGTCCTGAAAAGCCTCGACGAGGTGGCGCTGAACAAGCTGGTGCAGCGTGCCTTGAGCGAAGAGCGCGGCCTCGGCAAGCGCCAACTGAGCCTGGGCGAAGAAGGCTTCAAGATGCTGTTGTCGGCGGCCGACGGCGATGGCCGGCGGCTGCTCAACCTGCTGGAAAACGCCTCGGACCTGGCCGAAGACGGCGAGGAAATCGGCGTCGAGCTGCTGCAAAGCTTGCTGGGTGATACCCGTCGGCGTTTCGACAAGGGCGGCGAGGCCTTCTACGATCAGATTTCCGCGCTGCACAAGTCGGTGCGCGGTTCGAATCCCGATGGCGCCCTGTACTGGTTCGCACGCATGCTCGATGGCGGTTGCGACCCGCTCTACCTGGCCCGCCGGGTGGTGCGCATGGCCAGCGAAGACATCGGCAACGCCGACCCCCGGGCCCTGAGCCTGTGCCTGGCGGCCTGGGATGTGCAGGAGCGGCTCGGCAGCCCCGAAGGCGAATTGGCGGTGGCCCAGGCCATCACCTACCTGGCTTGCGCGCCGAAAAGCAACGCGGTCTATATGGGCTTCAAGGCCGCCATGCGCAGCGCCGCCGAGCATGGCTCGCTGGAAGTGCCATTGCACTTGCGCAATGCGCCGACCAAGCTGATGAAACAGCTGGGCTACGGCGACGAATACCGCTACGCCCATGACGAGCCCGAGGCCTATGCGGCGGGCGAGGACTATTTTCCCGAAGAACTGGCGCCCCAGCCGTTCTACCAGCCAGTGCCTCGCGGGCTGGAACTGAAGATCGGCGAAAAGCTCAACCACCTGGCGATCCTCGACCGCAACAGCCCGCGGCAACGGAGAAAACCTTGATCCGTACGGTCCTTGCCGTCTCCGTTGCCGGTATTATCGGCACCCTGGCACGCTTCGCCGCCGGCAACCTGGTCAACGCCAATTGGCCGCGGCACTTCTATAGCGCGACATTGGCCGTTAATATCGTGGGCTGCCTGGTGATTGGCGTGCTCTACGGCCTGTTTTTGCTGCGCCCCGAGGTGCCGGTTGAGATCCGCGCCGGTTTGATCGTGGGATTTGTCGGCGGCCTGACCACATTTTCATCCTTTTCACTGGATACGGTGCGCCTGCTGGAAAGCGGGCAGGTGCTCACTGCCCTGGGCTATACGGCCCTCAGCGTATTCGGCGGGCTGCTCGCGACCTGGGCCGGCCTGTCCTTGACCAAACTCTGATAACGAGAAACCGACATGCTCGATTCCAAACTGTTACGTAGCAACCTTCAGGACGTAGCGGATCGCCTGGCCTCCCGTGGCTTCAGCCTCGATGTGGCACGCATCGAAGCGCTGGAAAACCAGCGCAAGGTGGTGCAGACCCGCACCGAACAATTGCAGGCCGAGCGCAATGCGGTTTCCAAGAGTATCGGTCAGGCCAAGCAGCGCGGCGAAGACATCGCGCCGTTGATGGCCAGTGTCGAAACCATGGGCTCCGAGTTGAGCGAAGGCAAGGTCGCGCTGGATGCGATCCAGTCCGAGCTGGACCAGATTCTGCTGAATATTCCGAACCTGCCCGACGCCTCCGTGCCGGTCGGTGCCGACGAAGAGGGCAACGTCGAAGTACGCCGCTGGGGCACGCCGACCGCCTTCGATTTCCCGATCCAGGACCACGTTGCCCTGGGTGAGAAGTTTGGCTGGCTGGATTTCGAAACCGCCGCCAAGCTCTCCGGTGCCCGTTTCGCCCTGCTGCGCGGTCCGATTGCGCGCCTGCACCGCGCCCTGGCGCAGTTCATGATCAACCTGCATATCAACGAGCACGGCTACGAAGAGGCCTACACGCCTTATCTGGTCCAGGCGCCAGCCCTGCAGGGCACCGGCCAGTTGCCGAAGTTCGAGGAAGACCTGTTCAAGATCAGCCGCGAAGGCGAAGCCGACCTGTACCTGATCCCGACCGCCGAAGTGTCGCTGACCAATATCGTTTCCGGCGAAATCCTCGATCCGAAACTGCTGCCACTGAAGTTCGTCGCCCACACCCCGTGCTTCCGCAGTGAAGCCGGCGCGTCGGGGCGTGATACCCGCGGCATGATCCGCCAGCACCAGTTCGACAAGGTCGAGATGGTCCAGATCGTCGAGCCGTCGACCTCCATGCAAGCCCTGGAAGGCCTGACCGCCAACGCCGAGAAGGTCCTGCAACTGCTCGAGCTGCCGTACCGTGTCCTGGCGCTGTGCACCGGCGACATGGGCTTTAGCGCCGTGAAGACCTACGACCTGGAAGTCTGGGTGCCGAGTCAGGACAAATACCGTGAAATCTCGTCGTGCTCCAACTGCGGCGATTTCCAGGCCCGGCGCATGCAAGCGCGTTTCCGCAACCCGGAAACCGGCAAGCCCGAGTTGGTGCACACCCTGAACGGTTCCGGCCTGGCCGTGGGCCGTACGCTGGTGGCGGTGCTGGAAAACTACCAGCAGGCCGACGGTTCGATCCGTGTGCCGGCAGTGCTCAAACCGTACATGGGCGGTATCGAGGTCATCGGCTAAATGGAATTTCTGCCGCTGTTCCACAACCTGCGTGGCCGCCGTGTGCTGGTGGTCGGTGGGGGGGAGATTGCCTTGCGCAAATCCCGCCTGCTGGCTGATGCTGGCGCGGTGCTACGGGTTGTCGCACCCGAGGTCGAGGTCCAGTTGCGTGAGCTGGTCAGTGGCAGCGGCGGCGAGTTGCTGTTGCGCGGTTACCTTGAAACCGACCTCGACGGTTGCGGGCTGATCATTGCCGCCACCGACGACGAGCCGCTCAACGCCCAGGTCTCGGCGGATGCCCATCGGCGCTGCGTGCCGGTCAATGTGGTGGATGCGCCGGCCTTGTGCAGCGTGATCTTCCCGGCGATTGTCGACCGTTCGCCGTTGATCATCGCGGTGTCCAGCGGCGGCGATGCGCCGGTGCTGGCGCGCTTGATCCGGGCCAAGTTGGAAACCTGGATTCCCTCGACCTACGGTCAACTGGCCGGTTTGGCCGCGCGTTTCCGGACCCAGGTCAAAGGTCTGTTTCCGGGTGTGCAACAGCGCCGGGCGTTCTGGGAAGAGGTGTTCCAGGGCCCGATTGCCGACCGCCAACTGGCCGGGCAGGGTGCCGAAGCCGAGCGTCTGCTGCTGGATAAGATCAACGGTGCGGCGCCGAATGCGCCGGGCGAAGTGTATCTGGTGGGCGCGGGGCCGGGTGATCCGGACCTGCTGACCTTCCGTGCCTTGCGCCTGATGCAGCAGGCGGATGTGGTGCTGTATGACCGCCTGGTGGCGCCGGCGATTCTGGAATTGTGCCGCCGCGATGCGGACCGGATCTATGTCGGCAAGCGTCGCGCCGATCACGCCGTGCCTCAGGACCAGATCAACCAGCAGTTGGTGGATCTGGCGAAACAGGGCAAGCGCGTGCTGCGACTGAAGGGTGGTGATCCGTTTATCTTCGGCCGTGGTGGCGAAGAGATCGAGGAGCTGGCGGCCCAGGGTATTCCGTTCCAGGTGGTGCCAGGAATCACCGCGGCCAGCGGTTGCTCGGCTTATGCCGGGATTCCATTGACCCATCGCGATTATGCGCAGTCGGTGCGTTTTGTCACCGGGCACTTGAAGGATGGCTCCACGGATCTGCCGTGGGCGGATCTGGTGGCGCCGGCACAGACTTTGGTGTTTTACATGGGCTTGGTCGGGTTGCCGGTGATCTGTGAGCAGTTGATTGCCCATGGTCGTTCGGCGCAGACCCCAGCGGCCTTGATCCAGCAGGGCACCACGGCCAATCAGCGGGTGTTTACCGGCACCTTGGCCAACCTGCCGCAACTGGTGGCGGAGCATGAAGTGCATGCACCAACGCTGGTGATTGTCGGGGAAGTGGTGCAGTTGCGTGAGAAGCTGGCCTGGTTCGAAGGCGCTCAATCCCAGGTTTGACGCCATCCCTACGGTTGACGCGAACCTCTACTGTAGGAGCCAGCTTGCTGGCGATGAACGCAAGAGCAGCGCGGTGATCCAGATTCTCCGTGTTATTGTTGATGTCCATCGCCAGCAAGCGGGCTCCTACAGGGGCGCGGCGTTTTCAAGTGCTGATTCCAGCGCGCCCCTCAGCTTTTCCAAACCCCACGTCCCGCCAACCGCTCGCGATCATGCTTGGCCGTGAAATCCTGCTGCGGTCCCTTGGGCACAATTCCCGTCGGATTGATGGTCCGGTGACTGGCGTAGTAATGCCCCTTGATATGGGCAAAATCCACCGTCTCGGCCACGCCGGGCCATTGATACAGCTCCCGCAGCCAGCTTGACAGGTTCGGATAGTCCGCAATCCGCCGCAGGTTGCATTTGAAATGGCCGTAGTACACCGCATCGAAACGGATCAGCGTGGTGAACAGTCGTATATCCGCCTCAGTCAGGTATTCCCCGGCGAGATAACGGTTCTCCCCCAGATGCCGTTCCAGCTGCTCCAACTCACCGAACACATCATCAAAGGCCGCTTCATAGGCCTCCTGTGACGTCGCAAATCCAGCCCGATAGACCCCGTTGTTCAGCGCCGGATAGATGCGCTCGTTCCAGCTGTCGATCTGCGGGCGCAAGGCTTCAGGATAGAAATCCAACTGATTGCCGGTCAGCCCATCGAACGCGCTGTTGAACATGCGGATGATTTCCGACGATTCATTGCTGACGATGCGTTGCAACTGCTTGTCCCACAGTACCGGCACGGTCACGCGGCCGGTGTAGTCGGTGGTATCGGCGGTGTAGCGCTGGTGCATGAAGGCCTGGTTATCGAGCTTATCGCCGCTGGAGCCGTAGGCCTTGTCGAAGGTCCAGCCATTTTCCAGCATCAGCCAACTGACCACGGACACATCGATCAGTTTTTCCAGGCCCTTGAGCTGGCGCAGGATCAGCGTGCGGTGGGCCCAGGGACAGGCCAGGGAGACGTAAAGGTGATAACGCCCGGCTTCGGCCTTGAAACCACCTTCGCCGCTGGGGCCGGGCCTGCCGTCGGCGGTCAGCCAGTTGCGGCGTTGCGCCTGTTCGCGCTGGAAGGCGCCGTCTTTGCTGCTTTCGTACCACTGGTCATGCCAGCGGCCGTCGATCAAAAGGCCCATCGGAAACTCCTCGGCAAGTGTGCGTTGGAGTCCAGTCTAAAGGCCTTTGTTCGAAAAAATAGCGCAAACCCTCGGGGTTAATTATCGATCAGATCGATCTATCCCGCGCATCCCAGTAGCGTCGGGCCTGTTCGAAGGCTGCTTCGCGGGGTGTGCCAAGACCACGCAGGGCCAGGGCGATGGTCGAGATCAGGGCCAGTTGCGGGTAGCTGTCCTCGACGTCGCCGCGCCAGATGGCCTTGAGGTGTTCCGGTTCCAGAGTCGCCGGTTTGACATGGCGTTGCTCGGACAGCGCCGGCCATTCCTCGTCCCAGCTTTCGCCGCCGGTGCTGCCGTAGAGATGGCTGCTGCTGTCCGGGTTGACCTCGATTTCGCCGCCGTCGCCCTTGATCACGATCACCGTGTCGCCGAGCAGGCCGCTGGCCTCGCGGTGCACTGCCTGGTAGCCGGGATGGAAGATGCTTTGCAGGCCGCAGCGCGCACCCAGCGGGTTGAGCAGGCGCGCCAGGGAGTGGATGGGCGAGCGCAGGCCGAGGGTGTTGCGCAGGTCGATCATGCGCTGCAAGGGCGCTGCCCAGTCGCCCAGGGGCATAAAGGCGATATTAC
This sequence comes from Pseudomonas sp. GW821-FHT03C07, assembly GCF_059420925.1. NCBI lineage: Bacteria > Pseudomonadati > Pseudomonadota > Gammaproteobacteria > Pseudomonadales > Pseudomonadaceae > Pseudomonas > Pseudomonas sp. GW821-FHT03C07. The sequence continues at coordinate 45,588 of NZ_JBWKUQ010000004.1, forward strand.
CCTGGCCGATCGCTTGCTCGACGGCCGCCCAGTTGCGGCACAGCGGGATCCGCAGGGTCTCGAGCAACTGCTCGGTATAGAGACGACCGGCGGTATGGGCGCCACCGCCGTGCATGAAGATCTTGATGCCGTTCTGCGCCAGGCATTTGGCGGCCAGCAGGAACCAGGGCAGATGACGCTTCTTGCCGGCATAGCTTGGCCAGTCCAGGTCGATCGCCAGCTTGGGCGCCTGCAAGCGCTCGCGCAGGGCTTCAGTGAAGCCGGCCAGTTCCTCCGGGCTTTCTTCCTTGTGCCGCAACAGCATCAGGAAGGCGCCGAGCTGGGTGTCCTCGACCTTGCCGTCCAGCAGCATGCCCATGGCCTCGCGGGCTTCTTCGCGGGTCAGGTTGCGGGCGCCACGCTTACCCTTGCCGAGAATGCGGACGAACTGGGCGAATGGGTGCTCGGCGGGCGTTTCAGTGATCAACGGCGTGTACTCGGTCATAAGCAGTTCGTCGGTTTGGGCAGGCCCGCCAGCTTGGCGGCGAGTTTGGCGGGAGTGCCTTTGAACAAGCGGTTGAGGTGCAGGCTGTTGCCTTTCTCGGCGCCCAGCTTCAAGGCGGTGTACCTGATCAGCGGGCGGGTCGCGGGGGAGAGTTCGAACTCGCGGTAGAAACCGCGCAGCAGTTCAAGGATTTCCCAGTGTTCGGGGCTCAGTTCCAGTTCCTCGCGGGTGGCAAGGGCGGCCGCGACCTGCGGCGACCAGTCGCTCAGTTCCACCAGGTAGCCGTCCTTGTCCAGGGCGATGGCCTGTCCGTTCACCGTCAGCGTGTTCATAGCCAGGTATTGACCTTGTCGTAACGGATCGACAGTTCGACAAATGCCGGATAGTCGACGCTGGTGGCCCAGGTCGGGCACTCCAGGCCACGGGCTTGCAGGTCTTCGTCGAGCAGGAACAGGCGCAGGTCATCGCTGCGTTCTTCCAGTGCCTCCAGCGGCAGGCTGCGCGGCTGCACGGCATGCACCGCATCGCCACAGAGCAGCAGCGCATCCGTGCTGCCCAGCAGGCGCAGGCAACTGCCCAGGCGACTGTCGGTAAAAGGGGAGTGGGACAACACATGCAAGGTCGACATCAGAGGGTGATCACCTGGTCATAACGGTTAACAAGCGCACTGAGCTGTTCAGCCGTGAGCACCTCAAGCTCTTCGCCGGCGACCTGGGTCGGGAAGATCCCGCGGTCGGCCAGGCTGTCGGCGCAGGCGTACAGCTCATCGATGCCGAACAGCGACAGGGCCTGGAGGTTGGCGGTCAGGTCTTTCTGTTGCAGGGCCTTGGCGTTCTGTCCGGGCATCAACTGGAACACGCCGTCGTCCATGAACAGCAGGCCGATGGGCAGATCGAAGGCGCCGCCGGCCAGCACGATATCCAGTGCTTCACGGGCGGCCGGGCCGGACCAGGGCGCCTGGCGGCTGATAATCAACAGGGACTTGGGCATTTCAAGGCCCTCCAAAACAGATCAAGCGGTCGGCGGTTTGCACCGCATCGTGCAACTGGCCCAGGCCGGACAAGGTCCAGGGCGCTGACAGGTTGACCGCCGAGCGTTGATAGCGTTGGGCTTCTTCGTCGTTCAGCACACCGCGCCGCAGGGCTGCGGCGATGCAGACCACAGCGTCGAGCTGGTGTTCGCTGACGAAATCCGCCCATTGCCGCGGCAGGTCCTGCTCATCCTGGGGCGTGACCACACTGCTCGACGCGCTGTGCACGCCGTCCTGGTAAAAGAACAGCCGCACAATCTCATGTCCGTCGGCCAGTGCGGCCTGGGCGAACAGCAGGGCGCGACGGGAGGAGGGCGCGTGGGGCGCGGAAAACAGCGCAATGGCAAACTTCATGGGAGACTCTGTCGGCAAACCTGGGCTCATGATAAAGCCAGAACCCCCAAGAAGCTAAATTGCCGACAAGAAAAAGCCCGCCGAAGCGAGCTTTTTGCTTAGCGGGTGTGATCAGTCATCGCGGCCCATGATGCCGAAGATCTGCAACAGGCTGATAAACAGGTTGTAGATCGACACATACAGGCTGATGGTCGCCATGATGTAGTTGCGTTCGCCGCCGTGGATGATGGCGCTGGTCTGGAACAGGATGCAGACCGAGGAGAACAGCACGAAACCGGCGCTGATCGCCAGCTGCAGGCCACTGATGTGGAAGAACATGCTGGCCAGGGTCGCGCCGAGCAGGACGAAGAAGCCGACGGTGATGAAGCCGCTGAGGAAGCTCATGTCCTTGCGGCTGATCAGCACGTAGGCCGAGAGGCCGCCGAAGACCAGGGCGGTCATGGCGAAGGCCGAGCTGACCACTTCCGCGCCGCCCTGCATGCCCAGGTAGCGGTTGAGGATCGGGCCGAGCAGATAGCCCATGAAACCGGTAAGGGCGAAGGTGGAGACCAGGCCCCAGGCCGAGTCACGCAGCTTGTTGGTGAGAAAGAACAGCCCGTAGAAACCGATCAGCACCACGAACACGTTCGGGTAGCCGACGTGCATTTGCTGGGAGATGTAGGCCGTCAGGCCACTGAAGGCGAGGGTGAGGGCCAGAAGGCTGTAGGTGTTGCGCAGGACGCGGCTAACTTCTAGCTGCTCAGCCTGCACGCTGTTAACGGCGTAATCCTGTTCGCGCATGGCGACACTCCTTCGGGTTTGAAATGTTCAGTCTCAAAGATCATACCAGAGGCTCTGTAACAAGCTATCACGAGAGTTTGACAGTGTGTTTCATTCCGGTATTATGGCGCCCGCAGTACATAGGAGGTGTGGCCGAGTGGTTTAAGGCAGCAGTCTTGAAAACTGCCGACTGTAACAGGTCCCAGAGTTCGAATCTCTGCGCCTCCGCCATATTGGTAGCTGAGGGCCCCGTATTCCGGGGCCTTTTTGCTTTCTGTGGTTTCTGTTCCCCCACTCTGCTTTTGTGTGATTTTGCTCTGCCTCCCTCTAAAGGGCTGTGAATGCAGCGGTGTGAGCGTCTGGCATAAAAATACGCATTAACTCGTCTGACGTGCGCGACCTAGCCATCTGCGGCCTTGCTGTGCGTGGTCGGTCAGCACTCTATCGTCGTCATGTCGCAATCTTTTGCTCCATCGCTGCCTGATCTCCTGAATGATGGCTTTCTGCTCTGAGGGGCCATACTCCGCCTGATCGAAGAACATGAGTAGTTCTTGATGGTTGCTAATAGGGGCGCGTAGCGAAAGTGTGGCCTGATCGGCGACAAGCTCGGCCGAAAGGCCGTGACCTGGTTCTCGACCCTCGGCGTGGCGCCGTTCACGCTGTTGCTGCCTTATGTGGACCTGTTCTGGACCCGTGTGCTGAGCGATGGTGATCGGCTTCATCCTGGCTTCGGCGTTCTCGGCCATTGTGGTCTACGCTCAAGAACGAGTACCGGGCAACGTCGAGATGATTGTCGGGGGGCTTCGGTCTGATGTTTGATTTCTGCGGAAATTGGCCGCCAGGAAGCTCGAGGCGATTGCTGTTTGATCGTTTCTTTGGCGTCAAAGGAGAGGAATGCTTTCGCCCCGTTTTTATGTGAATCTCTGTGCATGCTACTTGGTCGGAGAGATCCTTATGTTGCGTTTGTTATTACCGGTGCTCTGCGCGCTGGCGGTCTGGCCCAGCATTACCAGTGCCGACGAAAAAGCCGCCGCTTATCTGCTAAGTCCGGGTGACGTCATTTCGGTTTCCGTTTGGGGCGAAGAGAAGCTGAAACAGGAGGTGCACGTACTTCCTGATGGCAGCATTACCTTCCCGCTGGCAGGACAAGTCGATGTTGCGGGGCTTGATGCCACTGCCGTCGCAAAGAAAGTCGCTGCCAGGCTTAAGGAGTTCATACCCGATCCGAACGTGAGCGTTGTCATCACGAGCACCGCAGGCAATCTCGTCTATGTGCAGGGTAAGGTGCTGAAGCCCGGCATCGTACAGATGTCAGGTCCAACTGCAGTGCTGCAAGTATTGAGCATGTCGGGCGGGCTCGACAAATTCGCCGACAAGGAGGACATCAAGGTCGTGCGCCGCAATGGGGCTAAACAAGAGATCCTGCCCGTCCATTACAGCGATTTGATGTCCGGGCGTGACATGTCCACCAATATTCAACTCCAGGCCGGCGATACGCTGGTCGTGCCTTAGCCTTGTGCGATGCACTAAGGATTATCTCGCCTGTGCTGCGAACGGCCGGAGTTGCGACGGCCATCTTGATCTTGCCGTGCTCCGGTGTGGCCTATGCTGCCACTTGGCAATCAGCAATCGTTCTGCCTTCGACTGTCGAGTACGACAGCAACCCGGTGCTTGTTACGGAAAACAAGAAGGGTGTGACTCGTACAATCATCGCCCCCGATTACACGCTTGTCGGTACTTCAGACCGGGATCAGTGGCGGTTCGGTCTTGGTGTGAATCTGGTGCGTTCGTCTGATACGTCCATCGTTTCGGACCGCGAAGACCCCAACGTGCAGTTGGGGTGGCAGCGCGAGACCGAAACGGGTGGTTTTGGACTCACGGCGAAGTATGTTGAGAGCTCAACGCTCTCCACGGCGGTTCAAGAAACCGGCGTGATTGTCGCCGATGGTACGCAAAAGCTAACCTCGTTCGGCGGCAACTGGAGTACCGCTCTCAGTGAGCGAACTACCTTGGTTAACGAAACCGACTACACACATGTCACTTACGACATTAATACACTGACCAACTATGACGAGCTTTCGAACCGCCTAAGCTTGAACTACGCATGGAGCGAGCGTGTGGAGCTATTCACGCGTTTTGGCGTGAAGCGTTATGAGCCGCAGCAGGGATCTGCGGTGTCTTCCTCAAACAGTTACACCCCCACTGTCGGCTTGAGCTTTGAGATCTCTGAGCGGCTCAAGGGGTCGCTTTACGCAGGTGTCAATCAAGTCTCTGGCCCGAACAGCCGCCCCCGTGGCCAAGGCGGTTTTTCGTTGCACTATACCGGTGAGCGTGTTGATACGAGTATCGGCGCCGATCGTAGTACTGTCGCCAGCGGCGACGGCGGTTTTGTCGAGGCGGATAACCTGAACGGTACATGGAGTTATGCCCTCGACGACACCAGCCGTACCGGTTTTGATACCTCATGGCAAAAAACCAAAGGGCTAACACCTAATACCCTGCGCACTGTCGGTGTCTGGTTTAGCCGGGAACTCTCGCCTTTTTGGGTGGCGCGCCTATCCTTCATGTACAAAGAACGCCAGCAAGATGGCTTGCCGGATGCCACCGCAAACGTCGTCGGGTTGACCTTGACCTATAGTCACCCCAACTTCTGAAATTCAGCAGGGTGATAAATATGACCTCTGAATACGAAATGTCGGTCAACGACTACCTTGCTGTCATGAAGCACCATGCCTTGCTGTTGATCCTGAGTGTCGCGGTAATACTCGGCACGAGCGTAGTGGTCGCGATCTCTATCCCGCCCATCTACGAGTCCTCTGGCACTATTCTGGTCGAGTCTCAGCAGATTTCGCCAGACCTGGTGGCGGCGAACAACAATACCTTGGCCGATGAGCGCATCGAAGTCATTCGCCAGCGCGTGATGACCCGTGAGCATCTGGAAGGGATCATCGACAAGTACAATCTTTTTGCTTCGCAAAGCAGGCAGTTGAGCGTTTCCGAGAAAATCGATGAAATGCGCAATGCGATTACAGTCTCCTTGGTCAGTGCTGTCGTTAAGGGGCGCGGAGAAGTGACGATTGCTTTCCGTCTTTCCTTTGAGCACCGGCAACCAGAGATTGCCAACAAAGTGGCCAACGAGCTGGTGACGCTGTTTCTGGATGAAAACATCAAGCAGCGCACCGAGCGCGCCAGTGAAACAACAGAGTTTCTGACGCAGGAGGCGGACAAGCTCAGGGTCGAACTGGAAGCCCTGGAAAACCGCTTGGCAGACTTCAAGCAAGCGCACAGCAACGCGCTTCCCGAGCATCAGGAGTTGCGCATGAATATGTTGTCACGCGCCGAAACCGAGCTCAAAGAGGTCGACCGTGACTACAAAACTGCCCGTGAGGAGTTGCGCTTCAATGAGTTGGAGCTTTCCGCAGCAGCGACCAAGCATGGATTGCCCGGCGCGGCGGTTGATAAACAGCAAGATCTGGGTAGCCTCAAGGCGGAGTACACCCGGTTACTGTCGCTGTATACGGAAGCTCACCCCGATGTGCGTGCCGTCAAACGCAAAATTGCTGCACTTGAGGCGACCAAAGGTGCTGGTGGTGCAGCGGTTCCAGTCAGTCTGGAACTTGCCAAGGCTCAGGCCCGGATCGCTGCCGCAGAAGCACGTATCAAGTCGCTGGCCGATCAAAAGCAGGAAATACTCAAAAAAATAGCCGACTACGAAGCGCAAATTCTTGAGACGCCGCAAGTCGAGCGCGGCTTGGTCACACTGATGCGTGACTATGAAAACGCTCGTAAAAAATACGAGGAAATTCGCACCAAGGAAATGAGTGCGAAAATTTCCGAAAGCCTGGAGCAGGAAAACAAAGCCGAGCGTTTTGTTCTTCTGGAATCGCCATTGATGCCTGAAAAACCGATACGGCCGAACCGTAAAAAAGTGGTTGCCATGGGCTTTGTTCTCGCTCCGGTGGGTGCTGGCGCATTGGTGATGCTCCTTGAGATGCTGAACCAGCGCGTGCGCGGAGCTGAAGCCTTGGCCAGTGTGCTGGGTAGACGCATATTGGTTGCGATTCCCTACATATACACCAGAGCGGAATTGGCACGCCGTAAGCAGTGGCGAACGCGATTGATCGTCAGTGGAATCGTGATCATCGTGCTCTTTTTGGTGCTCCTGCACTTCTTCTACATGCCTCTGGACCTTCTGATGTTTAAAACGCTGGGTCGGTTTGCATAAGGAATATAGCCATGGAAATAATCAAGCCCGATACCGAGAATTCCGAGCAACAGCCTTCGACAAGTCTCGTGACAATACAAAAAGCCATGACCGAGACCGGGCAGTCTGCTGGTCTGAATGCGCTGAGTTATGTGCAAACCAAAGTTGTACCGCTGCGGCCAGATCATCTCGAGCGCAATCGCATTGTGGCGTACAACAAGAATTCGAATATGGGGGGGGCTTTCGATCTGCTGCGTACGCAAGTTCTGAAAGTCATGGAAGAAAATGGCTGGCGTACGCTTGCTATCACCTCGCCAACTCCGGATGCAGGTAAGACTGTATTGGCGATCAACTTGGCAATGAGCATCGCCCATCACACCACCAAGACGGCGCTACTGGTGGATTTCGACTTGCGTCGTCCGATGGTAGGTGCCTGCCTGGGTCTGCCGATGGAGAAATCGCTCAATGAATTGCTGGACAATGAAGCGGAACTGCAAGAGGTTCTGGTCAACCCGACCTTGCCGCGCTTTGTCGTCCTGCCGACGCGAGAGCCGATCCCTCTCTCTACCGAGGTGCTGTCATCGCCCACAGTGAGCTATTTGATTACTGATCTGCGCGAGCGCTACGACTCGCGTATCGTGATTTTCGACTTGCCGCCGTTGTTGAGTTCGGACGATGTGATTACCGTCTTGCCTAAATTCGACTGCGTCCTGCTGGTGGTCGCAAACGGCATGAACAGCAAGAAAGAGATCGAGGAAAGCCTGTATCATCTGGGGACAGCCAATCTGATTGGCACGGTACTAAACAAAGCCGAGCCCCCCAACCGCTCTTACTACTAGAACGTCACCTTTAGGCGTTATGCGCCAGCGCCGACTTTCAGTGCCAAGGGTACTTCTGCTCCCAGCTCCAGGCGTGCGCCACTATCTGTTCAAGTGAGGCAAATTGCGGTTGCCAGCCAAGTAATGTGTTGGCCATGCGGGGATCGGCCACAAGGCGTGGCGGATCGCCGGCGCGGCGTGGCGCTTCGCTCACGGAGATATCTTGGCCGGTCACGGCGTGTGCAGTGTCTATTACTTGTTGTACTGAGAAACCTTGACCGTTTCCGAGGTTGAAAGCCCTGCTTGCACCACCTGCCAGTAAATAATCCACGGCAAGTGCATGAGCTGCAACGAGGTCGACAACGTGGATGTAGTCGCGAATGCAAGTGCCGTCAGGTGTGTCGTAGTCACGGCCATAGACGGTGATGGTTGTGCGCCGACCGGAGGCAGCTTGCAGTATCAGTGGCAGCAGGTGGGTTTCCGGTTCACGGCGTTCACCTAACTGTCCTTCAGGGTCTGCTCCGGCGGCGTTGAAGTAGCGCAGGCAGACCGATTTGAGCCCGTATGCACGGTCGAAATCTTCAAGTATCTGCTCCACCATCCACTTGCTGCGACCATAAGGGGTGATCGCGGCCTTGGGATGCTCTTCGTCGATAGGTACATACACCGGGTTGCCATAGACGGCTGCGGTCGAGGAAAAAATGAAGTTTTTAACCCCGGCACGAACCATGGCTTGTAGCAGCGTAAGGGTTCCAGCCAGGTTGTTTTGGTAATACTTGGCCGGTTCAGTGACGGATTCGCCCACCTGTATAAATGAGGCGAAGTGGAACACAGCATCAAAGTGCTGTCCCGCAAACAAGACGTCCAGGGCTTGTGTGTTGGCGATGTCCAGTTCGACCAATCTCCCGCCCATCAACGCGCCGCGATGGCCTGTTGAAAAGTTGTCTGCCACTACCGGTTCGTGACCTGCACGCAGTAGTTGCTTAACCATATGCGAGCCGATATAGCCTGCGCCACCAACAACCAAAAATTTCATCTTGATCTCCTGGAAACTGTTGCTGTGCAAGCCCAGATTGGTACGCCAGTTCGATCCACCTGATCATTACGTTAAAAGACAGGTTAGCTATTGATTCGCCAGCGCGCTGGAGGATGCTGTATTGACAGGGCCTGGCTGTGCGTTGCCTGAAGTTGTAGCTTGCGTGACGTCTTTTTTCAAAAACAACCAGTTCGACGCCTGCAAGCCGTCGAACTTGATCGTATAGCGTCCATCAAGGTAGGTGGCGGGTAGCCTGTTCATTTGTCCAGGGATGCCGTGGGTGAACAGTGTCAAGCCTGGCGGCGCCTGGATTGTCAGGGTGCCTTCGAGGGGCTCGACATAAAAAGGTGTTTTGCTGTCGTCTTTGGGGATGGCACGGGTACCCAGCGAAATCAGTAAATCCTGCGATCGGCCGACAGGCGCGTCGTCCAGGCTTTGCACCACCACACTGGCATTAGCGGTCTTCACTTGAACCTGGATGCTGCCAAGGCTGATCGACTCGCCGCCGATCCAGCCGGTTGCTGCTTGGGTACGTGGCGTATTGATGGTGTAGATGCCTAGTTTCCAGTTGCGCTTTAACTCGCCGGTGTCTGTCGTGGACTCGCTGGCATTGGCGTCCAGCAGCGACTGGTTGGGGTCATGAAACACTTGAGCATTGCTCGGGATCGCACTCTGTTGCAACCAGGGCAATTGCGGCGTCTGTGGCATGGCGATTTCCAGCTTGCCTTTCTCCATGGCTGTGCGCAGTAGAGCCGCGTTGGCTGGTGTGATGCGTTGGTTGAATAGGGTGCTTGGCGTCGGCGCGAAGACATAGATCGTTGTTGCTTCGCGAACGTCTGCACGGCGATAAAGCAAGGCGGCGGCGGGCAGGGTGGCCAGCATTGCAGGGTCGTTATAGGCGTGCCAGTTGTCGGCCGTTATCCATTCGCCGGTTAGCGGCTCCTGGCTGTAGGCATATTGCATCAGCGCACCCCAGCCTTGGTGGCTGGCGGTGCCGGCCATATAGAGTGGCAGCGAGTGGCGGTCAGGTGCCGGGAAAGGTTCAGTGTTCCACTCGGTGACGGTCAGGGGTTTGCCTACGACTTGGCCGGCGGCAATCCAGTTCAGTAAACCGTCGCTGGTGAGCGGGTTTTTCTCTAGCTGCCCAGAGCCACCGTAGCTATGGACGTCGATCAGGTCGCCGGCGGTAAGGGCCGGTAGGGAGCTTAGGCTGTCGCCGCCCCAGCTACTGGTCGTGGCGATGGGGACCTTCACTCCCAATTCACGTAGGTGCTGAATCATGTCTACGTTGAAACGTCGCTCCAAATCGTTAAGGAACAGCTTGGCGGGGCCTGGCTCCCAGGAGCGCCAGGTCTGGCTTGCAGATAGATTGTGCTGGTTCGCAAAGGCCTCGGCCTCGGCCATGTAGATCCGGTTGTGCTTTGGCACTCGTTTGTCTGGTAATAGGGCGTTGCCAAAGTGCTGGGTGACATCGTTTTCGTTGGTAATCAGTACGGCGGCGATCGCTGGATCGTCTTTGTAGGCGAGTCCGGTGTAGGTGTTTACATGGGTCAAATAGGCTTGGGCAAAATGCTTCATTGCCTGCTGAATGGTGATGTTTACATAGGCATAGCCCTTGAGATCGGCGTTGTTCTTGGCATTCTTTGGCATTTCATCGAAGCCATAGATGTTGTCGTTTGCAGTTAAGGCTCGCTCGACGTGCATATCGAGCCATACATAAATGCCCTCGTCTTTGAGGCACTTGATCCACCAGTCGATTTTTTTCAGTGAGTCCGGGCTTAGTTGCTGAGTGTCATGCGTGAGGTTGCTGTCGCGAAAGATGTTTGGGCTGACCCATGGGGAGTCATGGTGGTGCAGTCGTACGAGATTGAAACCGAGTGCCGACAGACGTTTGGCCTGCAGCTTGATTGCATCGTCTGGCGTACGAAACAGCGCATAGGCCGTCAGGTTAGTGCCCCAGAAGCGCGCAGGGGTGTTGTCTGCGAATAACAGTTGCTCGCCGGATACTTTGACGAAGCCGCGCTTGCCTGCAGGTTTTTCGTGAGCGTTAAGAAAGGACAGATCGACCGGCGAGGTTTTCCAGTCGAGCGTGTCACTCGGCCAGCTCCTTGTGTCCGCCAGCCCGAAGCGCTCGTTTGGGGTCGGACCGAGTACCACATCGCCAGATAGGCTCAAGGTGGCTTTGAAATTTTGCCGGCCGGGTTTGATCGTGTTCTTGTAAAAAAAAGCACGCACCTGAGATTTATCACCCGGTTCGAAGTACACACTTGCCAGTGCAGGCTCAAAACGCATCTCGATGCGTCGGCTTTGTGTATTCCCCCAGGACCAGCCGCGGTTGTCGGGTAGCAAAGCCGGCTCACCCATTTCTCCATCGTAAAGGGCAGGATCGAACTTGAAGACGATGCCCCCGCCCATCACGTTCGGCATCATGCTGTGTGCATCCAGGGCAATGTTCCAGGTCAACTTCTGCTCGTCTTCCTTCTGAATTTGCGCAGTCACGTCGAAATCCAGTTTTTTGTTCTTGCCTGCAAGGGAGTAGCTATAAGGGGTGTTCACTTTGAATGCGGTCGGCAAATCCGTCCATTCCCAGTTGCTCCCCCAGAAGGCGAATGAAGAAGAAACTACAGGGTTGCCACCGCGCATCAGCATTGGCAGACCGCTGCGCTCATCCACGCTGGAGACCCAGTCCGACGCCCAGGTGCTAAACGGCCAAAGAGCAAGGAGAACCACTAGCAGCATAGGGGTTCGGTGAAAAAAAGGGGTCATGAGCGTTACCAGGGTTGAAGGTTGGCGCTCGCAGTGCTTGCAGTCTCAGTGCGCTTGAGCCTGCGCACCATCTGAGCATAGGCCACACCCAGTCCGGCCACCGACCAATACACCACGGGGATCACCGTGATACTGCTAACGGTAAAGATGGTCACTAGTATCCCGGCCAGTACCGCCAACAGCGCACGTCCGAGTCGGCGCGCCTCATCGTCTTTGTTGGGGACCGAACGCATTGCTGTGCGGATGCCGAGCAGCACAGCGGCGAAAAAAACCACGAATAGCGTCAATCCGATCAGGCCGATATCCAGCGCCAGGGCGATATAGGTATTCACAATATCGATGATGCCCTCGCCCTGAATCATTGACTGCATCTCAGGAGTGTTGCGGTAATCGAAAGAGCCCAACCAAGGGTTGCGCTGGATGACGATCACTGAGTTATCAATCAAGCGCTGCCGGTACGTGATGTTCTCTACGTCTACCGTACCGATGAACGGTAGTAGATCCAGGATTTTTTGCCCGTCAGGCACGATGGTCAGCAGAGGAAGGGCGAGCACTCCGGCGATTGCCAGAAGCATCAGGCGTTTGACCGCTTTACGGCCGGTGGCGATGAACACGGTGATCATGACGGCTGCACCGATCCAGGGGCCACGCGACAGCGGTGCAAACAGACCGCCAGCCAGCAAGAGCGCGCCGAAGAATTGCTGCAATCGGCTGCGTACGCTCTCGCGCAAGAACAGGTAAAAGCCGATGGCCACGCTAATGACGTAACCCAGTGCGATTGCCTGGCCGGTGGTGGCGCTGGCGCGTAATGAACCACCACGATCCAAGTAGCTGGACATTTCCCAGTGCATGTCCAGGGCAACAATCAGCGCGTTGTACAGCAGCCAATGGCGGGTGAGCTCGACGAGACCAATAAGCGCCAGCACCATGGCGGCGAGTACAAATCCCAACAGAGCATCCTTGAAGTCGCTGAGTTCCTTCAGTGCCCTGCTGGCAACGTAGTAAGGCAAAAAAACGTCTGTGAACAGGTAGAGCGTCTGGCGCAAGGTGTCGGTCAGCGTGGTGTCACGCAGGTAAAGCAGGCTCGTCAGCAAGAGGTAGGCCGCTAGCAGTTTGTCAGGCCAGGTGCGTCCGAAGCTCAGTGTGCTTGCTTGCCTGCGTAGCATGAAAAAAGCCGGCAACAACAGACACAATGCGAGCAGACGAATATGGTTAAGTGCAAAAAAATAGTTGATCAGGCCGAAGCCGGGAATCTGTGCCGGGACCGGCGGGACGAGAAACAGCAGAAGGAAAAACAGTGCCAGAGGATTGCGTTCGCGTTGTCGTGCGACGGTCAAAATGATAGCGGCAATGCCCGCGTACACCCAGAAACTGTGTGAGACAAAGGCCAGTAGCGTCAATGCGAACCACAGATTGCGGCGACGAGTGAAGTCGTGGTGTGGGATCAGGTCTACTGCTGGTCGACGCGCCAGGGCAAAAACGATGCCAGCTAAAACTAGAATGACGATTAACGCGCGAAAGTGCTCAGGCATGGATGATTGAACTCATGGATTGGTGAGCAACGGCTAGTGAGATGACCAATTGTAGCTATAGTAACGTGCGTACCATTTGAGTTCGGGGTTGATGTTATGCCTCCAATTGACTTATCGCCAACGTTGAGCCTTCGCAGGCGAGCGATATCTGCTGGGGCATGGAATCTGGGTGCGCTTTTTGCATCTCAAGCATTTCGCTTGGGCGGCAACCTTGTAATGGCCCGTCTGTTGATGCCGGAAATTTTCGGCGTGATGATCATCGCCACCACCGTTTCGGTGGTTCTACACTTGCTTTCCGATGTCGGTTTGCGCCAGAACATTATCCAGAGCCCGCGTGGCGACGATCCAGTGTTTCTCAATACCGCCTGGACAGTGCAGATCCTGCGTGGCGTTGTCCTTTTTGCTTCGACACTTCTAATCGCGGGTTTCACCTGGTTTGCACAAGTCATCAATCTGTGGCCGGCCAATTCCACCTATGCCGCACCAGAGTTGCCGCTGGTGTTGGCCGTTACCGGTTTTACCGCGATCATCTTTGGGTTCCAGTCGACGAAAATCGACTTGGCAGTTCGCGCTTTCCAGCAAAAGAAAGTGGTGCTCCTCGAGTTTGCGTCCCAGCTTGCGGGCCTGCTGGTGATGCTGGGCATCGGTTACTTCACCAGGTCCATCTGGTCGCTGGTGATTGCAGGTCTGGTCGCGGCCATGGTCGGCACTGTTCTTGGTCATCTATGGTTTCAGGGCCCGTCTAACCGTCTACAGTGGGACCGCTCTGCGCTTAAGGAGTTAGTCGTCTTCGGCCGTTGGATACTGTTGTCTTCGGCAGTAGGGGTATTGGCCATGTATGGTGATCGCATCTGGTTCGGCGGTGGCATGTCGACCACTGAACTGGGCGTCTACTCCATTGCGGTGCTGATTTTGGGCACTCTTCAAACCGGAGTGCTTAGGTTGGTCGGGGCCGTGGCCCTGCCGGCCTTCAGTGAAGCCTCAAGAAGTAATGACAGCACGCGGCTCCGCGTTTTGTATTACCGCTTCAGATTGATTTTCGATCTTGCTTTACTGTTTGTCTGTGGACTGTTCTTGACCGTTAGTCCGCTCATCGTTGGTGGGTTATACGATGAGCGTTATGCCGCTGCCGGCACCATGATGGCGGTTCTTTCACTTTCTCTTTTCACCTTGCGCTACACGGTGGCGCATCAAGTTTGGCTTGCCTTGGGACTCACAAAGTACCAAGCCATGGATAACATTATTCGCATTGTCTCGTTATGGGGGTTACTGCCGCTGCTGCTGGCGATTGGCGGGATAAAATATGCGATTTGGGGCGTTGCCCTGCATACGTTCCCTACGCTGATCCTGATTGTTTATGTCAATTGTCGTGTGGGGCTGTTCGATCTCAAACGTGAACTGGTGGTGCTGCCAATGCTGGCAGTGGGGGCTTTGTGTGGAGAGTTAGTGTTGGGCGTTGCTGAATGGCTTTGATTTGAGCTATGTCTCTTGCTGTTTCCAATGCGGTGACAGACCGTCTTCAAAGGCTGATATAGCGTTTTCCGAGATCGAGCATCATCTTTAGAGCTTCCGTCGGATTCGGGATTCAAGAGGTAGATTGATGGAAAATTGCTTGGCTGGAAGTGCATTGAGTTTGAATAGGCACCTCCTGTGTTCAGCGGTTTTGGAGGAGATCTAATGAAAGTGACTTTTGTGTTGCCGGTGGTGAACATGTCGGGTGGAATTCGCGTCGTTGCAATTTACGCCAAGGCATTGTTTGAAAGGGGGCATGATGTAACACTCGTTTCCCCGCCGGCACCTCCTATTCCGCTGAAAAGGAAGATGAAGCGTTTCATCACGGGTGAGGGGTGGCCGATAAGCGAGAGAAGACCATCTCATTTAGACGGTCTCGGTCTTGATCACCGGGTGATAGAAAAATACAGGCCTATTTTGGATTCGGATGTTCCAGATGCAGATGTTGTAATTGCAACTTGGTGGGAAACGGCTGAGTGGGTGAATTCTCTAGGTCAGGCTAAGGGTGTAAAAGTATATTTTGTGCAGGGGCATGAAGTGTTTCCTAATTGCCCGGTGGATAGGGTTGTGGCGACGTATAAAATGCCTTTGCATAAGATAACCATTTCGAAGTGGTTGGCTGATGTAATGAGCATGGAATATGGCGATTCTAATGTTAGCTTGGTTGGGAATAGTGTCGATCATCAGCAGTTTTTCTCCGTGCCGAGGGGAAAACAGCGTTGCCCAACAATCGGTTTTTTGTATCATGAAGCGCCATTTAAAGGGCTTGATGTTGCCCTTCAGGTAGTTTCTTTGCTCGAGAAGAAATTTTCAAAACTTCGAGTTATAACCTTTGGAAGTGCTCCTCCTAGTGGTTTTTTCAAGCTTCCCGCGAGTCTGGAATTTCATCTTTCTCCCGATCAAGATCGTGTGCGTGATTTATATGCGCAATGTGATGTCTGGCTCTCAGCAAGCCGGAGTGAAGGTTTTAATCTGACAGCGATGGAAGCGATGGCATGTAGGGCTCCGGTAGTCTCAACGCGTACGGGCTGGCCGTTAGAGGCAATAGCCTGTTTAAAAAACGGCGTACTGGCCGATATCGATGATATTGATGCCTTGGCTCGTGGTGTTGAACGGCTATTGACGTTAGACGAGTTGGAGTGGCGTGCGGTTTCAGAGCGGGCATGTCAAACGGTGGCCTCAAGTTCTTGGGAGAACTCTGCAAAATTATTTGAAGCGGCACTTAATAATGCTTGTGTGAGGAGCGTTCCTGAAGGGCGGTTGTGTTAAGCGGAGCTTGAATAATGTCGATTTATAAATGGTTTTGTCATCCGGCGATGAAAATTCAGCACTCTTTTGGGGGGGCGATCTAATGATTGGTGCTCCTCTTGATGTGTTAGTAGTTAACTACAATACAGCGACTCTGCTGCAACCCATGTTTAATGCGTTGCGCGAGTCAAACAGTGCTGATCGAACGCGCTATTTAGTGGTGGACAACGCCTCTGCCGATAATTCACTGGAGTGCCTGGCAACTATTTGTCCAGAGGCATTTCTGCTGGCCAATGAAAATAATGTGGGCTTTGGTCGTGCCAACAATCAGTTGGTAGAGCACCTGCAGGGCAAGTACGCGTTGCTCCTCAATACCGATGCCTTTGTTGCTGCTGATACCCTGAGCAAGACCCTCGGTTACATGGAGGCTCACCCTGATTGCGGAGTCCTTGGCGTTCGCTTGGTTGGGCAAGAGGGTGATTTGCAGCCCTCCTGTCGCTATTTTCCGACGCCGTTGAATGTCTTCCTCTCGCGTACAGGGCTTGAACGCTTTTTCCCTGTGGTGAAGAGGGTCGACGACATGGGCTGGGATCATGCCTCGGTCCGTGAATGCGACTGGGTGCCCGGCTGCTATTACTTGATCCGCCGTGAAGTCATCGATCAGGTTGGCTTGTTCGACCCGCGCTACTTTCTTTACTACGAGGAGATCGATCACTGCAAACGCGTTAAACAGGCCGGTTGGAAGGTGGTTTATTACCCGCATACCACCGTGAAGCATATCGGCGGTGAAAGTGCCAAATCGGTTGTCGAACTCAATGTGGTCAGTCGACAGATACCCAGGTTACAAATCGAAAGCGAGCTTTTGTACTTTCGCAAGCACCACGGTCTACTGGGTTTGGCCTCACATATGTTACTGGTGAGCCTGGGTGATCTGATTCTGGCGCTCAAGGCTCTATTGAAAGGTCGCGGCCGGGCCGCCATAGGGGCGTGTTGGCAGCATGCTCGTGATACTTGGGCGTTGCTGCGCGATACCCAACTTGCTAGCCAACCAACACGATAGGTCAACTTATGTTCGAAAATATACGTGCGGATTTGCGTGCACACGCTGGCGATTGGGCGGCTCAGGGGTTCTGGGTGATGTTGGTTTATCGCTTTGGGCGCTGGCGCTACGGTGTGCGCCCAGCATTGTTGCGTAAGGGGCTCTCCTTTATATACAAAGTGCTCTTCAAATTGGTGCAGATCGTGACGGGTATCGAGCTTCCGTGTGAGGTGGTGATCGGTCGCAATTTCGTCATCGATCATTTCGGCGGAATTGTGATCAGTGGTTATGCTCAGTTCGGCGATGATTGCCGCATCCGCAATGGCGTGGTCGTGGGGCTCAAGAATGTGGATGAGCCGATTGCCCCGGTGATGGGTAACAATGTTGATATCGGTGCCGGGGCCAAGGTGCTGGGCAATATCCGCATTGGTAACAACGTCGTGATTGGTGCCAATGCCGTGGTGCTGACAGATGTACCGGACGACTCGGTGGCAGTGGGCGTGCCTGCGACTATCAAGAAAAGGCCGCGCGCAGAAGCAGGGGAATGCTTATGAACCATCGGGTGGACGATATCGAGCAGTTTTACATCGTTGAGTGAACTCAATGGCTACTGGTATTGGTGTCGTTGTTATCGGTCGCAATGAAGGCCTACGGCTTGAGCGTTGCCTGGCTTCGCTGGGCGGTGCGGCGCAGAAGGTTATTTATGTCGACTCTGGATCAACGGATGGTTCAGTCCAGATGGCACGACGGCTCGGGGTCGAAGTGGTTGAGTTGGAGATGTCGATTCCCTTTACGGCTGCGCGCGCGCGCAATGAAGGATTTGCCTGCGTGCAACGTTTATTGCCGGCGATGCGTTATGTGCAGTTTGTCGATGGTGATTGCGAGGTTGTCGGTGGCTGGTTGCCCCGGGCGCAGGCCTTTCTTGATGCTCAGCCTGAGGTTGCGGTGGCCTGTGGAAGGCGCCGTGAACGTTTTCCACAGCGTTCGATTTACAACTTATTGTGTGATCTTGAATGGGATACCCCGATCGGTGAGGCCAAGGCTTGTGGTGGCGATGCGCTGATACGGGCTGACGCCTTCGCTGCGGTGTCTGGTTTTCGAGCGGATCTTATTGCCGGGGAAGAGCCTGAGTTGTGCGTGCGTCTGCGTGCGAATGGATGGAAGGTCTGGCGCCTGGCTGACGAAATGACCTTGCACGATGCGGCCATGACCCGCTTCGGCCAATGGTGGCGGCGTACCCTGCGTGGTGGCTACGCCTTTGCCGAGGGCGCATTTCTGCATGGGGCCGCACCGGAGCAACATTGGCAGCGTGAGTCGCGCCGGGCCTGGCTCTGGGGCTTGGGTGTTCCGCTGGCGACTATGATCGCGAGTTTGATGCTGGGATGGTTTGGGCTGCTTCTGCTGCTGGTCTATCCACTGCAGGTGGTGCGCTTGGCGCGCCGGGGCGATAGATCAGTGCGCGAAAACTGGCTGCAGGCCTTCTTTCTGGTGCTGAGCAAATTTCCCGAGATGCTCGGGCAAGTCAAGTTTCTGTTGCACAGATTTGGCGCCGGCAAGACGGCGTTGATCGAATACAAGTGAGACGGCTATGAATGATTGGCTGATACTAAAAAGCGTATTTTCTTTACATGCAGGGTATTCCTTCAGGGCATTGAAAAACAAGCTTAAATTACTGATTTTAGTTGGAAAAAACTGGTCTGAGCTAAAGTTGTTTTTGTGGCGCATGTCGAATGCCCTGGGCAAGACCAGTTTTGAGCGGTTGGGCGGTGATTGTGTGGGTGTTGTTCATTGGCCGTACATCAGTAGATGCTGGAGATCTCAGGATAGACTTAGTGTGTTGGCCTCGCATTACGAAGTTGTCACAAAAAACTGTCCGCAGCTATTACTTCTGGGGCGAAATGACCGCTTGATGTTGAGTGACTTGTCGGAGTGCTCTGTTGGTTGTTCCTTGGTTCTAGATCGTCCGGTATGGTTTATGCGTGAAGGGGAGTTGGTGCTGAATTTGTTTCAGGGTGATTTGCGTATTGCATCAATAGCGTTCACCTTGTGTCGCACGGAAGTTGAGTTATGTATTTTTATCGGTGCCGTTCAAGGGATACACAAAGGCGTAGAGAGTGATAGGTCTTTGGAGATTTATAGAACACTGACAAAAGATTTTGAAGGCCTTCGCCCAAGAAGTCTTCTGATCGAAGCCATTAAGCATCTTGCAAGAAGTGTTGGTGTTGAAAAGATTTATGCGATAGGGGATGGATATCGTCATCATCGTCATCCGTATTTTGGCGCTGAAAAAGCTCAAGACCTGGCGGCTAATTATGATGTCATATGGTTGGAACATGGAGCGATTCCGTCCGAGCGTGAAGATTTTTTTGAAATTCCCATGGTGCTGTCCAAAAAATCGCTTGATTGTATTCCTTCAAAAAAACGTGCCATGTACCGCAGGCGTTATGAGCTTTTAGATGATATTTTTACAAGGATAGATGGTGTGTTAATAGGCAGCTGTGGAACTAACGAAAGCGCTCATTAGGTCGATATTTGACTGTAGGGCATATACATCCCGTACAGGATTTTTTATTGGACTCTCCGAAGAGATGCACCTGTAAGGTGGTTGGTTTTGTTGACAGTGACGTCGATCGACATAAATAAAAATACAAAAAATTCAAGTGATATAAAACGGCCTCGTCCAAGTGGGGTATTGCTCGGAGAACAGGCAAGGATCGGAACAAACGCCGTGGTGCTTGTTGACGTTCTTGATAATTGTACTACTGTAAAAGTACCTGTAGTAATAATTCACTGCAACGACATCTAAGCTGGTTCCTATGCGTATCGCTTATTTGATCAATCAATACCCCAAGGTCAGCCATAGCTTCATTCGTCGTGAGATTTTGGCGTTAGAGCGCCAGGGCTTTGTGGTGCAGCGCGTTGCTCTGCGTGGTTGGGATGCCGAGTTGGTGGATGCCGAGGACGTGTCCGAGCGCAGTAAAACTATCTATGTGCTGCAGGGCGGAGTCAAAGCGCTGTTAGTGCCTGTGCTGCAAGTACTGCGCGCCCAGCCGCAACGCTTTTTTTCGGCGTTGTGGCTGGCGCTACGTATGGGCCGGCATGCCGATCGGCCCTGGCCGTACCATTTGGTCTATTTGTCCGAGGCGTGCCGCCTGCTGTTTTGGTTGCAGGCGTTCGGCGCCGAGCATGTGCATGCGCATTTCGGCACTAACTCAACCGAGGTGGTGATGCTGGCCAATGCACTCGGCGGGCCAGCGTACAGTTTTACGGTGCACGGCCCGGAAGAGTTCGACAAACCGCAGTTTATTCATTTGGGTGAGAAAGTCCGGCGCGCGGCTTTTGTCGCGGCTATCAGCTCTTATGGGCGCAGCCAGCTGTTTCGCTGGGTAGCTCATGCGCACTGGGCAAGGGTAAAGGTGGTGCATTGTGGTCTGGAGCGGGCGTTTCACGATGTACCCGCAGTTGCCGTGCCATCCGTACCGCGGTTGGTCTGCGTGGGTCGCTTGTGTGAGCAGAAGGGCCAACTGTTGTTGCTTGAGGCCGCCCGTATCCTGGCAGCGCAAGCCGTGGTGTTCGAGATAGTACTGGCCGGCGATGGGGAAATACGTCCGGAAATCGAAGCCCTGATTGCACGGCATGGCTTGCAAGCGCAAGTGCGAATCACTGGCTGGATTAGCAGTGAGCAAGTGCGGGCGGAAATTCTTGCGGCGCGGGCCTTGGTGTTGCCGAGCTTCGCCGAGGGCTTGCCGGTGGTCATTATGGAGGCCATGGCCTTGCGCCGGCCAGTACTGACGACCTATGTGGCGGGCATTCCCGAGTTAGTGCGTCAGGGTGAGAACGGTTGGTTGTTTCCCGCGGGAGCTGTGGATGAGTTGGCAGCGGTGCTGGCGGACTGCCTCGCGCAACCCGTCGAGGTGTTGCAGCGGATGGGCGAAGCGGCTTATCAGCGAGTGCTGGAGCGACACGATATCGATACCGAAGTGACCAAGTTGGCTAATTTGTTTAGGGCGCAAGCATGATCACCTTACTTGATTGGCTGTTCAGCACACTGCTGATGCTCATAGTCCTGCCGGTGTTGGTGCTGTTTTTGCAGGTGCTGCTGGCCTGCCTGCCTGTGCGGTTGCGCTCGTCGGCGCCAAGATCGCGGCTGCGGGTGGCGGTGTTGGTACCGGCACACAACGAATCCTCGATGATCGTCGCGACGTTAAATACCATTCGGCCGCAGTTGCTAGAGGGCGATCGCTTATTGGTGGTGGCGGACAACTGTTCTGACGACACGGCCGCGCTGGCCCGCACGGCGGGAGCCGAGGTGGTGGAACGCAGCAATGATCAGCAGTGTGGCAAGGGTTATGCGCTGGACTTTGGGATGCGTCATTTAGCGAGCGTGGCGCCGGACGTCATGATCATTGTCGATGCCGATTGCCAGGTGGGTGAGGGCTCTATCGAGCGTTTGGCAATGTGTTGTATCGACTCAGGGCGGCCAACGCAGGCACTTAATTTAATGCGTGCTCCAGCAGGTTCCGGGCTAAAAGTGCGGTTTGCCGAGTTTGCCTGGCGTGTGAAGAATCTGGTGCGGCCGCAAGGTTGGGCTTGGCTTGGTTTGCCCTGTCAGTTAATGGGTACGGGAATGGCTTTCGTCTGGAGGGATCTGGCTTTGATCGATTTAGCCAGTGGCCACATCGTCGAAGATTTGAAGATGGGCTTCGATTTCTGCCGCAACGGCAAGCCGCCTCTGTTTTGCCCCGATGCCCTAGTGACCAGTTATTTTCCGCGCAGTGATGAAGGTTTAAGTACCCAGCGTACGCGCTGGGAGCATGGTCATCTCGGGGTCATCCTTGGTGATGCGCCAAAGTTGTTTGTAGAGTCGATCAGCCGGCGTAACTGGAACCTCCTGGCGATGACGCTGGATTTATTGGTTCCTCCGTTGGCCTTATTGACGTTAGCGTTGGGGGCTGTTTTTAGTCTGTCATGGTTGGTGTTTCTGCTGTGGGGAGCTTTGGCTCCAGCATTAATCGCTTCTGCCGGGGTGGCAATATTGAATGTGACTATCTTGCTGGCATGGAGCCAATTTGGTCGCGAGATTATATCTTTTCCAGCCTTGTTGTACGCGCCGTTCTACGCGATGAAAAAAATCCCCCTGTATCTAGGCTTTTTGTTTAAGCGCCAAGTTGAGTGGGTGCGTTCGAAGCGAGATGACAATTAATGCGCGCTTTTGCTTGGAAGCACAACTGGCAAACGATTATCCAGAAACTCAGGGTGGTCAATGATCTCGTTGATGAGCAAGGATTGATTGATACTTTATCCAAGCCTGACGCGGCGACAGTACTTGGATTCGTCAATGCCTTCGCCATGAACTTGGTGGCGGGCAACACCGATTACTATAACGCGCTGTCCGCTGCTGACGTGTTATTACGGGATGGCTCCGGCATGGCTATCCTGTTTCGCCGACTCGGCTTAGTGCCGGGGCTAAATATGAATGGCACGGATTTTATCCCCAAATTACTGGCCGCGTTCAAGGGCCGGCGCGTGGCTTTTTGGGGCACTGCAGAGCCCTTTCTAGCGAATGCGGTGCAGCGTAGCGAAGCGGTCTTTGCGGTCAATGTAGTTTCTGCTCACCATGGTTTTGCTGAGGTGGATGCCTACATCAACCTTGCCCAGCAACTGCAGCCAGAATTGGTTGTGCTGGGCATGGGCATGCCCAGGCAAGAAGCCGTTGCTGCCAGGCTAGCTGTGAGCGGCGTGCCATGCCTGATAGTGTGCGGCGGGGCGATCCTGGATTTTCTCGGTGGCAAAGTTGTTCGGGCTCCGCAATGGGTGCGTCGTCTCGGTTGTGAGTGGGTATTCAGGCTGATGATTGAGCCAAAGCGGTTATTCAGTCGCTATGTGGTTGGTAATCCGATGTTCTTGTTGCGTACGCTGATCTGCAGAGAGGCGCCTACATTAAGGAAACCCTGAAAAAGACTTACCGTTTCTGGTGAAATACGCCGATCCCGTTGCACGAGTTTCCCATGAAGCAGATGAATGACCTTCGCCGACGCCGAGTACGCCGGCAAGCGCAAGTAACCGCGTAAGGAATTGTTCCTGATCGAGATGGATCAGGTGGTGCGATGGAAGGGGTTGATCACTTTGATCGAGCTACATTGCCCGAAGGGTGAAGGCGGCTCGTCCGGCCTCTCCGTTGATGGCGATGCTGCGCGTGCATCTGTTGCAGAACTGATTCGGTTACAGCGATCCGACCATGGGGAGGCATTGTACGAAAGCACTACCTACACCTTACGTCGATTGGCAAACACGATAAATCCAAACAACGCGGAAAAAAATAACCATGCTGCCGCAGGAAGCGATACCGCACTCCGTCGATTGATATAAGAATTGGCTGTCCCAGCCGGACCTCTACCCTGGACATGCCGACCAACCCCGAACTGGCCATTGGCAAGCGCCGCCATTAAACTGTTAAATGAAGATGCGTTGGCGCACGGCCCAAGGAAGCTGACCCACTCGCCGAGAGCGTTGACCCCATTGTTAAACACACCCTTGGTAGCAATGCTCTGCGTGTCAGAATCACCGGAGAAGTCGGTGTGAAAGCCAATGGTGTTGCCACCTGGAAGAGACAAAGGCACGTCAATGCTGTTTCTAAGAATAAACAGCGCACCACCCGGGCGCTCTTTGATCAGCATGCCTAGTTGAGGCCCTAAATTATCGCCAGCGTTGCTCATGCAACTAGATTTATAGACCAAACTGGCCGCCTGAGCACTAGAAACAGTCGCACCATTCAGGAACATTAATAAAAAAGCGGATTTAATAAAAAGTGTCAGGTGCATAACATCGCCTCCCTGAGCAGAGGAGTATGCTTTTGTCGGACGAAGGATTCCTTATCAAGTTAAATTGAGCATAGTAGGCACATCGCAACCGCGTCAATAGTGCGTCATTACGATAAATATAAATAGAAGGCGCGTGTAATTGCGTCAAAATAACGTCGCAAAAAATAGGTCAGGCATCAATCAAGCGGACTCTATCCGCATGAAATAGCTTCAGGCTTGAGCATCGCCCGCAACAGGGCGGTCTCAAAGACCAAATGCAGCACGCGCTACCTGATGCTGTGAAGATGCACGACGCGACGGCGACCTCTGCGGTGGAGGGCTTCAGCGCAGCACTCAAATTGAAATTTGACCCAAGGCGCGTTGCCGATATCCCAATTGGCGTTTGATCACTCGGAATGGGGGGCTCGACCTTGACACGAGGAGCGTGGTTCAGATCAAGTCTTCATGAAGGGAATAGGTCTAGAGTGCGCTCAACCTCATCGGGGTCGATTGTAAAGCCATTGCCCTCTGGCGTTCCCACCACAAAGCCAAAATTCTGATGATCGCGATCCGTTAGATACTTGTAATAACAGATGAAACGATTCGGGGGCTGCAGAGCCAGCAGTGAGCCCCCCGGCTGAAGTACATTAACACCATGTACGAGATGACTCCCCTCGATCCCCACCACGGTTTTTGCTCCAGCGCAGGTCGCTACGATGCTCGGAACATCGGTTTTCGAAGGGTCGAGAATGCGAAAACCTCTGCGGTTATGCAGACGTTCAGCGAGTTCCATTTCATTGTGTAACAGTCGCGATTCACCGCTGCCGCCTCGCAGAATGAAAACTCCGGGGTGAGAGCTGTACCTTACGTGTGACAGTAATTTTTCACCCATCGCGCGAAAGCGTAAATGCCTGTTTCGATTTTGACTTAGATCATCGAATATCACGAGCTCACGAAAAAACGCATTGCGTAAACGAACCGGTGTTATGCCAAGCCAGTCCTCATATTCGGGAACCTGGGGAAATAGAGGAAACCTGGTGGATGGCGCGGTCGTCACCGGAACGCCTTCGTCGCATGCTAATGGGTAAGTTGCACAGTCTTCCATCAGCCAGGAGCCAAACCATTTGTTTCCACCTGCTGTACAGTAAATCGCCCCGCGCTCCATCTCGGTTTCCACGGAGATTTTTGGAAGCCAACCAGATCTAGGAGATAAGCAGGATTTTGCGTTGCCCTTGTAGAGTGTCCCATCTATCAGCCAGACATCTTTAAGCAGGTGGCCCCGTGTTGGACCATGATCAACGCTGCCTATTCCTTCCATTGTACGACGGGGGTGTTCGTAAGGAAAAAAGCGTTCTTCCTCCCACCCTGTCACCCGTTCGAGTTGATTGGGCAGGAAAAAAGCCGGCGGAGAAATTGATGTTTCGCCAGGCGCAATATTCCAGGTTTTCACCGCTGCACTTTGCGGGGTTTCCGCCGGTTTTCGCATAACCCGCGCTCTTACAATATGCTGGTATGCAGCAAGGCTCCATTTTGTCCGGTTGCTGCTCGTTAACACCCGTAATTCCGACATATCATGTTCACTCTCATTCGCCTCTACAAAAAAACAGTTAACGGCGCAAGCGCCTAAACTGCATTTTTTAACATCAGAAAGCTGCTCAGGTAGATATAATCCTCTCCACAATGGGCGGGGACTTCAAATGAGCATAACGACTACGTAACCTGTCGAGAAGAAGTTCGCTTGGGTTCTTGGCACAGTAGAGATAAATTTTGTATAGCCCGCCAAACCCCATGTTAATATAGCGAGTCGCCACTTCCTCATCGGTTTGCCCGTTCGGCAAGCCAAGATGAAGTGTCAGTTTTTTTCCCTCGACAGCAAATAACGGTGTATTCCAAAGTAGTTGCGCGGCACCCACCTTGGGTAGTCGGACAAACATATAAGCGTGGTTACCCAGCGTATCAACATCACCGCCACGTCTTCTTTTCCATTCGAGAAGTCCGTCGTCTGGGCGGGCCAGGCAAGTACCGATGTCATAATAGTCAAAGCCATTGTTTATTGCCCACTCAAGCTCCATAAATGTAGTGATCGAGTTGACTTCATTCAGCCTTTTGGTATCTGAAAAAACCGCCTCGGGATAGCCAGCACGTATCATGCTCCAGTAGCGTTTTCCGGACCGAGTAATTACGCACGCAAGTTGGCATGCAACAATGTCGTCTTCCAACAGTATTAGATCAAGCCGGCCAACAGTCTTTGCTATCCTTAAAACTTCATGTGTGGCAATTTGCGAGGCGGCAGTGCCATGCCTTGCGATGGCATAGGGTTGAAGCATTTCCCTGTCGGCTCTTTCAATTTCGTCATCCGTCAGCGCCTGCTTCATTCGGTAGCGCGACTGGTTCTTGCGTATATTTCGACGTAACTTACTATCGTAGCCCGCCGTGATATCGTCAATGGAGCGACCCAGCGGCACGATAGCACTCAGAAAGTGAGGCACATACAACGCGCCCAAGGTTGGCATTTCACTGACCAGAACCGTACGGTTCGATTTATCCGATTCCGATGTGCTGTCGGCCACAGGAGACTCCACCCCCATGAGAACCTTGGCCATCTCCCGCTGTGCTCTCCTTCCCACATAGAGGATGTCGTAAGGACTGTCTTTCCGCAGCTTGAATCTGACAATTTCCCAGCGCCAGAAACAGGCTCGCCCAAGTATGTCTCGCAGCCAGGCCGCAGTTTTTCTTAGCTCAAATCGTATTGAGGGAGATATGAGTTTTCGGATCGGTACCGCTAAATACGCTTTCATTTCCGGCACTCTTTTTAACTTGCCTTTTGGTTAAGCCAGAAAAATATCAATTGGTAAATTCAAGCAATACTTCCAATTTTGATGTGGAAGGCTCATTCAGCGGGGAAATACTCAGTAATATCCTCGCCTCTAGAAGTATTAAAGATGCGAGGTAGACGTTTTGCAAGGGAGCCGCTGCAAAAATAGCCAACTGCTTCAGTTCTTGGCCCACTGAAGCTCCTCTCGATCGTAACCGCGCCATGAGCCCCACATTCAAAACCGGCAATTGATCCCCGATGCTGTGCTCCCCTCTCTCTCTGGCGCCAGCCCGTCATGATGCGTCTCGACGCTAAAGTCGAAAAAGTCTGTCTCTACCCCCAAGCCCGTAGCCTTCCAGAAATCCATTGACGGCCTCGCAGCCTTGGTCGAACTGTATATCAAGGTGGCGGTATTCGACAGCCAACGGCCAAGAGCTTTATACGTGGCGGCGCCACGTACTTGAATGCCTGCCACAAGCTACTTCGGTAGAAGACTTCGAAGCCTTGCTGCCGTGGAGCTGTTCCCCAACGATCTCGTACTAAATGCCCGCATCGGTTTTTTTGCCATGTGTGGTTTATGGGTTGCTTACAAGACTGGCTAATAGGCTCGCTTGCCGGTGAAGGCAAACAGCGTTCGCAGAAGAATGACGAAATCGAGCCAGAGCGACCAGTTGTTGATGTACTCAATGTCAGACTCAACACGCTGAATCATCTGCTCTATATCTCTTGTTTCACCGCGAAAGCCACGCACCTGAGCCAGGCCTGTGATGCCTGGCTTGATATTGTGACGTGCAAAATAATCTGCGATGCCAGGCGAGTACTGCGCATCATGCTGAATAGCATGCGGGCGAGGCCCCACCAGGGACATTTCCCCCATCAAAACGTTGAACAACTGTGGTAGCTCATCCAGGCTGGTTCGCCGAATAAAGGCTCCAACCCTGGTCATGCGCGGATCATTCTTTTCTGCCTGCTTGACGATGCCGTCTTCCAGCTGATGGATGATCATGCTTCTGAACTTCCAGATACGAAAAACTCCACTCCAGCCCATGCGCTCCTGTCGAAAGAACACCGGTCCAGGGCTATCGACCTTGATGGCAATCGCGATAGCCACCAGCAACGGAGTCGCCAGAAGCAAGATGAGAAAAGCCAAGACTTTGTCCTCAACATTCTTCAGAAACAGACGCATCCCCATCAGCGGAGTTTCAGACAAAGTCAGCACGGGAATACCGGCAATTTCACGAACGCTGTGATTGATCAAGCGCAGTGAGAAAATGTCAGGCACCCAATTAATAGCAATGTGCTTATCAAGCAGCTTTAAGTAAACATCCTTAATGATCTCCGAGCCATCCAGAGGTGTAACGAAATATACGGTATGAATGGAGTGTCGCACGATTAACTTATCAAGGTCGGAGATATTACCCAGTATCGACAAACGTTGCGTGCTTTCTGAGCCCTCCTTCCTCCGATCATCGCCCGCCTCAATCAACACACAACCGACCACCCGTTCACCCAGCCAGGGATTATTGCTTATTTTCTGGTGAAGGAAGTTAGCCAGCTCCCCCGAGCCAATAATAAGAGCAGCTTCCAATTGATTCGGGTGGGTCAAGAGTTTCTTCTGCACTTCGAGTGTCGCCAGGTGCAAAAGCAACTGGGCGAAATATCCAACAATAAATAACTGCGCAACCAATAAGCGCGAGTACTGTTCACTTTGTTTGGTCAGAAAGGCCATGACAACGAGAAAACCAAAAGCGGCAAGCCACGCCTTTAAAAGCTTAAATGCTTTGACGGTAAATCCCACATTGCTTCGGTAAATAGCATAATGGTCGTACACGACGGCCAACGCCCCAAGCAGCAACAGGAGCATGATGACATACGCCTGCGTTATAACGCCGATATGATAATCGATCAAATACCATGCGATACCGATCACAGCAACAAAATCGAGACCGGCCTGAATAGCGTTACTGGTGCTGCTTCTTCGCTGGAGTATGGAGCGGCTACTGCTGGGTTCGAATATCATCATTAGACCTCATTGAATTGAGCGTCCAAAACGCTTATCTGTCGAGCAATAAAAGGCAATGAAAATATAATTATTAATTAACTTATCAGCGTTGAATGATCCATCCGCGGTGCACCGCAGCTTCGATGATGCGCACCACATTGACAGCTCTCCTAGTGCCAGCGCCTTGAGCCAGTCGCCCTGAACCCTCAGCGCCAGACCCTTCTTGGCCTTCTCAGCCGGCGAGGAGCAGGGCGCCAAGCCAACAGAGCGGACTGCAAGGCGCGCGACCCAGGCGTCTTTGTCAACGTTGCTCAAATACATCTTCATCGAATTCACCCCCTTGGAGGTCAATGCGGAATATGAGCCGCCAGCCGTGGCACAGCCAATCTCATAAAATCTTGTAAGCGCTTATCTGCAGCAGTAGGCGCTTCGCAGGCTCTCCACATCCTTCTTTCCACGGTATAGCCCAGTGTGGACAAAGCATGTCAGCAAACTGACGTGTTCCTCATGTTGAAAAATGGTCGGGAGTTAGGCGATCTGCCATCAAGTGCCGTCAGACAGCGGCTCTGCCTGTGGTTGAGGCATTGCAGATGCTGTAAAGAAAGCGATAAACGGTCATAAAATTTGAATTGCGGGGGGTTGACAAAATGTAGGTGTGTCATTTTTGGGTCATCTGTTTTTTGACGCTTTTGCACGTTAGAAGGCATTTCTTGCGCTTTAAGTGCTTGCTGCGAGTGTCAAAAAATGGCCCGTCACTAACTCGCCATACCGAATCAGGAGCGAGTGACACAGGCACCTTGCGCCGCTCATGGGGAGCGCCGCGACACCATTCGTCGCCTATTAAAACCTGGCGCGGAATACACGAGGATGCTTGGCTTGCGGTTTGCAAAGGCCGGTCGTAGCGGCCCCGGAACGACGTAATTCTGACGCGGCGGCAATCAAATCAACGCTTCAGGACTCCAGCGATACGCTTGGTCAGTCACCGGGAGATGTACCGTGTCAACTCTCAATGAAATCGCAGCGAACCACGCGAGAATGGCCAAGGCAAAAGAAGAAGAGTCGACCGGACTGAGTGAGCTACACCTGCAGATTGTGTGTGGCTTCGACATTCCATCCAGTGATGCTCAACAGCACATTCCACTGCACCTGATCTCTGGAACGCAGGACAATCAGCTCGGACAAGCCGCCAGCTACGTGCTCTGACTGCGCTTGACCCAGGGCACTGAGGAGGGCGCCTGTCCTTGCGGGCAGACGCACCTGGCCGTGTTCGCCTGAGCTCAGGCCAGTTCCTTGTCCAGATTGATCAAGCTCTGCGCCAGCACCGCCGCGCCCCGGGCCAATTGCCCCTCGTCAATGGATTCTTCCGGGCAATGGCTGCGGCCATTCAGGCAAGGAATAAACACCATCCCTACCGGCCCGGTCGGCGCGACATACACCGCGTCGTGCCCGGCGCCGCTCGGCAGGCGCCGATTGGCCAGGTCCAGGCCATCCGCGGCCTGGGTAATGGCTCGCATCACGGTTTCCGAACAGTGTGTAGGTCGGGCGCGGCTGACGTGTTCCAACGTCGCTTCCAGTCGCAGCTCGGTCAAGCGCTCTGCGCACTGGCTCATGATGTCCTCGGGGAAGGTATCCAGTACCTGCTGACTGTCGCTGCGTACTTCCAGCATCACTTCAACCCGGCCAGGCACCGCGTTGGGCACGTTCGGTGTCATCGCCAGGCGGCCGATGGTAGCGACCACATAATGCGGATTACCACTTTGCCCGGCTGCCGTACGCTGCACCCGATCGATCACATGCGCCGCTCCCACCAGTGCATCCCGGCGAATGTCCATGGGCGTTGTGCCGGCATGGTCGGGTTGGCCGAGCACGGTGATCAGCGCCCGGCGGATGCCGACGATGTGCGTCACCACGCCAATGGGCAACTGCGCCCGCTCCAGCACCGGTCCCTGTTCAATGTGCAACTCGACAAACGCCGCCGTTTCACCCGCGCGTCGCAGCGGCCGGTCCAGCAGTTCCGGCCGGGCGCCGATGCGGCGCATACCTTCGGCCAGTGTTTCGCCCAACTGGTTTTTCGCTGCCAGCATACCGGCGTCCAGTTCGCCGGAGAACGCGCGACTGCCGACGCAGGAAATGCCGTAGTCGCTGGGTTCTTCCGAGAGGAAGTCGATGACCTCCAGCGGATGCTCCAATTCAATGCCTGATTCCTGAAAGCGCTGGGCGATCTCAATGCCTGCCAGCACGCCGATAATGCCGTCGAAGCGTCCGCCACTGACCACGGTGTCGCAATGGGAACCGGTGACCAGCGTCGGCAGGGGTTGTTTGCCTTCGCGGCGTCCGATCAGGTTGCCGCCGGCGTCGATGCTCACGCTCAGGCCGGCCTCTTGCATTTGTGTGCTCAGCCATTGCCGCGCTTCGATGAACAATGGGCTGAAGGCGCGACGGGTCCACGGCATGTCGTCCCGGGTGAACTCGGCCAAGCGGTTGACCCGCGCCCACAGACGCTCGGAGTTGATCAGCTCATTCAGGTTCATTTCCTACCCTCGGTGGTGTTGGCACGCGGTCGCAGGAAGCGTCCCTGGCCGGCTTGATTGACAATCTTGTGCTGCTCGTACACGGCCAGGCCCCGGCAGTAAGTGGCCTCTACGCGCACGTTGAACTCCATGCCCTCGAAGGCGCTCCAGGTGACGGCGGACAGGCTGCTACTCGGGTCATAGCGGTACTTTTGCGGGTTGAGGATGACGAAGTCGGCATCCTTGCCGGGCTCGAACGAACCCTTGCGATCGTCCAGCAAAAAGTGCCGGGCCGGGTTTCGGCACAGCAGTTGCGCGACCGTCATGGGCGACAGGCCGTGTTGCTCGCAACCGGTCCACAAGGCCGGCAACAGCGTCTCCAGCCCCGGGCCGCCGGATGCGTTCTTGAACACGTTGGCGTCAGCCTTGCGTTCCAGTCCCCAGCTCACATGGTCGGATGAGACAAAGGTGCAGTTGCCTTCGGCGATATGCGCCCAGAGTTTTTCCGACTCGGCCTTGGGGCGGATCGGCGGGTAATGTTTGGTCCTGGCACCGAAGCGACGGGTGTGTTCTTCGTGGTTGAGCATCAGGTACTGCACGCAGGTCTCGATGCTGACCGGGTGGCCGCACTGTTGATACATGCGGTGCAGTTCAAAACCACGCGCCGTAGAGACATGCACGGCGTGCGCGCGGGCGCCGGTCTGGGCTCCGAGCTCGTAGATCTGAGCGGTGGCGAGGTCCTCGATCAACGGGGTATGCGCGCGCAGAAAGGCGTCCCACCCGGTGTCGTTGGCGATCTGCAACGCCTGAATATTCTTGCGGGTCAGTTCCTGCATCTGATTGTGGACCGCGCAGGCCAGCCCGCTCGGTTCGATCAGCTCGAAAGCGCTCTTCAGATCGTCTTCTTCTACCCGTGGAAAGCGTCCCGGACTGGCCTCGAAGGTCGAGAACTTGAGGGCACAGACACCGCCCTCGATCAATCCGGCAGCTGCCTCAAATCCATGGGTTGTATTGAGGGTACCGAACAGCGCTACATCGATATGACAGTCGCGTTCCACTTCGGCAATTTTGCGTTCGAGCAAGGCTCGACACGCGATGGGTTCCGGGTCGTCGTAGGGCATGTCGACCATCACGGTAATGCCGCCGGCCGCCGCGGCCCGTGACGCCCAACCGAGCCCTTCCTGGTGGGCCTGACTGCCGGAGTGTACCTGGCCGTCGATGACCCCCGGCAACACCCATTTCCCTCGGGCGTCGATGACCTCCCGAGCCGCGGGTGGCAGACCAGTTCCGCGGGTTACCAGCTTGCCGCCGCGTATGGCCAGCCAACCGTTTTCGACGATCCGGTCCGAGTCGACCAGGTTGCCCAGGACCAGCAGATCCAGCGTTTCGTAATCGCCCATGATGCTCAAACCCCTTGTTCAGTTACCCGTTCGTGCCCCGGTAAAGCTGGCAACGACAGGCGCTCTTCGATCGCTTGTCGCGATGTTGGAGCCAGTGTAAGTTGGGTTTTTCCATCATGTCTTATGCTTGTTTATTGCTCGTGCATAACACTGTGTTATGTCTTTTGAAGGAAGGCCGAACGTGAATCTGAAGCAGATCGAAGTGTTCCGGGCAATCATGCTGACGGGCTCCATCAGCGGTGCCACCAAGCTGTTGCATGTCTCGCAACCGGCGGTCTCGCGTTTGCTCTCGTACACGGAGCAACGCCTGGGTCTGACCCTGTTTGAACGGATCAAGGGCCGTCTGTACCCGACCCCTGAGGCGCGCATTCTGTTCGCTGAAGTCAACTCGGTGTACCAGGGTGTGCAACGGGTCAATGAAGTCGCCGAAGACCTTATCCAGAACCGCATGGGCCACCTGCGTATTGCCTGCAGCCCGAGCCTGGGGCTGAGCCTGATCCCGGCGGCGATCGCCAAGTTTCACCGTGAGCTGCCAGAAGCGCGGGTGATCCTGCACACCATGATTCCCGATGTGCTCTTGCAGGCAGTGATCACCCAGCAGGTGGAGTTGGGCATCGCTTTTCTTCATGAAGGGCATCCCAATGTGCAGTCCCGCGAACTCTACGAAAACCGCCTGGTGGCGGCGCTACCCAGCGGCCATCCATTGACGGCCAAAGCGGTGATCCAGTTGGAAGACCTGATCGAGCAACCCTTTATCGGTTATGGCAGCGATATCCCTATCGGGCGACTGGTGAGAAAACTGCTGGCCGACCGCAACATCGTGCTGCGCCCGGCGGTGGAAGTGCAGCAAATCCACGTCGCCTGCGCACTGGTACAGGCGGGCGCGGGGATTGCTCTGCTGGACGAAATCACCGCACTGGGGCCGGTCTGGACCAACGTGGTTTTCCGGCCCGTGGAGCCAAAGGCCAACACCCCGATCAGCATCGTGCACGGGATGTACGAGCCGCTGTCGCGACTGGCCCAGAGATTTATCGTGACCCTGGAATCGCTGAAGGCGCGCTGACCTGAAATGCCTTGCCTGCCTGCTGTAGGGATAGGAAAAGTCCTTAACATTCTGTTATGCGCAGACAATAAAAAGTAATACGACAGCCGAGTTCAACGCCCCCTAGTATCGAATTCAAGCAGCGCAGTTCCCCGGACCCACGGTCCTCGGCGATCTGCGCGACGAATAATTCAGATAGACCGCAAGGGGAGATGGACATGGGGCGTGTGTTGACGCTGAAGGATGTAGAGGCCGCAGTAAAAGGCGGGTCAGTCTTCGCCTGTGGTGGCGGCGGTTGGGTTGAGCATGGTCTGGAGTTGGGCCGTCTGGCCGTCACCATCGGCCGACCTGAGTTGGTCAGCCTGGATGAGGTCGCCGACGACGCTTGGATCGCCACTGCCGCCGCCATCGGGGCCCCCGGCGGCCTGACTGACTGGCAGATGCTCGGCGTCGATTACGTCAAGGCTGTGCAACTGGTCCAGGAGGAGTTGGGCGCGCCGATCTACGGGCTGATTGTGGGTCAGAACGGGATGTCGAGCACGCTCAATGGTTGGCTGCCAGCAGCGATTCTTGGCACCAAGGTCATCGATGCCGTCGGCGATTTGCGCGCCCATCCCACTGGCGACATGGGCTCTCTGGGGTTGGCGTCGAGCACTCAAGCGATGATCCAGGCCGCCGTTGGTGGCAACCGCGAGAACAACGCCTACATCGAATTGGTGGTGAAGGGCGCTACGGCCAAAGTCTCACCGATTCTGCGTAAAGCTTCCGATATGTCCGGTGGTTTCATTGCCAGTTGCCGCAATCCGATACCTGCTGCGTATGTACGCCAGCACGCCGCACTTGGAGGGATCAGCCAGGCCTTGTCACTGGGCGAAACCATCATTGCGGCCAGTTCCAAGGGCTCCTGCGCGGTGATCGACGCCATTTGCAGCCATACCGGCGGTCACATCCTTGGCAGCGGCCAAGTCATGGCCAATACGCTGCGCTACACCGACGAAGCCTTTGATGTCGGGGTGGTGGATATCGGTGAGGGGCCGGGTCGTTGCCGGGTGCATGTGATGAATGAACACATGGCCGTCGATGACCATCAGGGCCAGCGTCTGGCGACCTACCCGGACGTGATCACCACCCTCGACATGCAGGGTAACCCCATCAGTGCCGGACAGCTCAAGCCGGGCATGGAAGTGGTGATCTTCCACCTGCATCACCGGCAGATTCCGTTGTCTTCCTCGGTCATCGACCCGGCCGTTTACCCCGCGGTCGAGAAAACCCTGGGCATCGAATTGTTCAGCTACCTGGACCTGGGAGCGGGCGCATGAAAAAGTCCTTCACCGTAACCGGCGGCACGACGCTACGCTGTCGCGGCTGGCGCCAGGAAGCGCTGCTGCGCTTGTTGGAAAACGTCCTGGCCGTGGGCGAAAACCCGGATGAGCTGGTGGTCTATGCCGCCCTCGGCAGGGCTGCCCGTGACTGGCCGTCCCACGCCGCCATCGTCCAGGCGCTGATGACCATGGGCGAAGACCAGACGCTGATGGTGCAGTCGGGCAAGCCCATCGGTGTGCTGCAAACCCACGTCAATGCACCGCTGGTGATCATGGCCAACTGCAACATGGTCGGCCAGTGGGCCCAGGCGGAAAACTTCTACCAATGGGAAAAGGACAACTTGATCTGCTGGGGGGGACTGACCGCCGGGGCCTGGCAGTACATTGGCTCCCAGGGCGTGATCCAGGGCACCTACGAAATTTTTTCGCGCATCGCCGAGCGTCACTTTGACGGTGATCTGACCGGCCGTTTTATCCTCACCGCCGGGTTGGGCGGTATGGGGGGCGCCCAGCCTCTGGCCGGGACCCTGTGCAACGCGGCGATCCTGACGGTTGAGGTCAATCAGAAGAGCCTCGACAAGCGCCTGAAGATCGGCTTCCTGCAACACCAGGCCGCGGACCTGGACACTGCACTGGCGATGATCTCCGAGGCACAACAACAGCGCCTGGCGATTTCCGTCGGCTTGCTGGGCAATGCGGCCGAGGTCTACCCGGCCATTCTGGCTCGTGGAATTATCCCCGATATCGTCACCGACCAGACCGCCGCCCACGACCTGGTGTATGGCTATGTTCCCGCCGGTTACAGCCTGGAGCAGGTCAAACAGCAGCGTGAAAACGATATCAATGGCCTGATGACCGCCAGTCGTTTGTCTATCGTGCAGCACGTCGAAGCCATGCTCGGTTTCAAGGATCAGGGGGCCGTGGTGTTCGACAACGGTAACCTGATTCGTACCCACGCCCACCAGGGAGGTGTGGCCCGCGCCTTCGAGATTCCGATTTTCACCGAGGCGTACCTGCGACCACTGTTTTGCCGGGCCATCGGGCCATTCCGCTGGATCGCCTTATCCAACGACAGCGACGACATTCGGCTGATCGACGACTACTTGCTGGAGCATTTTGCCGACAACAAGATCGTCAGTAACTGGATTCATCTTGCCCGCCAATATGTGCCCTTTGAAGGCTTGCCGGCGCGTATCGCCTGGCTCGGTCACGGCGAGCGCACCGAGTTGGCTCTGGAGGTCAACCGGATGGTCGCCGATGGCCGCTTGAAAGGCCCGATCGCCTTCACCCGCGATCACCTGGACGCCGGTGCCATGGCGCATCCCAACATCATGACCGAGAACATGAAGGACGGCTCCGACGCCATCGCCGACTGGCCGTTGCTCAACGCCCTGATGAACTGCGCCTCCATGGCCGACCTGGTCGCGATTCATTCTGGCGGCGGCGGCTATAGCGGTTACATGACCAGCTCGGGGGTCACGGTGATCGCCGATGGCAGCGAGGCGGCGGCACAGCGTTTGCAACTGGTGATTACCAATGACACCAGTGTCGGTGTGATGCGTTATGCCGATGCCGGTTACCCGGAATCGCTGGACGAAGTCGCGCGAAAGTCTTTGCCCTACATCCAGTTGGCAACCCATTAATCGGTAGGCGACGAGCATGCATAATAAAAACATGATAGCGCCGGTGATGAGTCACGCCACGTCGGCAAGCGATGTCGCGACGCCGGTAAAATACAGCGGACGCAAGGCGATTGCCGCTGCGTCCATCGGTAACGCGCTGGAGTGGTACGACTTCTCGGTGTACGCCTTTTTTGCGGTGTACATCGCGCAGAACTTTTTCCAGCAACATGACGCCGGAGCACAGCTGTTCGAAGCGTTCCTGGCCTTTGGCATCGGCTTTGTGATTCGCCCCATCGGCGCGCTGGTGATCGGCGCCTACGGCGATCGCGTCGGGCGCAAGGCGGCGCTGATGCTGACGATCCTGAGCATGGCGGCGGGCACGGCGATCATCGCCTTCGCCCCGCCGTACAGTGCCATCGGTATCGGTGCGCCGTTGTTGATCTTGTGTGGCAGGGTGCTGCAAGGTTTTTCCGCCGGCGGTGAAGTGGGTGGCGCGGCGGCGTTTCTGATCGAGCATGCACCGCCGCAGAAGAAGGGCCAATACGCCTCCTGGCTGCAAGCGAGCATGGGCATTTCCAATGTGCTCGGGGCGTTGGTTGCAACGGCGGTGACGCTCACGTTGACCGCGGAGCAGGTCGGCGATTGGGGCTGGCGCATTCCGTTCATCATCGGTTTGTCCATCGCGCCGATTGGCCTGTGGATGCGCCGCACATTGCACGAAACCCCGGTGTTCGCCGCCGAGCAGGCACGCCGCGAACAGCAACCGAGCACGCCGCTCGCACCGTTGTTGCAACTGTTCAAAACCCAGCAGCGCGCGTTGATTCAAGGCACCGGTTTGTCGGTGTTGTGGGCGATCAGTGTCTACTCGTTGATCATCTATATGCCGATCTACGTGCAGCGGGTGATGCACTTTGAAAGCCATCAAGCGTTTCTGGCGGCGCTGATTGGCAACGGCGCCATGGTGCTGGCGTGCGTTACCGCGGGCACCTGGTCCGATCGCGTCGGGACTTATCGCATTCTGGCGAGCGGTGCGGGGTTGTTGCTGGCCGGCAGCTATCCGCTGCTGGTATTGCTGGACAGCGTCCACACCACGGCGATGTTGATTCTGGTGCAGACGCTGTTCTGCATTCTGATTTCACTCTTCGTCGGCGTTGCGCCCAAGGCCCTGGCGGACCTGTTTCCCACTGAGGTTCGCGCCAGTGGCATGTCGGTGTCCTACAACTTGGCAGTGACGGTCTTCGGTGGCTTCGCACCGGCCATCCTGACCTGGCTGTCAGATAACACCGACAGCCGTTTTACACCGGCTTGGTACGTGATGATCGCCAGCGTCGTCGCCCTGCTGACCTTGTGCTCCATGGCCCGCAACCCCACGCCGGCCCCTCCCGAGTAACCCCTGCGCTCGACCCGCGGCACTGCTTGCAATCTCATGTCACTGACCTGCTTTCAGATCAGCCCCCATCCTTTTATTACATCAAAGGTTCATCATGCTAAACAGGCTTGCATTAGTGTTCGTTTCTGTTGTCAGTGTGGGATTCAGCCCGTTCACCCTGGCCACTGTACTGGATGGCTATTCCATCACGCCCCGAATCATCGCCCAAGTGGCTGACGGTGAACCGGTAAGCGTGGCGCCGGCCGCGTTGAAACGGGTCGAGCAGGGCCATCAGGTGTTGATCGAAGCCGCCCAACACGGCCAGAAAATCTACGGCCTGACCGTTGGCGTCGGTCTGAACAAGGATCGCTCGATGGTCGACATCCACGGGCGCTTGAGCCAGGACGTTATCGACGCCTCGCGCCAGTTCAACATCGGCCTGTTGCATGCCCATTCCGGAGGCACGGGTGAGCCGCTGACACCGCGGGTGGTACGGGCCGCGATGGTGGCCCGACTCAATAACTTGCTGACCGGCAGCGCCGGGGTGGCACCGTCGATCATTGATGCGTATGTGGCATTTCTGAACAAGGGGATTACCCCCTATATCCCGGCCCATGGTTCAGTTGGCGAGGGCGATATCACCGTGCTCAGCCACGTCGGCCTGGCAATGTTGGGCGAGGGTGAGGTGTTCTATCTGGGCAAGAAAATCCCGGCCCGGCAGGCACTGGAACGCAGTGGTACCAAGGCCATCGTGCCGTATGCCAAGGATGCCCTGTCGATTCTGAGTTCCAACGCCTACTCCGCTGCCGACGCGGCACTGGCGCTCAATGAACTCGGGCATCTGTTGCCGATCAACACCCTGACCTTCACCTTGAGCCTGCAGGGACTCAACGGTAATGTCTCGCCGTTTCTGGAGAATACCCTGGCGCTCAGGCCATACCCCGAGGTCCGGGAAATGGGCGCGCAACTGCGCGGCTTGCTGCAAGGGTCGAGCCTGTGGGAACACGATGACCAGCGCCCATTGCAGGATCCGCTCAGCTTCCGTTCCGGGGTCTATTTGTTGGCCGAGTTGCAGCGCAGTTATCAGCTCGCCACTGAGCAGTTGACGATTCAACTCAACAGCTCCGATGACAACCCCGGCATCGCCCTGGACGTCAACGCGCCGAGCCAACGTGCCCAGGAAGCCTACGGTTATGTCGACAGCAATGGCGTCAAAGGCGCGGTGCTACCCAGTGCCAACTTCGAACCGCTGCCCTGGGTGCTGGCCTTTGAGCAGTTGAGCCTGGCACTGGCCCATAACTCATTGGCCAATGTGCAGCAGATCATCAAGCTGAACAACCCGAGTATCACTGGCTTGAGCCGTTTTCTGGGCACTGACAAGACCGTCCATGCCTTCGGCGCCATGGAAAAACCGGCGGCGCAGTTGGCCATGCAGAACAAGATCCTGGCAATGCCGGTGTCACTGGATTACTTCCCGGTGGCGGGGGATATCGAAGATATCGCGACCAACGCGCCGATGGTGGTAGAGCGCCTTCAACAGCAGATCGACAACAGCTATGAACTGTTGAGTGTGGTGTTGGTGCACGATGCCCAGGCCATTGACCTGAGAAAGAACAGCGGCAAAAGCTTCACCCTTGCTCCCAAAACGGCGGGACTCTACGAGGCACTGCGCAAGAAGGTGGCCTTCATGGACACCGATCGCAGCATGACCCCGGACTTCCAGGCGGCGGAGTCGGTGCTGCAGGCCTACGACGCTCGTTAAATGAATGACGTGCTGGGTATTGCGGGTGCTGCGGGCGGACGACGCTTAAGTCTTCCGCTCTCCCGTGGGATCAGGGCGGGGTGTTGGGCGCATGCATGCGGATGAACAAATATCACGGCATGCCATTGCGCCCATGCAGCAAGAATCCCGGGCGTTGGCTCAGGCGTTCAAAGTAAGCCTGTACCGCAGGCAGCTCGGTACGTTCCATCGGCGTCATGTACCACCGATTCGCGGACAGTCCCAGCACCACGTCGGCAAGCGTGAAGCTCGATCCCGTCGCATAGGCGCCGGTTTTTGCGAGCTGCGTGTCGAGTATCTGCATGTGCCGGTTCCAGTTGGCAATGCTTGCCGTAAGAGCCTGCGGATCGGCATGTGCGGGGCTCTGGCGGACCAGGGCCATAAAGGCATAGCGCCACGCGTTGTTCAGCTCCGTGGCCTGCCAGTCCATCCATTGCTCGACGCGCGCTCGGTCCTTGGGCGCTGTCGGCAGAAGGTCATTTCGGCCATGCTGGCTGGCAAGATACCGGCAGATGGTATTGGACTCCCACAAAGTGGATGTTCCATCCTGGATCACAGGGACCATGGCGTTGGGATTCAGTGCCAGAAACTCCGGCGCTTCAGTGGACCTGAAGCCCGCGCCCCATTGTTCGTGTTCATAGCTCAATTCCATTTCGGCACACAGCCAGAGTACCTTGCGCACATTGATGGACGAGGATTTTCCGAAAATCTTAAGCATGGAAGTCATCTTTCTAAATTGGCGCCCATGAGCAGCTGGAAGCCATTGCATGGGCTCGGTGCAAAGTTGCGGGCGTCATGGTTGTGGTGCTCCGAGTGGAGAGATTCTCAAATCTCCACTTCGCCCTCCAGGTAGAAGACACACGTACCTTCCAGTTGGACGCGATCGCCGACCAAGCGGCAAATGATCTCGCCACCGCGCCGCGAGGCCTGGAAGGCGCGAAACGCGGTCTTGCCCAGTCGTTTGGCCCAATAAGGCGTCAGCATGCAGTGCGCGCCTCCGGTTACGGGATCTTCCGGGATGCCCTTGGCGGGGGCGAAATAGCGGCTGACGAAGTCGTAAGTGCTGTCCCCAGGCGCGGTTACGATCACTCCACCTCGGTTCATCCGGGCGATTGCTGCGATGTCGGGGGCCAGCTCACGCACGAGCTGGGCACTCTCCAGCAATGCCAGGTAGTTGAAGGCATCGGCGAAAACCTCGACAGGAACAATGCCCAACGCTTCGGCCAATCCGGGCGGCGCTGGCACCGGCTCGGAGGGCCGGGCCGGAAAATCCATGACGTATCCCGTGTCTGTTCGCTCCACCGTCAGGGGGCCGCTTGCCGAGTGAAAGACCACCTTGCGGCGCCCGGGTTCCAAGCGCTCCATGACCACCGCTGCGCTGGCCAGGGTGGCGTGGCCGCAAAGCGGTACTTCGGTGGTGGGTGTGAACCAACGCAGGCGATAGTCACGCCCGTCGGCGACCAGAAAGGCAGTCTCGGCCAGGTTGTTTTCGGCGGCAATGGCCTGCAGCGTTGCGTCGTCCGGGAAGTGATCCATAGGCATTACCGCAGCGGGATTACCGGCAAATCGGCGAGCGGTGAAGGCATCAATCTGGAATAGGGGAGTGCGCATGGAGGTGATCCTGGAAAAGGCCATTTTTAATTCAGGACTTGAAATTTATGTGCAATTATTGAGTTTGTTAATATCCATTTTAAAATTGGACTGGTTAAAAACACCTTATGGCGATACCCACAGCCCTGGTTGACTTTGGTTTTCAGCCCGATCCGACGGCCACTCAGCCGATCTATATGCAGTTGACTGTCGCCCTCTCGGACGCGATCCGGGCGGGGCGCATCGCCGTCGGGGTTCGACTGCCGTCCGAGCGTTTTTGCGCCGAGTATCTGGGCGTCAGCCGCACCACCGTCACAAGCGCCTACCAGGAGTTGATGGCCATGGGCTTGGTGCGCGGCTATGTCGGGCGCGGCACTGTGGTGATTACCGACGATCCCGATCGAGCATCCGCCGATGCCATTGCCTGGCCGCAGCTCGCC
The DNA here is from genome assembly GCF_059420925.1 of Pseudomonas sp. GW821-FHT03C07. Lineage (NCBI taxonomy): Bacteria > Pseudomonadati > Pseudomonadota > Gammaproteobacteria > Pseudomonadales > Pseudomonadaceae > Pseudomonas > Pseudomonas sp. GW821-FHT03C07. Next base: position 87,062 of record NZ_JBWKUQ010000004.1, read on the forward strand.
TCACGGTTCGCCCGCTTGGGTCGAGAAGTCCGCGTAGCCACAGGCTCCGACTTCATCTCGCTCGGCGACGGCTGGTTGCACCCCAGCCTTATACCGAGCGCCGCCCTCGCGGTTTGCACGAGCAGAGTCGTGCAAGCCCCGGAAGTCTTGACCAAGACGGCACCCATCCTCGGGTTGGCGCCTCTGCGCGAGGCGTTAATCGGCATCTTGCGCGCGAATGGAGTGAAGGCCACCGCCCACGAGATTCTCGTCACCGGTGGTGCCCTGCAGGGCCTCAATGTCATCGCCCGCGCCTTGCTCTCGCCAGGCGACATAGTGGTCAGCGAAAGTCCCTCTTGGCCCGGCGCCTTTCAGGCGTTTCGAGCCGTTGGCGCCGAAGTGGTGGGGGTCGCCATGGATCGCGAGGGGATTGACCCCGCGGCCCTGGAGGATGTTCTGATTCGCCAGCGCCCCAAGTTTGTTTATCTGATCCCCTCCTTCCAATGCCCAACGGGCCGGTTGATGAGCTTGGAGCGCCGCCACCGTATCCTGGACATCTGCACCCGCTTGCGCACACCGATTGTGGAGAGCCATGTCTACGGCGATATTGCCTTTGGCGAAACACTGCCGACCCTGAAGAGCCTCGACACCGCCGGAATCGTGATTCATCAGGGCAGCGTTTCCAAGACCGTCAGTGCGGCTTTGCGGCTTGGCTGGCTGGTCGCCCCTCTGGCCGCCCTGGAACTTCTGTCATCGGCCAAGGCCAGCCTCGACCTCTCGACACCGACCTTGGCCCAGGCCGTTCTGGCTGATTTCTTTCAAAGCGGCGCTTACGCCCGTCACCTGCCGCCATTTCGTGCGGCGCTTCAGGCGCGCCGTGACACTCTGATTAGCGCACTCGCCGTTCATTGTCCGGAGCTGCGCTGTGTCACGCCGCAAGGCGGGCTCTACCTTTGGGCGTATCTGCCAAAGCCCATCCAGGCACATGAGGTTGAGGCCGCCGCTGCCGCCGAGGGCGTATCAATACGTGGTGGTGGGGCATTCTTGCCCGATGGAGGCGCATCAAACCATCTCAGGTTGTGCTACGCGGCCCCCGCTCTGAATGAGATCGCCATCGGCGCCCAGCGCCTTGGCAACGCTATACGGACCGTGCTGCAGCGACACAAGGACTCGGCCACGCAGCCGTCTGTGATCGCCTCGGTATAGTGGATCAACGACGGGGCAATGGATTTCGTTGAGGCGCTCGGAGGCCGTGGCTGCGCGCTGCATGAGCGTGCTCGGCTTGCGCTGCGCTCACGGTGCTGAGCGGCATGGCGACTCTGGTGGTGGGTCTTGGAAAACGCTCGGCAAGTGGCTCTGTTCGGCCTGCCGCAGCAGCCATGTGCAGAACAGGTCGAGTTTCTTGCTCTGCTCCGGGCTGCGCTTGGCAATATAGGTGTAGCGGCTTTGGTGAAAGCCGAATGGCGCGAGTAAACGGCCAAGACGAATGTCGTCGGCCACCAGGTGCCAGGGGGCGACGCAAATGCCCAGGCCGGAAATCGCCGCCTCCAGGGTAAAATAATAGTGTTCGAACTCCACTCCGCCCGGCACGACCGCCGGATAGCCGATTGCATCACTCCAACTGGTCCAGGCGTCCGGGCGAGTTTTTGTGTGCAGTAGCGGGTGCCGGAAAATGGCGTTCAACTCGGTTAGTTGAATACGCGCGGCTAGCGTGGGTGACAGCACGACGCCCAATCGTTCAGGAAACAGCAGCAGGGTATTTTCCTGACCGTCAGCAACCCCTTGCTCAGCACTGATCATCACGTCATAGCGGTCTCGGCCCGGATCGCTGGCCTGGGCTGAGGAGCTCAAGCGAATCTTGATCTCAGGGTACTTCGCATTGAAGTCGAAAAGACGGGGAATCAACCATTTGAGCGTAAACGTGCTGAAGCAGGACACGTCCAGAATACCCGTCGCGGTATCACTGATTCTGCCGACGGCGGCCTCGATCTGATCCAGCGCGGCGGTCAAATCGGGCAGCAGCTCTTTCCCGGCGGCGGTGAGCCGCGGTTTGTTTTTGGCACCCTCGAACAGTTCCACTCCAAGGCTCAGCTCTAACTGGCGTACCTGGCGACTCACGGCTCCGGGTGTGACAGACAGCTCTTCGGCGGCGGACGTCATTTTTCCCAGTCGGGCGGCAGCCTCGAAAGAGCGGAGTGCATTCAGTGGTGGGAGGCGACGTTTCATAAAGTGACTTTAACTCAAATTGAAAGAGCGCATAAATCGATTTCCAGGCCCGTTCCGGTTTTGCAGAATCAGTCGGTTCCTGCCCGTCTGGCTGCCGTTCAAGGGTCGCCAGGAGGATAGGCGTATCTCCTGAATCAATTGAGAAAATATCCCATGCCCTTCGTTAGAACATCGGTCATCAGCGGCACCAGCCAGCAGCAACGTCAACACATCGTCGATGGCATACACCAAGCGCTGGTAGAGAGCATTGGTATGCCCCAGGATGAGCTGTTCAACCTGGTTGTGGATTATGATCCGCAACAGTTTTTTTACAGCCGTAGTTTTAATGGCATTGCGCGTTCAGACCATCTGATCGTGATTGAAATTACGATGCGCAGAGGTCGCAGTGACGCGATGAAGCGCGCGCTCTACCAAAAAATTGCGCACAACCTCGCTGCTCAGGCACAGGTTCGCCCGCAAGACATTTTCATCTTCATGCATGAGAATGACTATTCGGATTGGTCGGTGGGCTTGGGCAAATTTGCCATGGCGCTGGAGCAACAAGTCGGTGATGCTTCCAGCGTGTAGCGGCCAGGTGTTGCCCCTGATCAATCCACCAAACAACTGTTGGTTAACGCAATCGAGTGATTCAAACCTTGATCGAACGACGCCAATTCAGTGGAGGGATGAAGGGGAAAAACCTCCGCTATCTGAATGAAAGCCCCGGCCAGCCTGGACAAATGACCCGGACAGGCTTTCTGCTGCTCGAGCATTTTTCCCTGCCGGCGTTTACCCAGGCACTGGATACGCTGGTCACGGCGAATCTGCTGCGGCCCGGGTTGTTCTCTTCGCGAACCTTCGGCCTGGATGACGGGGAGGTCATCAGCGATCTGGGCCTGGTCATTCGACCCGATGCCCGTATCGATATTTCCGCCATTCAGAACCTGGACCTGCTGGTCATTTGCGGCGGCTACCGGACAGAACTGAAGGTCGATGATGAGCTCAGCAGCCTGCTGAGGGCCGCGTCAGATCAGGGTGTCAGTCTGGCCGGCTTGTGGAATGGCGCCTGGTTCCTGGGGTGCGCGGGCTTGCTGGATGGCTACCGTTGTGCGATTCACCCCGAACATCGTCCGGCCCTGGCGGAAATCTCCAAGGCGACGCAGGTCACCAGTGAGGCCTATGTCATCGATCGGGACCGGCTCACCGCGTCCAGCCCCTCGGGGGCTTTCCATATGGCGTTGGACTGGATCAAGGGTTTGCACGATAAAGCCCTGGTCGAGGGTATCGAGGACATCCTGGCTTTCGAGGAGTCGCGCTACCGGCGCATCAAACCGGCTGAAAATGTCTGTGTGAGCGCGCCACTACGGGAAGTGGTCAAGTTGATGGATACCAACCTCGAAGAACCGCTTGAACTGGAGCAACTGGCCGCCTACGCCGGCCGTTCCCGGCGACAGCTCGAACGTTTGTTCAAGGAGCAACTGGGCACCACGCCGCAACGCTATTACATGGAATTGCGTATCACCGAGGCGCGTCGGCTGCTGCAGCACACCGAGTTGTCCCAGGTCGATGTGCTGGTGGCCTGTGGTTTTGTATCGCCGAGCCATTTCAGCAAATGCTACAGCTCGTATTTCGGCTACCGACCGTCCAAGGAAAAGCGTCTGGTTAAATAAAGTTTTTCTCGAGTCGCCGCACCGGGTTGGCTTGAGCGGATTTACCTTGCCGCGCCGAGTAGGAGAGGGCGCGGCTCATGCGTTATGCTTTGCCCGTACCCAGTAGTGCTCTGCTCAACATAGTGTGGAACGGGAATTCTAGAAGATGGAACGTGTCACGGATAAAGAGTTCAATGCGGCATTGCCGGTGATGCAAAAGCTGCTTTGGGCGGACCCACAGGACAGGGCGCGACTGCAAGCGCATGGCCTTAATGTCACCCCTGCCAATTTTTACGCCAGCACGCCATCGCTTTCCGAGATAGCCAGTTCCTACGAATACACTGAGTCAGAGCCGCCTTATTTGAATTGCGGCCTGTTCGACCCGGAACGGCTGCGGGCGGAGCTCAGCGAGCTTATTCCGTATGCGATCGATTTTACGCCCACGGAAGTCGGTGATAAGGAAACCTGCACTTCCTACTTTTGGAAAAACGGCCAGTTTACTTGCAGTGATGCGGTGGCGTATTACGCCTATATCAGGCGTATCCGCCCCAAGAGCATTGTTGAAATCGGCAGCGGCTTCTCATCGCTGATTGCCGTGGAGGCCCTGCGCAAGAACGGGACGGGGACACTGCATTGCATTGAACCCTTTCCAAGGCCGTTCATCACGGCCCTGGGCAACGAAGGGGCGCTTGAGCTGCAAACGTTGCGTGCTCAGGATCTGACCGTCGAAATGCTGAATGCCACGCTGGAAGATGGCGATATCCTGTTTATCGATTCCACCCACACGGTAAAAACCGGTAGCGATTGCCTGCATATTTACCTGCGTCTGCTGCCGAAAATCACCAAGAAGATATTTGTCCATGTGCATGATGTTTTTCTGCCCTTCGGTCTTCCGACGACATGGCTGATCGATCATCAGATCTACTGGACGGAACAGTACCTTCTGCTGGCGCTGATGATTGATAACCCGCGGACAAAACTGCTGTTTGGCAGTGCCTATCACAAGCATTTCAATGATGATCTGCTGAGCGCACTCATGCATGGTCGATTTGAAAGTCGCGGGGCCAGTTTCTGGTTTGAGTTTGATGGCCGAAGCAATGCCTAGGCTCTTCGGGCTTTGCCCTTTGCTGTAAGCCAGCCAGCACCCGCGCGTCACCCTGGGCGTGCCGGTCCTTTCCCCGCGGCGCGCTCCAGGCGGCCCTCACCAGGGCCGTCGAAGTCACTTCAAATACGAGCGCAGCGCCGACACCACGTCATCCACATCCTCGCGACGCTGGGCTGGCGTGACATCGTCCGCGCCCAGATGCTCGCGGATATGACCTTCCAGCACCTCGGCCATCAAACCGTTGATCGCCCCGCGGATCGCCGCGATCTGTTGCAGCACGGCGGTGCACTCGACCTCCATATTCAAAGCGTTTTCCAGCGCTTCGGCCTGGCCCTTGATACGCCTGACGCGGGTCAGCAGGCGCTTTTTATCCTTGATGGTATGCGGCATTAAATTGTCTCATTCTGTGTTATCTATACTGGGGTATAGTATATTTTGAGCGTGTCATCAGGACTGTAGCCCAATGTCTTCACTCAATGCTACTCATCAGAACTGCTATTCGAGAATCCATCAACGATGGAAATCCCCTGGCGGAGTCCAACACCCGGAGCGCCATGATCCTGACCGCCATCATGATGGTCGCCAAGAGCTTCGGTGGTGGGTACTACAATAATAAGCCTGGTGACGCAATTAACGGCCACGCCTGACGACTTCAAGGCACAATTGGCCATTCACGAAGAGCGGGTGCATGTCACGGTCGAGCTTTATCAAACGGCCTGATGGAGGGTCGCCCTGAGTAATGCTCGAACAAGTGGCGGTATAGTGCAGATAATCCGTGCTTTCACTTTGCATGACTTCGTTGGGGCTGCCCTTGGGGGCAGTCAATCCTCAAACGTTGTATTTCGCCCATGCTTGACTTATTCTGAGTAAGCAATGCATGGAGCGAGATTTCAGCGACTTGATGTTGATGGCAATGGAGGCCGTGACGCATGTTCAAAGTCAGACGTAATATAGGGATTTTATTATTTCTCTATATTGTTGGGGTCAGTGGTTATATTTATTATCTTCACGCTCAGGCCCAAGCTATCCTGACGCAGAGTATCAATGACAAACTTCTGCATGCCGCCTTGGGCGCTTCGGCTATTCTGGGGGATCGATATCATGATCATTTGGTCGACAGGAATTCGAAGTCCGAGGCAGAAGACTTAAGTACGATTCGCAAACTTTCCAGGTTTAACGAGTCCATGGGGACGGCGTTCGTTTATACCGTGGTGAAGCGGGGTGGGGACGCCATCCTTGTGAGTTCCAGTGCCTCGGCCAAGGAAGTCCAGGAGAACACCTTCGTACGCTTTTTCGACCCCTATCCGGATGCCAGCCAGGCCTTGCTTGATAGCTTCGAGCGGAGCACGCCGAGCTGGATCGACTACACGGACCACTGGGGTGATTTCCGTGCGGTCTTTGTTCCCTTGACGTCACAGGATGGCACCGTTTATGTGGCCGGTGCAGAAATTACGCTGGCGGACTATTACCGGCAACTCAATCAAGATTCCCTGCAGCATATCGTGCTTGCCATTCTGGTCTTTCTCGCCTTCAGCCTTTTGATTGTCATCGATGCCATACGCCTGCGAACTCATCTTCGGCAACTGCAAGTCAACGAGCAGGTGTTGAAACAGGCAAAAAGCGCCGCTGAAGAGGCGGATCGCATGAAAAGCCAATTTTTGGCCACGATGAGCCATGAAATTCGGACACCCATGTACGGCGTCATCGGCGCGACCGATCTGCTGGCCGCGACGTCCTTGAATCCAGAGCAAAGTGACCTGCTGACCACTATTCATAGCAGTGGCAAGACCCTGTTGTCGCTGATTGACGATATTCTTGATCTCGCCAAGATCGAGTCAGGAAAACTGGACCTGAGGCCTCGTGTGTTCGAGTTGCGTACGTTGATTGCTTCCAGCGTTGAAATGGTTCGGCAAAATATTCAGGACAAACCCATTACGCTTGACGTCACGGTGCAGCCGAATGTGCCCTTACTGGTTAAAACCGACGCTGATCGCCTGCGTCAGGTATTGATCAACTTGCTGGGCAATGCGATCAAGTTCACTGAAACAGGGGAGGTGTCGCTGACCGTAACCTTTGGCGACGATAGCGCTCAATCCCGACTCTGCTTTTCGGTCCGTGATACCGGTATCGGCATTCCGCTGGAGCGGCAAGGCAGTCTGTTCAAGCCCTTTACTCAGTTTGAAGGATCGACCAATCAGCGCTTTACCGGGAGCGGGCTCGGTCTGTCCATCTGCAAGAACCTGATCGAAGCCCAGGGTGGGGTCTTGTCCTTCAGTAGTCAGTTGGGTGTCGGCTCGACGTTTTCCTTTTCGCTGGCGAACGAACCTTTCTCTGACTCGGAAATAGCCTTTGCAGTCGATCGTCCAGTGGTGGTTTTCGATTCGTCGTTTGCCCGACATTACCCGCTGGATATCCTGCTGGTTGAGAACCATCCGTTGAATCAGAAGGTGGCCATGGCCATGCTGCAGACGTTGGGTTATACGCCCGATCTGGCGTCAGACGGTCTCGAGGCGCTCGAGCTGTGCATGACATCGACTCCAGATGTCATCCTGATGGATATCAACATGCCGGGTATGGACGGCCTGGAGGCCATTCGCAGCATACGTGGGCTGCCACTGGGCGACAGGTGTTACATCGTGGCTTTTACCGCGAGTGCCTTTTCGAACGAAATAGAGCGTTTCAGGGGCGCTGGGGCCAATGATATTTTGACCAAGCCGGCGAGCTTCCTGGGCTTTTGCGAAGTGCTACGCCGTTCGGCGGACTACCGGAAGCAGTTCCATACCCGTGCCCCGGTAGCCGAATAATCTCTCGTCAAAACCAGATCAGGGCACAAACGCCAGCACGGACGCGGGGGAGCCGGATCCGTCTTTGAGCCTCAGGATACCAATGACCAGCGTTGTACCTTTGGCGGGCAACTGGTCCAGATTGGTCAGGCACTCGAGGATGATTCCACTTTTCGCCAAAACCAGGCTGTTGGTGGCAAATACCGTGTCCTGGCCTGGATCGGCCCCGTGGGTGTCGATACCTACCCCCGCGACCTGGCGCTCCTCGACCAGCAGTTTTGCCGTGGCGGCGCCGACTCCGGGGAAGTGAAGGCCGCCTTTGTCATCTTCATTGAAAAAGCGCTTGGAGTCGTTCCACAGGGCTTGCCACCCGGTATGGAAGAGCACCACGGAACCCTGGGCGATGCGACCATGATCGTGTTCCCAGTTCTTGATGTCTTGAGGACTGATCACATAGTCGGGATTGGCCTTTGCTTGCGCCCGGACATCGATCACCACGGCCGGCCGTACCAGCGACTCCGGCTTGTAGGCATCAATCCCGATGCCGTCGGGATGAAAGCTGTTGGGGGCATTCATATGGGTTGCGCTGTGTTCCCCCATGCTGAAACTGCGCAAGTAGTAACCGTCTTTTTCCTGTGAGGCCACTACATTGAAGGCGACGGGAGGATCGTGCGGCCACAATGGTATGGACGGGGTAATGACGTGGCTGAGGTCAATGACTTTTTGAAACTGGATACTCTGCATTCCCTTGACTCCCTTCTCCTCGGCGAAGCTGTAGTTGATACCGGCCGCCAGCCATGCCGTCAGCAGTCCGACAGATATCCGCCTGAGCCGCACCTTGTGTTGTTTTGATAGTTCCATGACGTTACCTACTCCTTTGGCAGACCAGGGTGCTTTTGCCCATGGTGCCGGCGGAGTCTATCCATTCTTTGTGCCATGACGCCAAACAGATTCGCGGGACTAGGGTGTGGGGGCAAGGCGAGTGTGAGCCAGCAAACACTCCACCAGCGCATCGAAGGTCGCCCTGCAACGGGGGCTGGTGCGCAGGTCCTCGTGCATGGTCACCCAGGTTTCCAGCTGGAACGTGAACGGCTCCGGCAGCAGCCGCAACAGTGCTGGCGTGCGGATCGCCAGCGCCCGCTGGCAGATGCCGATGCCACAGCCGGCGCGGATCATCGCCAGTTGCGCCAGGGTGCTGTCGGTGCGCAGCGTGAAGGCATCACGGTTCCAGTTGGGCAGCTGTTTGCTGGCGGCGCGGATGAAGGGGGTGGTGGCATCGAAGCCGATCAGCGCATGGCGCGACAAGTCGGCCATTGCGCTGGGCGTGCCGTGTCGTTGCAAGTAATCCGTGTGTGCGTAAAGCCCCAGTTCCACTTGGCCGACACGTCGGGCGATCAGTTGATCCTGTTTCGGTACGGTCATGCGCACCGCAATGTCGGCCTCCCGTTGCAGCAGGTCATGCACCTTGTCGGTGGCCAGCAGCTCGATTTTGAGTTGCGGATGCTCCTGGCGCAGTAACGCCAACGTGGGCGGCAGGACCTCGACAGCGATGACTTCACTGGCGGATATCCGCACCGTGCCGTTCACCGCCTGGCCCTGGCCGGTGGCGGCGCGTTCCAGCGCGGCGGCGGTGTGCTGCATGGCTTCGGCATAGCCGCGCAACGCCAGGGCGGTTTCGGTGGGCAGCAAACCGGTTTGCGAACGGGTGAACAGCGGTTGCTTGAACGACGCTTCCAGCGCGGCGATATGCCGGCCCACGGTGGGCTGGGCAATTCCCAGCGCCCGTGCGGCGCCCGAGAGCGAGCCCTCCGTCAGTACGGCAAGCAAGGTTCGGTACAGTTCCCAACTCATGGTTTTGTCCATGCATAAATGTATGGCGGATAGCTTGTGCTATGCAATTTATTTCCTGGAAGGGCAGGGCCAGACTCTGCCCATCGTTACCTTCCTGGAGAATCGACATGGCAGCACTGAGCAACAAGGTTTTGGTATTGGGCGCCGGCGGCGGCATCGGTGGCGAAGTGGCGCGGCAACTGCGCGATGGCGGCTGGCAGGTGCAGGCGCTCAAGCGTGGCTTGGCGACGGCGGCTGAACAGCGCGACGGCATCCAGTGGTTACGTGGTGATGCCCTCAACCGTGCCGACGTGGTGCGGGCGGCGCAGGGTTGTAGCGTGATCGTGCATGCGGTCAACCCACCGGGTTATCGGCATTGGGCCGAGCAGGTGCTGCCGATGATCGACAATACGATTGCGGCGGCGCGTATTGCCGGCGCTACCGTTGTGTTGCCGGGTACGGTCTACAACTACGGCCCGGATGCCTTTGCCGCGTTGGACGAACAGGCGGCGCAGCGTCCGGTGACGCGCAAGGGGCGTATTCGCGTCGAGCTTGAGCGGCACTTGCAGGACGCGGCGCAGGACGGTGTTCGGACGATTGTGCTGCGGTCGGGCGATTTTTTCGGGCCGCGGGCCGGCAGCAGCTGGCTTTCCATGGGGATGATCAAACCGGGGCGGGCGGTGAAAGTGATCAATCTGCCGGGTGATCCGGGTGTCGGTCATCAGTGGGCCTATCTGCCGGATGTGGCGCGGACCATGGTCGAATTGTTGGCGCAGCGGGAGACCTTGGCGCCTTTCGCGACCTTTCATATGGCTGGACATTGGGACGCCGACGGCACTCAGATGGCGGCCGCGATCAACCGCGTGGTCGAACGCACGGGCGGCCAGGCGAAACTGCGGCGTTTTCCCTGGTGGCTGGTGGTATTGGTCTCACCGTTTGTGACCACCTTTCGCGAGATGCTGGAGATGCGCTACCTGTGGCGTAAGCCGGTGCGCATGAACAATGCCCATCTGTTGAGCGTATTGGGGACGGAGCCGCATACACCGCTGGACCAGGCAATGGAAGCGACGCTGAAGGGCGTGGGCTGTTTGTAAGGGGGAATGAATGGAACCGGCGTCACAGCGCTGACAATTTTTCGACGGGAGTCTGCTGTTCACGAGCAATAAAAATTTACTCCCGGCGAAAGAAATGCGAAAAGCTTCTCAGCCTTTTCCATGGATTCGGATCCCCTCATGCCTCGATCAAAGTTGTTCACCAAGCTGTTTGTCGTGTTGTTTGTCGGCGCCGGGCTTTGGTACATGTGGATGATTGCCAGCGCCAAGCTGGAGTGGGGCGGGAGCAGCCCGGACAAGCAGCAGATCGGTGCCGTGCAGGACACCCGGCAGCGCGCGATGACCCAGTACTGCACCGGCGTGGTGGTGACCCCGCGGGGCACTTGGCTGGTGGGGCGTCTGGAGGGGGACGCGAAACAACTGCAACCCACCGCCGACGTGGTGGACCTGGATGCCGTGCTTCATGGCAAGCCGGTCGAGGATAAGGATCAGGCGCCGGAAGACGCGGGCGCCTTCTCCGGCTTTCTCTCCCCCCGGGACAAGGAAACCTCCTTTATTTCGCGTTTGGACGCTCAAGGCCAGTTTCAAATGGTGGCCCATGTTGGCGACGCCGCCTGTCTGGTGGCCAGCCCGGATGGGGCCAGTGTTTTCCTGCTGACGGGGCTTAACCGACCTGAAGCCGCTACCGCGAGCAGCGATGACATCAGCCAGACCGTGGTCTTTCGCAGCGACGACCAGGGCAAGCACTGGAGCTGGTTGGCCAAAGGTCTGTTTCCCAAGGCCAACCAACTGGCCTGGAACCTGAAGCCCTACTTTCATGGACAGGATGAAGTCTGGGCCTGGGGAACCCCGAGCGGAACCGACAACGAGAGCGGTGAAGACCAGCCGGGGGCCATCTCCACCGGCGTGTTTTATTCCGCTGATCGCGGCGTGAGCAGCACCCCGATAGTCGCCGCCGAGTCGCTGTTGGTGTCGACCGAGTATGCCCAGGGCAAGCGGCCTGACATTGTCCAATGGCGTGACTCCGGTACCTATGGAGAAATCCAGACCTATGTCACCCAGCTGGATGCACAACGGGCGTTTATCTGGGTTTCGCAACGCTTCTGGGGGCGCGATCCCGACGCTGAAAGCGCCAGCCTGGCGATCAACATCACCACCCGGGCACCGTTGCAGCGCAAGGCGGGGCAGTGGCAGGTCGGGGCGGTGCAGCGCGAGGAAGGTCTGTTTATCGATGCCTTGGTGGAGAACGGCGCCGGGCGCGTGATGGGCCTGATCGACCAGGGCGAGCACGGCGAAGACGTGGTCGCCGAACTGGATACCGTCAAGCTGGCGTGGCAGCCCACGGGTGAGTTACCCAGTGTGTTTTCGCCGTTGGCGTCGAACAGCCAGTTACGCGAAGGGAATTTCTGGATGGGGCAGAACAGCCTGCTGATCAACACCACAAGCGAACACCGGCCGCCACGTTGGCTCTACTGGTGGTCGGACGCGCGCATCTCCGCTGACGGAGTGTTCTACTCCAAGGACTGGGGGCGCTCCTGGCAACGGCTGGCGGTTGACGGTTACCTGGGCATTCTCGGCTTTCAAGGCGCGCAGGACCGGGTGATCTGGGCCAAGGGCAATTGGTACAACAGCAATGACGGCGGGATTTATTCCTATGGGTTGCGGTGAGGGTTGGGTTGTCTTGTGGTTGGTTTGCAAGACGGATCGCTTTCCCTTGAGTGAAATTTCCTAGAGACTTCTACCCTGTTGCTCCTGGCAGAACCGGTGGCTAGTCTGCATCTTGTCACCGTAAAAAACGGTGATACAGGCCAGCGGCGGAAAGGCCTACCTGAGTGAACACGGCAGTGGTTTCGCCCGCCGTTGGCGTGAGTCGGCCTTCGTGCCGATCATGACTCCGAGCCTGGTGCAATTGCGCGCCGAGCTGCAACGCCAGGCCCGGGAAACGGCGGCATGAGCGGGCCTGTGCTGGAGGCCCGGCAGCCGCGGGTATTGTTCCTCGACGAGCCCTTCGGCGCGCTGGACGAAGTGACCCGCGCCGACATGCAACAACTACTGCTTAAGGTGATCGCCGAGCACAACACGGCGGCGGTGTGTTGATCACCCATGACATCGATGAAGCCCTGCTGCCGTCCGAGCGGATTCTGCTACTGGGTCACAACCCGGCGCGGACCCTCGACGAGTGGCGTATCGACTTGCCTCAGCCACGTGCCGAGCTGGTGGAGGAACTGTGCGTCCTGCGTATCGACTTCCAGCCGTATCCGTTCCCCAGCTACACCGAGGAACTGGCCAAGCGCCTGAAGAGCACCCTGATCGAGGGCGACAAGGGTTTCCTCGCTGGCCTCGATCCGCAGCAGACTGCCCGCCGCCTGGCCTATTCGGAACTGATGGCCATGGTGCTGTTGATCGGCGTGCTGGGTTTTATGCTCGATGCCCTGGCGCGAGGCCTGCATCGGCGTTGGGCGCATGCCTGAGGCTATCTGCTCAATTTATAGGGAATTTACATTACTGTAACAATTTGAAATGTATAATCTCGCGCTGAACCACTTCCTCACGTTCCAACCGCCACCCCCAGGAGATTCGAACTTGGACCCTGCCCATTCTCGGTGGGCCACGTAGCGGGATTTACAAAGGGATACCGCTGGTGCGCGGCCGTCGCCCCGGTATCCAGTCTGTAGCGTTCAGTACGTGGCCTTGCCCCGACGATTTTCCAACCACTTCTTCAGAATGTGCTGTGCTTAGACTGCCGGCGCCGTGCCGCTTCGTGCGTTTGTACCCTGAAGTTCGTGGGCCTGTATTTCAGAACGCTGCTGGAATCATTGACGATGAATAAAGTATTACGCCATTACATCCCGGCAAGTACCCGGCGCTTGCTGCCCAATCGTTGGGACTTGATCGCGCTGCCGCTGGTGGTGGGCTTCCTGCTGTTTTTCTCGATCGGCGCACGGGAAACCTGGGCACCGATTTCGACCCTGCAGACCCAGGTGATCTCCCTCGATCCGGCCAACCTGCCGGAATATGCGATACGCACCACCCTGCGGATGCTCGCGGCGATGGTCGCGGCGTTGATCTTCACCTTTCTCTACGGGACCCTGGCGGCCAAGAGCAAGCGTGCCGAGAAGCTGCTGGTGCCGGTACTGGATATCCTCCAGTCGGTGCCGGTGCTGGGCTATATCTCGTTCACTGTGACCTTCTTTCTCCTGCTGTTTCCCGGCCGGGTGCTGGGCGCCGAGTGCGCGGCGATCTTCGCGATCTTCACCAGCCAGGCCTGGAACATGACGTTCAGCTTCTACCAGTCGCTGCGCATGCTGCCGCGGGACCTGACGGAAGTCTCCGAGAGCCTGCAATTGTCCGGCTGGCAGAAGTTCTGGAAGCTCGACGTGCCGTTCGCCATGCCCGGGCTGATCTGGAACATGATGATGAGCATGTCCGGCGGCTGGTTCTTCGTGGTGGCGTCGGAGGCAATTACCGTCGGCGACAAGACCATCACCCTGCCGGGTATCGGTTCCTATCTGGCCACTGCCATCGAACAGCGGGACCTCACCGCCGTGGGTTATGTGATCCTGGCGATGGTGGTGGTGATCCTGGTCTACGATCAATTCCTGTTCCGCCCGCTGGTGGCCTGGGCGGACAAGTTCCGCATGGAAGACACCGCGGCCCAGGGCGGGGCGCCGGAATCCTGGGTGCTGAACCTGATCCAGCGGACCCGGGTGATCCAGCGCCTGATCCGGCCGCTGTCGCGCGCGGTTACGCGTATCGGTCATCTGCGTCTGAGCCTGCCCCGGGTCAAGTCTCGGGTGAGTGCCCCGAGCCCATCGACTTCGCGGGTGATCGACTGGGTCTGGGGCTTGTTTATCGGTTTGCTCGCGGCCTATGCGCTGTATCACATCTTTATCTATGTCAGCAGCGAAGTGACCCTCGCCGATGTCGGCGAGGTGATCGGCCTGGGCGCGATCACGCTGGTCCGGGTGACCTTGCTGATCGCCGTGGCTTCGGTGATCTGGGTGCCGTTGGGGGTGATGATCGGCCTGCGTCCGCACCTGGCCGAGAAGATTCAGCCGTTGGCACAGTTCCTCGCGGCGTTTCCGGCGAACCTGCTGTTCCCGGTGTTCGTCATCGTGATCCTGCACTACAACCTGAACCCGGATATCTGGCTGAGCCCGCTGATCGTGCTCGGTACCCAGTGGTACATCCTGTTCAACGTGATTGCCGGGGCCAGTGCCTTCCCCAACGACTTCCGCGAAGCCGCCGCCAACTTCCATATCCGTGGCTGGCAGTGGTGGCGCAAGGTCATGTTGCCGGGGATTTTCCCGTACTACGTGACCGGTGCGATCACCGCCTCCGGTGGTGCATGGAACGCCAGTATCGTTTCCGAGTTTGTTTCCTGGGGCCAGGACAAGGTGGCGGCCCATGGCCTGGGGGCTTATATCGCCCAGACCACGGCGGCCGGCGACTTTCCGAAAATCACCCTGGGCGTAGTGGTCATGTCGGTTTTCGTGGTGGCCTTCAACCGTTTGCTCTGGCGGCCGATGTACGCCATCGCCGAAAACAAACTTCGTCTGAATTAATTCCGAGCCGCTCTTATGAATAGTCATATCGAATACACCAGCAGCGCCCGTGAAATCTACTCGCTCACCAACGTGAGCAAGGGCTTTGGCAATGGCAAGGATGAGCGTCAGGTCCTCAGCGAAGTCGACCTGCACCTGCACGAAGGCGAAGTGGTCGGGCTGCTGGGGCGCTCGGGCTCCGGCAAGTCGACCTTGCTGCGGATCATTGCCGGCCTGATCCAGCCGACCTCCGGCGAAGTGCTCTACAACGGCGAAAGCCTGGACGGGCCGGCCAAGGGCGTGGCGATGGTGTTCCAGACCTTCGCCCTGTTTCCCTGGCTGACCGTGCTGGAAAACGTCGAGGCCGGCCTGCAGGCCTTGCAGGTCGAGCCCAAGGAAGCGCGTAAGCGGGCGTTGGCGGCGATTGACCTGATCGGCCTCGACGGTTTTGAAAACGCCTACCCGCGCGAACTCTCCGGCGGCATGCGCCAGCGCGTGGGTTTTGCCCGCGGCCTGGTGGTCAACCCGACCCTGCTGCTGATGGACGAGCCGTTTTCAGCCCTCGACGTACTCACCGCGGAAAACCTGCGCACCGACTTGCTGGAGCTGTGGAGCGGCGGGCAACTGCCGATCAAGTCGATCCTGATCGTGACCCACAACATCGAGGAAGCGGTGCTAATGTGCGACCGCATCCTGGTGCTGTCGTCCAACCCCGGGCGTGTGGTGGCGCAGATCAAGGTGCCGTTCGCCCACCCGCGCAACCGCCTGGACCCGATCTTCCGCAAGATGGTCGACGATATCTACGCGCTGATGACCAACCGTCGCAGTGCCGATGAGCGCACTGGCAAGGCCGAGTTGCAACTGGGCAGCCGCCTGCCGGAAGTGCCGACCAACCTGATGGCCGGTCTGATCGAAGCCCTGGCGGCCGAGCCGTATCATGGCCATGCCGGTTTGCCGAACGTGGCCGAGCGTTTGCTGCTGGAGGTCGATGACCTGTTTCCGGTGGCCGAGATGCTCGAGCACCTGGGTTTTGCCGAACTGCGCGGGGCCGATATCAAGCTCACCGACTCGGGCAAGCGTTTCGCCGAGGACGGTACCCAGGAGCGCAAGGTGATGTTTGCCGAGCACCTGTTGCGCACCGTGCCCCTGGCGGCGCGGATTCGCCAGGTGTTGCAGGAGCGTAATGGGCACTGGGCGCCGCGGGTGCGTTTCGAGCAGGAGCTGGAAGACTCCCTCAGCGAAGACTTCGTCGAGCAGACCCTGGAAAGCGTGATCAGTTGGGGCCGTTACGCCGAGATCTTCTCCTACAACGACACCACCGAAACCTTCAGCCTGGAAGACGTGGAAGGCGAGATCTGACACAAACCTTGTAGGAGCTGGCTTGCCAGCGATGAGGCCCTGGAGCCTTGCGCCGTCCATTCGGACGCCATCGCCGGCAAGCCGGCTCCCACTATTTTCGGTTCGCTCCAACAATATCGCCATGCGCCCCCCTTGTAGGAGCTGGCTTGCCAGCGATGAGGCCCTTTAGCCTTGCGCTGCCCATTCGGACGCCATCGCCGGCAAGCCGGCTCCCACAAATTTTGCGGTGTTCAGGCCAGTGTGTAGCCGACTGCGAAACCCTCGCAGATCCGCGAAATCCGAAGTTTTCACCTGGCCATAACAGGTCGCGGACATGCCGGGGATTAACCTCTCCCTCGCCTCCCGTTGTTTTGGAGGTGGGCCAGTTTGAAGGGTCGAGACAGTAAGTCGTAGTGAATCGTGTGCCGGTCGACGTCATGACCGGGCACGTCTGCTGATCCCAATTTAAGGAGAGTCCGATGTCCATCGGCGCAATTCCGGCTGCAAACCCTGTTTCTGTGCGTATTGCCGGTCAGTCCCAGGCGACCCCGACCCCTGCGGAGAAAACTTCCACGACCACCGCCACGACCACCGCCAACGTGGCCACCGATGCCTTGAAAGAGGCGAACGAAACCGCAGCACAAACCGCCCAGGAAGCCAGCCATGGCGACCGCGTAGCGCAAAAGCTGGTGCAAAAGCACCTGCATCACAACGCCACGGCCACAGCCGCGCCGAAAGCCGTTTCCAACGGTAGCGGTCAGCCGATCGGCGAAACCATCAGCACCAAGGCGTAAGCTGCGGTCACACGGCTCCATCAGTCAGCCCGGTCGGTACCGGGCTGACCGACGCCGGGCGTTACCGTTTCAAATATGCAACGCGGCCAGCCCGCCGAGCACCACGCTGACACCCGCGGCGGTGTAGGCCAGGCGCTTGAGCCATTCTTTACGGGTCAGCAGGGTGATTGCCGCCAGCGAAATGGCAATCTGGATCGCCGTCATTGCCTGAGCCCAGCGATGATGCTGGTGCAGGACCTGCTCGGATTTGTCATCCCATTCGCGACTCTTGGCTTCCAGGTCCTCGGCTTTCTGCCGTACGACTTCCTTTTCCTTCTTGTAGCGCTCGACCTCGGCCGTGTAATGCGCGGCATCCAGGCCCGGAATATGGCTGGCCATCTCGGAAAGGTTCTGCCGGCTGGACTTGGCCTGGTAGTAGTTCCACTGGTTGGCGGCCTCGGTCTTGAGGATCGCGGCGTTGTTCTTGTCCATCGCCGCTTCGCTTTCGGTGGAGCCGGCCTGATAGCTGAGCATGGCGCCAATGGTGGCCATGATCGCGGTCATTACCGCGATCCGGCTGGCAAAGCCGTCACCGCGAGCATGGGCGTGTTCGGTGGTGTGTTCGACGTGTTTTTCGTGAGGGCTTGGGACTTCGAAGTTTTCAGTCATCAGAGACGGATCTTTGGGTGAAAAAGGGCTGAGGCAAGTGTAAAGCGAGCGCTGGCAGAAGGCTCTCTCTCAATGATGAATATTCGAATACGCCTAGGCCGGGGAGACGTTCGCCGAAGTCTGCTCCTCTTGCATATGAAGGGTCTTCAAAGGGATCTCCAGGGTGAACAGCGCGCCCTTGCCCGGCCCGTCGCTGTGTACATAGAGGCGGCCGTCCATCTCGATCGCCGCCAGGGCACAGCTGTGCAGGCCGAAGCCGTGGCCGTCCTTGCGGGTGGTGAAGCCGTGGGTGAAGATCCGTCCGATGTTTTCCACCGCAATGCCTTCGCCTTCATCCTTGACGCTGATGCGCAAGGTCTTGCCGTCGACCACCCGCACGCCCAGAGTGATGTCCCGTTCGCGGTTGGTCAGGTCGGACACCGCGTACTTGGCGTTGCTGATCAGGTTGATCAGGATCAGCAGCAGGCGGTGCTTGTCGCCGAGGATGATCGGCACCGGCTGGTAGTCCTTGAGCACCGTGACCTTGTGCCGGTGCAGGGCCCCCGAGTTCATGCGCAGGGCATCTTCGAACAGGTCGGTGATGTTCACCGGCTCCAGCAACTTGGCCGCGCCAGCATAGGATTGCTGGGTGGCGACGATTTCCTTGATGTGGTCGACGCTTTTGCTCAGCTGTGCCAGTTCCTGGACGATTTCCGTCTGTTCGGTGGCGATGGCCGCCGCCAGTTGGTTGAGGTAGGCGGGCAGCAGCTTGCCTTTTTCGTCGTGGCTGACAAAGTTCCCGAAGTCGTCGGTGTGTTCGTTGATCAACTGCACCGCCTTGGTCAGACCCTGGGCCTTGCTGGAGCGGATCTTGCGGGTTACCAGATCAGCGGAAATGTTCACGCTGTTGAGCACGTTGCCGACGTTATGCAAGACGTTGGTCGCAATTTCCGCCATGCCGGCCGTGCGGGCGGTGTCCATCAACTCGCTCTGCGCTTCCTTGAGCTCGCGGGTACGCTCTTCGACCCGCTGTTCGAGGCGTTCGTTGGACAACTGCAAGGCGCTGTTCATCTGGTTGATCAGCGCATAGCTGCGCAGTTGGCGAATGATCAGGTAGAACATCAGCATGGCCATGAGGGCGGCGCAGACACTGAGATAAATCAGGTACTGGCGGTCCTGCAGCTCCGCGCGCCGCTGGATTTCATTCAACAGTTCGTTGATGCCGTCCAGGCTCGGGGCGACCGGGATGAAGCCAATGCGGTCGAGCAGGTCATTGACCAGCGGTTGTTCGCGCACCACCACATTGGCCTGGTCGATCAACTTGTCGATGGCCGGGCCCAACGCCGCTGGCAGGCTGCCTTTTTGCGCCGTCAGGTGCTGGATCTGCCGTTCGATCTTGTCGGCTTTGCCGTTGGACACGTGTTGCGCATATTCCAGCGCGCTCAAGGTCAGTTTCGAGGCGCTGTAGAGCACGCTCAGGGTTTCCACCGGGTGCTCGACGCTGAAGGGTTCCAGGTCGGTCTGGATGCCGTCTTCGATCGACGACAGGGTTTCCAGGTCATCGCGCAAGGCGGTGTTGTGGGCCTGGAACTGTTCGATCAGCTTGTTCTTTTCCGCCGTGGCGTCCAGGTAGGCCTTCTTGCGCGCCTGCCAGATGCCGGAGTTGTCCAGGGAACTGTTCTGCGCGACCAGTTGGTCCCAGCGCCGGCTGGAGTCAGCGATGGGGATGCTGAGCAGGTTGTAATTGTATTCGTCGCTGATCCGGGTCTTGAGCAGCTTGGCGTCCAGCCGGGAGTCCAGTTGCTTGAGCTGGCGGATCAGGTCGCGGGACTCGAAGTAGGTGGAGGTTTCCCGGGAAAAGGCCTTGAGCAGCAGGAATGCCAGGAGGCTGACGAGAATGACAAACAGGGTGACCAGCGCCGCACTTCTGTATCGGCTCCATCGCATCATGGCGTACTTCCTGGTTACGGTTGACGGGGCGGCTTGGGGCTCTTTTCGCAAAGTGTAGTGCCGCTGCGTCTCCATGTGCTGGAAAAGTATCATTTCTTTGCATGGGCGGTGTTCCCAGGGTGGGCCTCCAAGGGTTTTATCAACTGCAGTTGCTGGCGGTACTCGTCGGTGATCTGCCGGGCCTCGCTGTTGCCGGTGATCACCCGTGTTGGCATTGGGTATTGCCGAACAACCACGGCAGGCCGGCGTCGACCATCCAGTCTTCAGACGAACGGCTATCCGAACTGTCATTTCTGACAGTAGGCGACCTGAGGGTTTGCGTCTAAGGCACACACTCAAACAGGGCGTGATCAAGGCCGGTGTCCAACTCTGAGGGTGGGGGGGAGGCGGGTAGTACTGTTGGTTTTAAGAAGAGGAACTCCATCAGCGTTTCGACCGTTATTAATTTTTCATACACTACTGAAAATTTTGATTTTGCACCAGGCGATGAGCTCCCTCCGCCAACCCCGCTAGCCCAAAGTGCTATCCGAATAAAGCATTGGATAGAATCAAGAATAAATTGGGAGCTTGCTGAAACTGAGTGTAATACGGCCCACCGTTGCTCGGTGAGATCAGGGCTGTCCGTTAGGGCGTGTCATGTTTCATGAATATTTCGTCATCTTTCCAGTGGGCGAAAGCGATGGCCAGCACTAGATAGAATTCAATTGGCTAAGTGTCAGGGTATTTATAAAATATTAGTTAATGAATGCTGCCATTTCCTTAATCCATAGATAATGGTCGATTGAGAGCCTGCGCAGGTGCAGTCTGCCCAGCGCGGCGGGTTATTCCCTATTTCTCATATCGAGTCAGTTGCCATGAATATCTATACGAAGTGTTTGACCGTTGCGGTCTTCCTTTTCAGTGCCCAAGCCTTTGCCTTGGACAGAAAAGACATTGCCGAAGTGATCCGCGTGGACTCCGATCCTTATGCCTGCGGCATCGTCGACGCGAAGATGACCTACAAGACCCCGAGCGGCGAGATCAAGGAGTACAAGTACAAAACCTGGGGCAGTGGTTGTTCTGGGGATTGAGTGAACGAGTGGGTTGATCAGCAGCCTGGATTATTGAAAACACCACATCACCTAATGTGGGAGCGGAGCTTGCCCGCGAAGCTTTTAGCGGCCTCAAGGGTCTCTTCGCGAGCAAGCTCTGCTCCTACAAGGACCGTGTTCGACCCTGATTGAACGACATCAGGGTTTTCCCGGCCCCATGGTTTCTTACCAAAGCGGGATCACATAACTGACGTAGAAGCGGTTTTCGTCCTGGATCGTCTGGCCGGTGATATCCGGACTCGCATGGGCATTCTGCCAGCGCACGCCGAGGCCTTTCAGCTCGCCGGTGGGGACGTTGTAGGCCAGCGAGATATCGCGTTCCCATTCATTGGCGTCGGGGTTGGCTGGCGTGCGAATCTGGTCGCCATGGACGTAGGTGGTGGCAAACACCAGGCCGTCCACACCCAATTGGGCGAAGTCATATTTGTACTGGGCCAGCCAGCTGCGCTCGCCGGCGTGCTGGAATTTGTTCAATTGCATGTTGGTCAGTGCCGGGGTGTCGGCGCCCGAACCCGGGCCCTGGAGTTCAGCGCCGCTGTTCAGGCCGGAGTCCAGGTATGGGAAGTCGCTGTTGCCGCTGTTTTTCTGCACGCCGAGGCCGACGGTGTGGCCGGCCAGGCTGTAGCTTTCCATCAGACTGATGGTCGACTGGTTGATCCGGCCCTTGGTCAGGCCATTGCCATAGTAGCCGGCGGCCGCGTACTGACTGTCGCCATCGGCGTTGCCACCGGTGCCCAGGCTGCGGTAGGCGCGCAAGTCGCTGTCGATGGCGCCGACGGGCAGGGCGTCATGCCGCTTGGCTCCGAGGAAAGCCTGTTGGTAGTAATCCGACAGGTTCGAGTACCAGGCGCTCAGGGTGGTGCCCGGGATACCCGCGTAGTCGGCACCGCCGTAGAGGAAACGATCGCTTTTCTTGCTGCCGCCGGCGGTGATCATGCCGGTGTCGCCGGTTTCGTTGCGGATCTTGGTCTGGGTGATATCACCGACGGTGAAGGTGAAGTTGTCCAGGTCCTTGGACACCAGTTGCGCGCCGGTGTTGGTCTGGCGGTACAGGCGACCGTCGGTGTTGGCCAGCATCGGGTTGTTCTGGTACAGGGTACCGACGCGCAGTTCATCCTTGAGGAAGCGCGCCTTGACGGTCGGGCTGAGCACGCCGAACTGGTCGACGGACTTGCCGTTGTCCAGCGGGAACATACTGCCGGGGTAGCGACCCTGATGGGTCTTGTCGTCCAGGTCGCCGCCGGAATCGAGCTTCAGGCCGTAGAACGCCTGCAGGTCCAGACCCAGGCCGATGGTGCCTTCGGTGTAGCCGGACTTGAAGTCGAACTGGAAGCCCTGGCCCCAATCGTGATAGCTCTTGGCCTTGGCCGTGCTGCCACTGACGCCTTGACCATCCTGGTTCAGGTAGCGGTTAAGGAGGGTCACGTCGGCGTGACTGTCATCGATGAAGTCCGCATGGGCGTAGATCGTGACACTCGCCAGGGCGGCGCCCACTAAGGGGCTCAACAGCTTGTTCATTGGGTTCGGATCCTAGTCACAGAATTGAAATAAGAGCAGCAAACTCTTGAAACAATTAAAGGGTCGGTATGTGACAGTTCCGAGTCAAAAGCCCTCTGCAGGACATGAACTTTAGTTTAATAAGCACCTGATTTCGGTCAGGTTTTTTTCCTGCTGGAAGGCTCAAGACAGCGCCTTTCAAGGCCGTCGCCGGTGTCGCTCATCAGGCTTTTTGCACTTCGGGCAGGAACCCGTTCAGCAGCAGCGCGCAGATGCCGCCGGTGGCCACTCCGGACTCCAGGACGTTACGCAGCGCCGTCGGCATATGGGCGAGGAATTCCGGTACCTGGGAGATGCCAAGGCCGAGGGCCAGGGACACGGCGATGATCAGCAGTGCACGGCGGTCGAGGTGGATGCTGGCGAGGATATTGATCCCCGAGGCCGCCACCGCGCCGAACATCACCATGGCCGCGCCGCCGAGCACCGGCTCGGGCACCGCCTGGATCGCGCCGGCCACCGAGGGGAACAGACCGAGCAGCACCAGCATCAGGGCGATCCACTTGCCGATATGCCGGCTGGCGATGCCGGTCAGCTGAATCACCCCGTTGTTCTGGGCGAAGATCGAGCTGGGAAAAGTGTTGAACAGCCCGGCCAGCAACGAGTTGGCGCCGTTGACCAGCACGCCGCCCTTGATCCTCTGCATCCACAACGGACCTTCCACCGGTTGACGCGAGACCTTGCTGGTGGCGGTGACGTCACCGATGGCTTCCAGGGAGGTCACCAGGTAGATCACCAGCATCGGAATGAACAACGCCCAGGAGAACCCAAGACCGAAGTGCAGCGGCGTGGGGACCTGGAACAACGCGGCCTCGTGCATGCCGGTGAAGTTCAGGCGGCCCAGGTAACCGGCGAGGACATAGCCGACCGCCAGGGCGATGACGATGGCGCAGCTGCGTATCCACACCAGCGGGATACGGTTGAGGAGCACGATGATCGCCAGCACCGCGCCGGACAGCAGCAGGTTCTCGCCATTGGCGAAGGTGCCGTTGGCCATGGCGCTGAAGCCGCCACCCATGCTGATCAGGCCGACCTTGATCAGGGTCAGGCCGATCATCAGCACGACGATGCCGGTCACCAGCGGGGTGATCATGCGTTTGACGAAGGGCAGGATCCGCGAGATGCCCATTTCGACGAAGGAGCCGGCGATGACCACGCCGAAGATCGCCGCCATCACTGCTTCCACCGGCGTGCCCTGCTTGACCATCAACGCGCCGCCGGCAATCAGCGGGCCGACGAAGTTGAAGCTGGTGCCCTGGACGATCAACAGCCCGGCGCCGAAGGGACCGAAGCGACGGCACTGGACGAAGGTGGCGATGCCGGAGATCACCAGGGACATCGAGACGATCAGGTTGGTGTCCCGGGCCGAGACGCCCAGGGCCTGGCAGATCAGCAGGCCGGGGGTGACGATGGGGACGATGATCGCCAGCAGGTGCTGCAGCGCCGCGAGGAGGCCGAGCGGCAGGCTGGGGCGGTCCTCGAGGCCGAGGATCAGTTCGCTGGCCTGGGGCTCGGCGGCGGGCGGAGTCTGGAGAGCGGTCATGGCGGGGCTCTGGAAAAAATGAGGTCGCGATTCTACTGCAACACCATTCGGTTGCGTGAAGCTCAATCGGTAGCTGCCGACCTTGAGATCGCCATCGCCGGCAAGCCGGCTCCCACAGGTTTTGTGTCAACCCCGAAGTGTGCGCACGACCGCAGACATTGTGGGAGCTGGCTTGCCGGCGATGAACGATAACGCGGTTTACCTGATGCGTTGCATTGCCCCTGTCACCTGCAAGCTTGCCGGCGATGAACGATAACGCGGTTTACCTGATGCGTTGCATTGCCCCTGTCACCTGCAAGCCGGCTTATTCGAGAAGATCGAAACCGCTGCTGCCCAGGCGCTCGCCATTGACCAGCAAATGCACGGCGTGATGACCGCTGTAGTGCCTGCGGGTGGTCAGTTCGCGGATGTGTTGGCGGCGGCTCAGGGTTTCACTGGCGCCGGCGGCCAGGTTCAGGGTCTTGAGCTTGAAGACCTTGCTCGAGGTGGCGCCCGAGGCCTTCACGTAGTCGATAGCGTAGTCGATCACCAGCTTCTGGCTGGCGGCTGCGCTAGAGGCCAGGGTGAAGGACAGGGTGACGCTGTCGCCGAGGCGGATCACCGCGGGCTCGACCATCAACTCCAGCACTTCGACCTGGGCCTTGGCGCCGGCACCCATCAGCGTGAGGGCGCGCGGATTGCCCTGTTTGATCAGGCTGCGCAGGGCATGACGGGCGATCCAGGCGGTGCGCGGATCCTCCAGTGACCAGCCTTCGATCAGTTCCAGCACCCAGTCGGGATGCTCCTTGGTGATGTCGTTGAGGTGGTTGGCCACCGATTTGCGTACATACAGACTGTCGTCAGCCTTGAGGGTGTCGAGTATGCCGGCGGCGAGGCTCGGGTCGGCCTGGATCCGCGCCAGCCGGAAGGACCACGGCAGACGCGGTCGCGAGCCTTCGCTGGCGAGGCGGCGGACATGTTCGTCGGGGTCCAGGGACCAGGTTTTCATCACCGCGAGGGTGCGTTCGAAATCGTTGAGCAGGAAATGCCGTATGGCGAACTCCGAAGAGCCGAAGGCGGTGAAGTACTTCAGCGCGTCCATCGACCGTTCGAAGTCCTTGGCCCCGTAGCTCGCCACATAGTGCGGCAGGCACATGCTGACAAAACCGCTGTTCAGGCGCGGGGCGAGTTGGCGCAGTAGCTGGAGGGACTGCTTGTAGCTCAGCGGCAGCACCGCGTGCAGGCTTTCGCTGACCCGGGCCAGGCGCTGCATGATCGACAGTTCGCCGAGGCCCTGGTGGGTACGGCTGATAAAACCGGCGCTGTCGAAATCGGGGTACACCGCGCGCATTTCGTTGGCGATATGCAGCAGGCGTTCGCTGTTGAAGATTTCCTTCAGCGCCGGGGCGGCTTGTTCGGTACTCATGGCGGGACCTTGTCGGGGTTGGGTCTAGACGAAAACGTTCGGCGCAGGCGGTGTGGGGACAGTGCCTAGAACGTTGGCGGAGTGATGACCCAGATGACCACGGCATCGACTTCGCCGGGGTTGCCGTAGCGGTGCGGTTCCTGGCTGGAGAAGCTGAAGCTGTCGCCCTCGGCCAGTTGGAAGTGGCGATCGCCGACCCACAGCTCGAAGATCCCGGACAGCAGGTAGCCGGCTTCCTCGCCCTCGTGGCTGTAGCTTTGCTGGCTGTAGGTGCCCGGCGGGAAGCGTGAGTGGAGGATTTCCAGTTGGCGGTTGGGTTGTGGGGTCAGCAGTTGGTCGACGATGCCGTCTTCGTAGTGCACGCTCAGGCGGCTGTTCTTGCGCACCACATAGCCGTTGTCTGCGGGCGCGGTGATGGCCTCGCTGGCGAAGAACCACTGGATGGTCACGCCCAGGCTGCGGGCGATATTGAACAGGGCCGGGATCGACGGGTAGGCGAGGTTGCGCTCCAGCTGGCTGATATAGCCGGCGGTGAGTTCGGCCTGGGTCGCCAGTTCGGTCAGGGTCATGCCACGCCGTTTGCGCAGGCCGCGAATGCGCGTACCGAGAAACTGCGGGCCCGCGGCGGCGCTGTCACCGGCGGGCGTTGGGGCGTTGCTCATGGCCTGCTCCAATCCTTGAAAGGGCTGCAGTATAAGGCACTGGGCGAGTGCTGCGGATGTGGCGAGCGGGCAAGACCTGATACCGATCATTGAAGGCCGAACACCGTAACTGTGGGAGCGGAGCTTGCCCGCGAAGCTTTTGGCGGCCTCAAGGGCCCCTTCGCGAGCAAGCTCTGCTCCCACAGGGAGCGTGTTCGATCTTAAGTAATCTGCCCGCTCGTCACGGCGCTCAGATCTCCCAGGCGACCTTCAATCCCTCGTAGATCGCTTCCTCCACCGTGCGCGGCGCCAGGCAGTCGCCGATCCGGCGGAACTCCACCAGCCCCTGCAACTCGTCGCCCAGGGTGTCGACCGGTTGATGCCCCTGGCACAGCACCAGGGTGTCGACCTCTTCGAACAGCATCGGCTCGCCACTGGCGGTATGTTGCAGGTACACGGTGCTGTCGTCACACCCATAGAGCCGGGCATACGGCGTGATGGGAAGGCCCAGGCGGTGCAGCTCGCCGGCCAGTTGATCGCGTACATACAGCGGCAGGCTTTCGCCGCAATGGGTGCCGTTGACGGCCAGTCGGACCTGATGCCCGGCCCGGACTAGACGCTCGGCAATCCCTGGCCCGATCCAGTCGCAACGCCAGTCGACCACCACCACCGAACGGCCGATCTTCACCTCGTCACGCAGCACCTGCCAGGCATCCACCACCTGCAACTCACCACCGCGCTCGAAGGCCGGCCAGTAAGGTTCGGCACCGGTGGCGACAATCACCAGGTCCGGCTTCTCGCGTTCGACCAGGGCCCGGTCGACCCGGGTATTGCGCACCACCCGTACACCCGCCAGTTCCATTTCCCGTTGCAGATTGGTGCTGGCGCCGCCGAACTCACTACGGCGGGGCAGCAACTGCGCCAGCAGCACCTGGCCGCCCAACTGCGAACTGGCTTCGTACAAGGTCACCTCATGCCCGCGCCGCGCCGCCACGGCCGCCGCCTTCATCCCCGCCGGACCACCGCCGGCAATCATCACGCGCTTGCGCTGTGCCGTGGCGATCAACTGCCCGTACTGCAATTCACGCCCAGTTTCCGGATGCTGGATGCAACTGATCGGCAGACCTTTGTGGAAGTGCCCGATACAGGCCTGGTTGCAGGCGATGCAGGCGCGAATATCTTCGCTGTGGCCGCTGTTGGTCTTGTTCGGCATCAGCGGGTCGCAGATCAGCGCCCGGGTCATGCCGCAGACGTCGGCCTGGCCACGGGAGAGGATCAATTCGGCCTCCTGCGGCTGGTTGATCCGACCGGTGACAAACAGTGGAATCGACAGCCTGGCCTTGAACGTGCCGGCTTCCTGCGCCAGATAGGCGGCTTCGATGGCCATCGGCGGGACAATGTGCACCGCGCCGCCAAGGGACGCCGAGGTGCCGGCGACGATATGCACATAGTCCAGCTCGCCCTGCAGTTGCACCACGGCGGCCAGGGATTCGTCCTCGGTCAGGCCTTCGGCATCGCGCTCGTCGGCGGAAATCCGTAGGCCGATGATGAACTGCTCGTCAGTGGCCGCGCGCACGGCGGCGATCACTTCGCGGAGGAAACGCAGGCGCTGCGCCAACTCGCCGTTGTAGCCATCGGTGCGCCGGTTGAGCCGTGGGTTGATGAACTGCGCTGGCAGGTAACCGTGGCTGGCGACCACTTCCACACCGTCGATCCCGGCCTGGTGCAAGCGCCGCGCCGCCGCCGCGTAGCCGCCGACAATCTCGTCGATCATCGCCTGGTCCAGCGCCCGCGGCATGACCCGGAAACGTTCGTTGGGCACGCAGGACGCCGAGTAGGCGACCGCCAGCAGGCCGTCGCTGGATTCCATGATTTCCCGGCCCGGATGGAAGATTTGCGACAGCACCAGGGTGCCGTGGGCATGACAGGTCTCGGCCAGCCGCCGATAGCCGTCGATACAGGCATCGTCGGTGGCCATCAGCACATGGGCGGTGTAGCGCGCACTGTCGTGCACTCCCGCCACCTGCAACACGATCAGGCCGACACCGCCCTCGGCCCGCGCCCGGTGATAGGCGATCAATTGCTCGTTGACCCGGTTGTCGGTGGGCATGGAGGTGTCGTGCCCGCTGGACATGATGCGGTTCTTCAGGCGCTTGCCACGGATCTGCAGGGGTTCGAACAGATGACGAAAGGCGTGTGGCGACGTCGACATGGCAAGGCTCCAGGCGGCCCGGGTTCAAGGACGGGCGGTTGTTATTATTGTTCCATAAAAATTTACCTGTAGTAAAAAATCAACTTGTTTTTTTACTTTGCCTTGGGTTAGCTTCAAATCACGCCTGATGGCCGGGCGTACCTCACACAACAAGAAAATGGATCGCCGCGGGCTTGGGTCCCGGGCGATACCGCACGAGGACTCATCGATGAAATCGAACACCCGCAAGTACGGTTTTTATCCCTTGCTTCTGACGCTGGCCATGGGCAGCGTCCAGGCGGCCCAGGACATGGTGGTGGTCGGCTATGGCGGCGCCGGGCAGAAAGCCCAGGACACGGCGTTCTTCCAGCCTTTCAGCGCCAAGGACGGTAGCAAACTGATCCAGAGCGAATACAACGGTGAAATGGCCAAGATCAAGGTCATGGTCGACACCGGCAGCGTGGACTGGGATGTGGTGCAGATCGAAGGACCGGATTTGATGCGCGGGTGTGACGAAGGCATGTATGAGCGCCTCGACTGGAAGCAGATCGGCCATGCCGACCAGTTGATCCCCGACGCCGCCCAGGAATGCGGCTCGGCGGCGCTGGTGTGGAGTGTCGCCATCGCCTACGACAGCGACAAGCTGGCGCGGGCACCGACCTCCTGGGCTGATTTCTGGGACGTGAAGAGCTTTCCCGGCAAGCGCGGGTTGCGCAAGCGCGCGGTGTATAACCTGGAGTTCGCGCTGATGGCCGATGGGGTCAAGGCCGAGGACGTGTATACGGTATTGAGCACGCCCAAAGGGATCGACCGGGCCTTTGCCAAGCTCGACCAGCTCAAGCCTTATATCCAGTGGTGGGAGGCGGGCGCCCAACCGGCGCAGTGGCTGATGGCCGGCGACGTGGTCATGACTTCGACCTACAGCGGTCGCGTGGCCGCCGCCGCCCAGCAGGGCAGTCATCTGGCCCTGGTCTGGCCGCAGAGCCTGTATGGCATGGATTACTGGGCGATCATCAAGGGCTCGAAACACATCGACCAGGCCAAGCGCTTCATTGCCTTTGCCAACCAGGCCGATGCGCAGGTCAACTACGTGCGGCAGATTCCCTACGGTCCGACCAATACCCAGGCCGCCGCGCGGCTGGATCCGAGCCTGGCGAAGTGGGTGCCAACGGCACCGCAGAACCTCAAGGGCGCATTGTCGATGAACGTGGCGTTCTGGATCGACCATGGCGAGGAGCTTGAAGAACGTTTCAATGCCTGGGCAAGCAAGTAAAGTAGCGGCAGCCGGGCAATGTCTATCGGTTAAGGACAGTGACCGTGGGAGTGCTGCTTGTCGGATTGCCGCACCGCGCGAAGCTTTTAGCGGCCTCAAGGGCCTCTTCGCGAGCAAGCTCTGCTCCCACCAAGACGGTGTTCGGCCTTAATTGATCGGCATTGAGGGCCGTCGGGCGCCTTTGGGCGTGCCGGCGGCCTGATTCGATCCATCCTGCCTGAGGGAGTCATCCGCTTGAACGATTTTTTGCACACGGCTGCCGCGCCGGCGGTTATCGAGCGTCAATTGCGCGAGCAACTGGCGGCCTGTTATCGGTTGATTGCGCACTTTCGCATGACCGACCTGATCTTCACCCATATCTCCCTGCGCTTGCCGGGGCCTGACCATCATTTCCTGATCAACCCTTATGGGCTGATGTTCGAGGAGATCACTGCGTCGAGCCTGGTGAAGATCGGCCTGGACGGGCGGGCGGTGGAGGACTCGCCGTATCCGGTGAATCCGGCCGGGTTTGTGATTCACAGTGCGATTCATGCCGCACGCACGGATGCGCAATGCGTACTGCACACCCATACCCGCGCGGGTTGCGCGGTGGCGGCGCTCAAGTGCGGGCTGTTGCCGGTGAACCAGATTTCCATGGAGTTCTTCGGGCGCACGGCTTATCACGACTATGAAGGCGTGGCGCTGGATATGGACGAGCAGGCGCGGCTGGTCGACGACCTGGGTGACAAGTCGGTGATGCTGCTGCGCAACCATGGTTTGCTGACGGTCGGCGAGAGCGTGGCCCAGGCGTTTTTCCGCATGTATTACCTGGAAAAGGCCTGCGAGATTCAGATTGCAGCCCAGGCATGTGGGGAGTTGGTGTTGCCGTCGGACGCGGTGTGCGCCCATACCGAGCGGCAGTTCAACGACCCGGGGCGGCCGGTGGCGGAGGGACAGTTGACTGACCCGGATGCCATGCAGCTGGCGTGGGCGGCAATGTTGCGGTTGTTGGATCGGGTGGCCCCGGATTATCGGGACTGACGTTTTATGTGGGAGGACGCTGGCCCCGCTTTTGTGGGAGCGGAGCTTGCCCGCGAAGAACGATAACGCGGTGTCTCTGATACTCCGCAGCGTTCTCACGATTCGCGGGCAAGCTCCGCTCCCACAGTGTTGTCAGGGCCAGCTCTATACATTTCCTCGAATAGGGCTGGATCAGCGGAGTTTAGAGATGCAACGCATGCCCCAACGCCCGTAGCGCCGCTTCCTGCACCGCTTCACCCAAGGTCGGGTGGGCATGGATGGTCCCGGCGATATCCTCCAGGCAGGCGCCCATTTCCAGGGACTGCCCGAACGCCGCCGCCAGTTCCGAAACCCCAGCCCCCACCGCCTGCCAGCCGACAATCAGATGATTGTCACGCCGCGCCACCACCCGCACGAAACCGCTTTTCGATTCCAGGGTCATGGCCCGTCCATTAGCGGCAAACGGGAAGCTCGACACCAGGCAATCCAGCCCGGCGGCCTTGGCCTCTTCCGGCGTTTTACCAACCACCACCAACTCCGGATCGGTAAAGCACACCGCGGCAATTGCCGTCGGATTGAACTCGCGATGCTGACCGGCAATCAGCTCGGCAACCATCTCGCCCTGGGCCATGGCCCGGTGCGCCAGCATCGGTTCGCCAGTCAGGTCGCCAATCGCCCAGACATTGCGCATGCTGGTCTGGCAGCGGTTGTCGATCTTGATCGCCGCGCCGTTCATCTCCAGCGCCAGGGCTTCAAGGTTCCAGCCCTGGGTCCGCGGCTTGCGTCCCACGGCCACCAGCACCTGGTCGGTCACCAGTTGCAGGGTTTCACCCTGGGGATCGCGCACCGACAGGCTGCTCGACGCCGCATCGAAACCTTCGACGCTATGCCCCAGATGTACGGTAATACCCAGGGCCTTGATCGACTCGGCCACCGGCTGGGTCAGTTCACGGTCATAGGTCGGCAGGATCCGCTCACGGGCCTCGACCACCGTGACTTCGGCCCCCAGCTTGCGGTAGGCAATCCCCAGTTCCAGGCCGATATAACCGGCGCCGACCACGGTCAGGCGCTTGGGAATCGAAGTCGGCGCCAGCGCTTCGGTGGACGAAATAATCGCCCCGCCCATCGGCAGCATTGGCAGGTTCACCGTCTGCGAGCCGCTGGCCAGCAGCAGGTGCTCGCACTGGATACGCAGGCCATCGACCTCGACATGCTTGCCGTCGATCACCTTGGCCCAGCCATGGATCACCTTGACGCCATTCTTCTTCAGCAGCGCCGCGACGCCGCTGGTCAATCGGTCGACAATCGCGTCCTTCCACTCGACGCTCTTGCCGATCTCCAGGGTGGGTGCCGACACCTTGATCCCCAGTGGCGAGGTGTTGCCACTGTAGCTTTGGGTGGTATGGAACTGCTCGGCGACATGGATCAGCGCCTTGGACGGAATGCAGCCGACATTCAGGCAGGTGCCGCCCAGCGCCTGGCCTTCCACCAGCACGGTGGGAATGCCCAGCTGGCCGGCACGAATTGCCGCGACGTAACCGCCGGGGCCGCCGCCGATGATCAACAGGGTGGTGTTTTGGGTCTGTTGCATGATCACTCCACAAACAGGCAGGCGGGTTGTTCGAGCAAGCCGCGAATGGCCTGGATGAATTGGGCCGCGTCCATGCCGTCGACCACACGGTGATCGAAGGAGCTGGACAGGTTCATCATCTTGCGGATGACGATCTGGCCCTTGATGACCATGGGCCGCTCGACAATGCGATTGACCCCGACAATGGCCACTTCCGGCAGGTTCAGCACCGGCGTGCTGACAATTCCGCCCAACGCCCCGAGGCTGGTCAGGGTGATGGTCGAGCCGGACATCTCCTCGCGACTGGCCTTGCCACTACGGGCGGCCTGGGCCAGGCGGTTGATCTCGTCCGCGGTGCCCCACAGGTTGAGGCTCTCGGCGTGGCGCACCACCGGCACCATCAGGCCGCCGTCGGTCTGCGCGGCAACGCCGACATGCACCGCGCCATGGCGGGTGATGACCTGGGCCTCGTCGTCGTAACGCACGTTGATCTGCGGAAAATCCCGCAGGGCCACGACCATCGCCCGCACCAGGAACGGCAGCAGGGTCAGCTTGCCGCGGCTGTCGCCGTACTTGTGGTTGAGGTGGACGCGCAGCTCTTCCAGGGCAGTGACATCCACTTCCTCGACATAGCTGAAGTGCGCGGCGCGGCGCTTGGCGTCCTGCATGCGCTGGGCGATCTTGCGGCGCAGGCCGATCACCGGGATCTGCTGTTCGTCGGTGCGCTTGGCATAGCTGGCGACGGCCGGGGCCGGCTGCTCGCCCTGGGCCAGGTAAGCGTCGAGGTCGTCGTGCAGGATGCGCCCGGCCGGGCCGCTGCCGTGGACAAAACGCAGTTCGATACCGGCATCCCAGGCGCGTTTGCGCACGGCGGGAGAGGCCAACGGACGCTCGTCGGCGGCACGGGCCACGGGGGCCGGGCGTGGGGTGGCGGCGCTGGTCGGGGCCGGTTTGGCGACGGGCTTGCTCGCTGCTTCAGGTTCGGCAAGCGGCTTTTCCGCGACGGCCACGGGCGCTGCTTTCGGTGCCGGTGTTTCAGTGCCTTCGCGCAGGTTGCCGGCGCCTTCCACTTCAATGCTGATCAGCACACTGCCGACCGCCATGACTTCACCGGGCACACCGCCCAGGGAAATTACCTTGCCGTGGACCGGCGAGGGAATATCGACCATGGCCTTGTCGGTCATGACGTCCGCCAGCACCTGGTCTTCGACCACCAGGTCGCCGACCTGCACGTGCCACTGCGACAGTTCGACTTCTGCGATGCCTTCGCCAATGTCCGGCATCTTGATGATATGAGTACCCATTCAGACCTCCATGACCCGTTTCAAGGCCGCACCGACGCGCACCGGACCGGGGAAATAAGCCCATTCCTGTGCGTGGGGGTAGGGCGTGTCCCAGCCGGTGACGCGCTCGATCGGCGCTTCCAGGTAATGGAAGCAATGTTCCTGGACCAGGGCGATCAGCTCGGCACCGAAGCCGCAGGTGCGAGTGGCTTCGTGGACGACGACACAACGACGGGTTTTCTTCACGGAATTGACGATGGTTTCCAAATCCAGCGGCCAGAGGCTGCGCAGGTCGATGACTTCGGCGTCGACCCCGGTTTCCTCGGCGGCGGCCTGGGCCACATAGACGGTGGTGCCGTAGGTGAGGATGGTCACCTCGCTGCCCGGGCGGACAATGGCGGCGCAGTCCAGCGGCACGGTGTAATAGCCCTCGGGCACGGCGCTGGCCGGGTGCTTGGACCAGGGCGTTACCGGACGCTCGTGGTGGCCGTCGAACGGGCCGTTGTACAGGCGCTTGGGCTCAAGGAAGATCACCGGGTCATCGTTTTCGATGGCGGCGATCAGCAGGCCCTTGGCGTCGTAGGGATTGGACGGCATCACCGTGCGCAGGCCGCAGACCTGGGTGAACATCGCCTCCGGGCTCTGGCTGTGGGTCTGGCCGCCGTAGATGCCGCCGCCGCAGGGCATACGCAGGGTCATTGGCACGGTGAACTCACCGGCGGAGCGGTAGCGTATCCGCGCCGCTTCCGAGACAATCTGGTCGGAGGCGGGGTAGAAGTAGTCGGCGAACTGGATTTCCGCCACCGGGCGCAGGCCGTAGGCGCCCATGCCGACGGCGACGCCGACAATGCCGCTTTCCGAGATCGGTGCGTCAAACACCCGCGAGGTGCCGTACTTGCTCTGCAGGCCTTCGGTGCAGCGAAACACGCCGCCGAAGTAACCGACGTCCTGGCCGAACACCACTACGTTGTCGTCGCGCTCGAGCATCACATCCATGGCCGAGCGCAGGGCCTGGATCATGGTCATGGTGCTGGTGGCCACGGCGTTCTCCGTTTGCAGTTTGCTGTGATCGTTCATGGCTTATAACCCCAATTCCTGACGCTGCCGCCGCAAGTGCTCGGGCATGTCCTTGTAGACGTCCTCGAAGATGGTCGCGGCGCTGGGCATCTGCCCGCCGGCCAGGGTGCCGAACTGTTCGGCTTCCTTTTGCGCGGCGATGATCTCGGCTTCCAGTTCGGCGCTGACCGCGGCGTGTTCTTCTTCGGACCACTGGCCGATGGCGATCAGGTGCTGCTTGAGGCGCATGATCGGGTCGCCCAGGGGGAAGTGGCTCCAGTCGTCGGCGGGACGGTACTTGGACGGGTCGTCGGAGGTGGAATGCGGGCCGGCGCGGTAGGTAACCCACTCGATCAGGGTCGGCCCGAGGTTGCGTCGGGCCCGTTCGGCGGCCCAGGTGGAGGCCGCGTAGACCGCGATAAAGTCATTGCCGTCGACCCGCAGCGAGGCGATGCCGCAGCCCACGCCACGTCCGGCGAAGGTGGTGGCTTCACCGCCGGCGATGGCCTGGAAGGTGGAGATTGCCCACTGGTTGTTGACCACGTTGAGGATCACCGGGGCGCGGTAAACGTGGGCGAAGGTCAGGGCGGTGTGGAAGTCCGACTCGGCGGTGGCGCCGTCGCCGATCCAGCCGGACGCGATCTTGGTATCGCCCTTGATCGCCGAAGCCATGCCCCAGCCGACGGCCTGGACGAACTGGGTGGCCAGGTTGCCGGAAATGGTGAAGAAGCCATGGTCACGCACTGAGTACATGATCGGCAGTTGCCGGCCCTTGAGCGGATCGCGCTCGTTGGACAGCAGTTGGCAGATCATGTCCACCAGCGGCACTTCCCGGGCCATCAGGATGCTCTGCTGGCGGTAGGTGGGGAAGCACATGTCATCGAGGTTCAGGGCCAGGGCCTGGGCGCTGCCAATGGCTTCCTCGCCAAGGCTCTGCATGTAGAACGACATTTTTTTCTGGCGCTGGGCAACCACCATGCGCGTGTCGAAGATACGGGTCTTGAGCATGGCGCGCATGCCCTGGCGCAGGATCGCCAGCGGCACGCCTTCGGCCCAGGGGCCAAGGGCCTGGCCCTGGTCGTCGAGCACGCGGATCAGGCCTTTGGCCAAATCGGCGGTGTCGGCGGGTTCGACGTCGATCGGGGGCTTGCGGACCTGGCCGGCATCGGTCAGGCGCAGGTAACTGAAGTCTGTCTTGCAACCCGGACGGCCTGAAGGTTCAGGAACGTGCAGGCGCAGCGGTGCGTACGCTGAGGTCATGGCTTTCTACGCTCTATCTTGTGAATTTCTTGTAGTGGGCGCGCGAGCTGGCAATTATTCCCTGGGTAAGGGAAATCTTGTCCTACAACAATCATAGGCCGGACGAAGAAGAATATTTCTCTCTGTTTCGTTGCGCTTAAGATGATTTGCAGATAAAAAATCTGCATAACCATAAAAAGCAGGTGTTTTTATCTCATGCGCAAACTGGATCGCACCGACATCGGGATTCTCAACAGCCTTCAGGAGAATGCCCGCATTACCAACGCCGACCTCGCCCGTTCGGTCAACCTGTCGCCGACGCCGTGCTTCAACCGGGTCAAGGCCATGGAGGAACTGGGGCTGATTCGCGAGCAGGTGACCTTGCTCGATCCGGAATTGCTCGGCCTGCACGTCAACGTGTTTATCCATGTCAGCCTGGAAAAACAGGTGGAAGAGGCGTTGCAGCATTTCGAGGCGGCGATTGCCGATCGGCCGGAGGTGATGGAGTGCTACCTGATGGCCGGTGATCCGGACTATCTGATCCGCGTGCTGGTGCCGACGATCCAGGCGCTGGAGCGCTTTATGATGGATTTTCTGACCAAGGTGCCGGGGGTGGCGAACATCCGCTCGAGTTTTGCCCTCAAGCAGGTGCGCTACAAGACGGCGCTGCCGTTGCCGGCGGGCGGTCTGATCCTGGGGAGTTGAAATAACGCGCGCGGTTGAGCAAGCAGCGAGGAGAGGGGGGAGCTTTCGTCAGCCGCGACCCTGAAAACGGCGGGCTGACGAGGGAGCAGGCTTACTTTGGTTCTTTATCACCGGCCGAGAGTCCGGCCTGGATGCGCTGGTAAATCTCTTCACGGTGCACGGCAACGTCCTTGGGAGCGTTGATGCCCACCCGGACTTGCTGGCCGCTAACGCCCAGAATCGTGATCGTGATGTTGTCACCGATGTTGATGCTTTCACCGACTTTGCGGGTGAGTATCAGCATGTCTTTCTCCTTGAATGTTACTAAGGTGCCTTTCTCAGGCATTCCTGGCTTAGGTCTTACACACAGAATACCGCTAAGTGCATCCGAACGGGTGGTTCATTACAGACGTCATTTCATTCTATTTAATTCCCCAGAGTCGGAAAATCGTCGGTAATTCAGCCTGATAAGACCGCCACAGCCAGTGGAACGAGGTTAAGACAGGCTGCAAGGTGATAAAATCACATTAACTGATCATTACGGGAGACGCGTTGTGCGCAGAATAGCAGTGATGGTGGCACTCGTGGTGCTGGCGGGGTGTGGTGATGGGTCGGGAAACAAGGTCGAACCGGCGAAAGTGACCGTGGCACCGGTCGCGGTAGCGCCTGTGGGCGGCTGGGATCTGCTGATCAAGGATGACAAGAGCAAGGCCCTCACCGACTGGACCGCCTGGCTGATCGAGCACGGTTATCCGTTCAAGATCCTCGATAACGGCAAGGTCATTGCCGGACCGTTCGCGACCAAGGAGATTGCCGAGCAGAAAAAGGCGCAGTTGGCCGACAAGCAGAACATGGACTCCGAGGTGGTGGAGCACCAGGCGCCTGCCGATAGCCCAGCGCAAACGACCGCTGCGCCGGCGCCGGGCTATTGAACCCTGGCCGCTTGCGGACACCCCGATACTCGCGCTGAAACACGCCTCTGTAGGAGCTAGCTTGCTGGCGATAGCGGTTGTTCAGGCGACGGAGATGTCGACTGTCAGACCGCAATCGCCAGCAAGCTAGCTCCTACAAGGTTGTGTTTCAGCGCAGGGGATAGACGTGCCTGAAGGCTCAGCCGCAGGCCTTGAGGTTCACCGGCCCGACAAAGCCGTTGCCGTGACCCATGACGCAGGCCACGCTCTGGTTGCGCTGGCGCTCCCAGGCCTGG
Source organism: Pseudomonas sp. GW821-FHT03C07 (assembly GCF_059420925.1). NCBI lineage: Bacteria > Pseudomonadati > Pseudomonadota > Gammaproteobacteria > Pseudomonadales > Pseudomonadaceae > Pseudomonas > Pseudomonas sp. GW821-FHT03C07. The sequence goes on from NZ_JBWKUQ010000004.1 coordinate 124,654, forward strand.
ACCGGGTAGGTCTTGTTCCAGGCTTCATACAACTGGCGATCCTGTCTCGACAGGCGCAGGCCGTACTGCTTGCTCATGTAGAAATAGGTCCGCGCGATCATTCCGCGAATCGACGGGCGTGGCATGACCTTCTTGGCCTTGAAGTCGACCTGGGTCAGGCAGGAACCGTATTGGCCTTTCTGCACCGGCAACCAACCAAAGCTGAAGTTGCTGCGGTCGCCGTTGACCTCGCCGATGCTCGGCACCAGGTTGTGCAGGTCGGCCTCGGCCTTTTTGTAGGTCGCATCGTTCTGGCTGCAGTTCTTGCGTCCGCCCTGTTGCCAGCACTGACGCTGATGACCGATCTGCCAGGCCGGGACAATGTGTTCCCACTCGATGCGCGCGGCGCGCTGGGCATTTTTGCGCGGTACATACCCGCAGGCCTCCAGGTCGACCCGGTTACCGTTGTACTTGCAGCCGCAATAGAACTCCGTGGACTGCCGGGCGTAGAGCTTCCAGGCGACTTTCTTGGCTTCGGCGAAGGTGCGGGGCGCATCGGCCTGGGCCGGCAAAACACAGAAAAAACACAGCAAGGCGATAAAGCGGACAATCATTGGTTCAGTCTTCCTTCGGTACAACCCAGAAAATTTGCACGCCACCGTCGTCGCGGTAGGCCAGGGTGACGTTGTCGTTCTCGGCGATTTCCTCGAGCAGTTGCTCCCACTCGTCCAACGGTTCGTCCGGCAGGCGAAAGAGCAGGGCGGCCTTGGCTTTCTGGGCGTTCGGCGAGTTGATGATTTTCTGGACGCGCAGGCCCATGCGTTCGTAAGTGCTGGGAGCAGCGGAGGCGGAGGTTGAGTTGGCCACGGAACAATCCTTAATTAGCTGTACGTGCATACAGTATTTAACTGTAAGTCATTTCGCAACTGTCAGGGAATGGTGAGGTGCGTCTGACAACGCTTTTTGCGATTTGGTGTGTGCCAATCGAAAAAATAATCAGATTTTACAGCGGGATGCGTAGCCCGTCGGCCAGCCTCGGGGCTAAGGAAGCGGGGAATCCTGGTTCGACCCGGTGGGGATTTTCGTGATTGTCAGACCGGCGACTATGCTGTGACAGACCGTTGACAAATCGACGGAAGGTTCGCATAGTTGGATGACGCAAACGTTTGCGCGAACTGTTTCCAGGGCTGTGCACACGCATTTCCCGTCACGCTCCTGGCGTTGCTCACAACAATCATAAGATCCGGAGTAAACCCCATGAAGTTGCCATTCGCTGGACGCCTTCTTGCTGTCGCCGTACTTGCCGCCGCCTCCGCCACCCTGCCGCTGTCCCAGGCCTTCGCCGCCGACGCTGCCGCCAAACCCAAGGTCGGCCTGGTGATGAAATCCCTCGCCAACGAATTCTTCCGCACCATGGAAGACGGCGCCAAGGACTACCAGAAAGGCCACAGCGCCGATTTCGAGCTGATCTCCAACGGCATCAAGAACGAAACCGATACCACCGCGCAGATCGACATCGTCAACCAGATGATCGTCTCCAAGGTCAACGCCATCGTGATCGCCCCGGCCGACTCCAAGGCCATGGTCTCGGTGATCAAGAAAGCCAAGGATGCCGGGATCGTCGTGATCAACATCGACAACCAGCTCGACGTCGGCGTGCTGAAAAGCAAAGGCATCGAAGTGCCCTTTGTCGGTCCTGACAACCGCAAGGGCGCGCGCCTGGTCGGCGAGTACCTGGCCAAGCAGCTGAAAGCCGGTGACGAGGTCGGCATCATCGAAGGGGTGTCCACCACCACCAACGCCCAGATGCGCACCGCCGGTTTCACCGATGCGATGAAGGTCGGGGGCATGAAGATTGTCTCCGTGCAGTCCGGCGACTGGGAAATCGACAAGGGCAATGCGGTTGCCTCGGCGATGCTCAACGAATACCCGAACCTCAAGGCGCTGCTCGCCGGCAACGACAGCATGGCCCTGGGCGCCGTCTCCGCTGTGCGCTCGGCGGGCAAGGCCGGCAAGGTACAAGTGGTCGGCTATGACAATATCAATGCCATCAAGCCGATGCTCCAGGACGGTCGTGTGCTTGCCACCGCCGACCAGTTCGCCGCCAAGCAGGCGGTGTTCGGCATCGAAACCGCGCTGAAAGTCATCAAGGGCGAAAAAGTCGACAGCAAGGACGGCGTGATCGAAACCCCGGTCGAGCTGGTCCTCAAGAAGTAAACCTCTCGCCGTTCAATGGTGCCCGCTCGTCCTGAGCGGGCGCATGGAGACTTTCCTATGTCATCTTCCGCTCCGAACGCTGTCCTGTCGGTCAGCGGTATCGGCAAGACCTACGCGCAACCTGTCCTCAGCAACATCGACCTGACGTTGCTGCGCGGCGAAGTGTTGGCGCTGACCGGTGAAAACGGTGCCGGCAAAAGCACGCTGTCAAAGATCATCGGCGGGCTGGTCACGCCGACCACCGGGCAGATGCTGTTCAATGGCCGCGCTTATACCCCGGGCAGTCGGACCCAGGCTGAAGAGCTGGGCATCCGCATGGTCATGCAGGAACTCAATCTGTTGCCGACATTGTCCGTGGCGGAAAACCTGTTTCTCGATAACCTGCCCAGCCACGGTGGCTGGATCAGTCGCAAGCAGTTGCGCAGTGCCGCCATCGAAGCCATGGCCCAGGTCGGCCTCGATGCCATCGACCCGGACACCCTGGTCGGCGAACTGGGTATCGGTCACCAGCAGATGGTGGAAATCGCTCGCAACCTGATCGGCGATTGCCATGTACTGATTCTCGACGAGCCGACCGCGATGCTTACCGCCCGCGAAGTCGAAATGCTCTTCGACCAGATTGCCCGCCTGCAAGCCCGTGGCGTGGCGATCATCTATATCTCCCACCGGCTTGAAGAACTGGCCCGGGTCGCCCAGCGTATTGCGGTGTTGCGCGACGGCAACCTGGTCTGCGTCGAGCCGATGGCCAATTACAACAGCGAGCAACTGGTCAACCTGATGGTCGGCCGCGAGCTGGGCGAACATATCGACATGGGCGTGCGCACGATCGGCGCGCCGGCCCTGACCGTCAACGGCCTGAGCCGTGGGGACAAGGTGCTCGACGTCTCGTTCGAAGTGCGCGCCGGTGAAATCTTCGGCATTTCCGGCCTGATCGGCGCCGGTCGCACCGAGCTGCTGCGGCTGATCTACGGCGCCGATATCGCCGACAGCGGTACGGTGGGCCTTGGTCCGTCGGCGCGCGTCGCGGACATTCGTTCGCCGGTCGATGCGGTGCGCCATGGCATCGCCCTGATCACCGAGGACCGCAAGGGCGAGGGGCTGCTGCTGACGCAATCGATCAGCGCCAATATCGCCCTGGGCAATATGCCGGCGATTTCCAGCGCCGGCCTGGTCAACGGGCGTGACGAGTCGGCGCTGGCACAGCGTCAGATCGATGCCATGCGCATTCGCAGTTCGAGTCCCGATCAACTGGTGTCCGAGCTGTCCGGTGGCAACCAGCAGAAGGTGGTGATCGGTCGTTGGCTGGAGCGCGACTGCGCGGTGTTGCTGTTCGATGAGCCAACCCGAGGGATCGACGTCGGCGCCAAATTCGATATCTATGCCTTGTTGGGCGAACTGACCCGCCAGGGCAAGGCACTGGTGGTGGTGTCCAGCGACCTGCGCGAGCTGATGCTGATCTGCGACCGCATCGGCGTGCTCTCGGCCGGCCGCCTGATCGAGACCTTCGAGCGTGATAGCTGGACCCAGGATGAGTTGCTTGCCGCCGCGTTCGCCGGCTACCAAAAACGTGATGCGCTGCTCCACGAAGCGGCGCCCAGGAATACCTTATGAAAACTGCACCTGCTGCCGGCAAGACCTCGCGTCACTTCTATGGCCTGGGCACCTACCTGGGCCTGGCGGGCGCCTTGCTCGCCATGATCATCCTGTTTTCCAGCCTGAGCAGTCATTTCCTCTCCTATGACACCTTCAGCACCCTGGCCAACCAGATTCCCGACCTGATGGTGCTGGCGGTGGGCATGACCTTCGTGTTGATCATCGGCGGCATCGACCTGTCGGTGGGTTCGGTCTTGGCCCTGGCGGCTTCGGCAGTCAGCGTGGCGATGCTCGGTTGGGGCTGGGGGGTGTTGCCGGCCTCGGTGCTGGGCATGGGCTGCGCGGCGTTGGCCGGCACCGTGACCGGCTCGATCACCGTGGCCTGGCGCATTCCGTCGTTTATCGTGTCTCTCGGCGTGCTGGAAATGGCCCGGGGCCTGGCCTACCAAATGACCGGCTCGCGCACCGCCTATATCGGCGACTCGTTCGCCTGGCTGTCGAACCCGGTGGCCTTTGGCATTTCGCCGTCGTTCATCATCGCCTTGCTGGTGATCATCGTCGCCCAGTTGGTGCTGACGCGGACCGTGTTCGGCCGTTACCTGATCGGCATCGGCACCAACGAGGAAGCCGTGCGCCTGGCGGGGATCAATCCCAAACCGTACAAGATCCTGGTGTTCAGCCTGATGGGCCTGCTCGCCGGTGTCGCCGCGCTGTTCCAGATTTCGCGCCTGGAAGCGGCGGACCCGAATGCCGGTTCCGGCCTGGAGCTGCAAGTGATCGCCGCCGTAGTGATCGGCGGTACCAGCTTGATGGGCGGTCGCGGTTCGGTGGTCAGCACCTTCTTCGGTGTGCTGATCATCTCGGTGCTGGCGGCGGGGCTGGCGCAGATCGGCGCCACCGAGCCGACCAAACGTATCATCACTGGCGCGGTGATCGTGATCGCGGTGGTACTCGATACCTACCGCAGTCAACGCGCCCGTCGGCGGGGCTGAGGCATGGCAACCATCAAGGATGTGGCGGCGTTGGCCGAGATTTCGTACACCACGGTGTCCCATGTGCTGAACAAGACGCGGCCGGTCAGCGAAAAGGTGCGGCTCAAGGTCGAGGCGGCCATCGCCCAGCTCGACTATGTGCCCAGCGCCGTGGCGCGCTCGTTGAAAGCCAAGACCACAGCGACCATCGGCCTGCTGGTGCCCAACAGCCTCAACCCGTACTTCGCCGAGTTGGCGCGGGGCATCGAGGATTACTGCGAGCGCAACAACTACTGTGTGATCCTCTGCAACTCCGACGACGACCCGGACAAGCAGCGCAGCTACCTGCGGGTGCTGCTGGAGAAGCGGGTCGACGGCCTCATCGTTGCTTCCACTGGCGGCGACGACAGCTTTGCCGACGGTTTGGCGGCGGTGCGCACGCCCATGGTGATTGTCGACCGGGGCATTGCCGGGATCGAAACCGATCTGGTGCGCATTGACCACGAAGAGGGCGCTTACCTGGCCACCCGGCACTTGCTGGAGTTGGGGCATCGGGCGATCGCCTTTATCGGCGGTCCGGCCGATACCAGTGTGGCGCAGATGCGTCTGGCCGGTTATCGGCGAGCGCTGGAGCAGGCGGCGGTGCAGGTGCCCGAGCGCTGGGTGGTGGAAAGCGATTTCACCAGCACCGGCGGTTATCAGGCGGCGGCCTTGCTCCTGGCGCAGGACCCGCCCAGCGCGATCTTCGCCGGTAACGACATGCTCGGCATCGGCGTATTGCGCGCGGCGGCGGAACGCAATGTCCGCGTGCCCAGCGAGCTGTCGGTGATCGGCTTCGACGATATCCAGATGAGCCGCTATGTCTACCCGGCGTTGACCACGGTCGGCCAGTCGATTCTGCAACTGGGGGAAACCGCGGCTGAAATGCTCTTGAACAGAATCGCCACGCCACTGCTGGCGGTTGACCGGCGGATCGTGACACCAAGTATTGTCCTGCGCGAATCGACGGCCCGGGTGCCGGGCGTGTTTGCGCAATACCGCTGAATCGAATTGATGGGTACTGATGTATGCAAGCAAAAGTAGTGGTGGTGGGCAGCCTCAACATGGACCTGGTCACCCGCGCCGAACGCCTGCCGCGGGCGGGTGAGACCCTGGTGGGTCAGTCGTTCGCCACGGTCTCTGGCGGCAAGGGCGCGAACCAGGCCGTGGCGGCCGCGCGCCTGGGTGCCACGGTGTCGATGATCGGCTGCGTGGGTGACGATGCCTACGGTGCGCAACTGCGCGATGCGCTGCTGGTCGAGGGCATCGATTGTCAGGCGGTCACGGTGGCGCCGGGTGTGTCCAGTGGTGTCGCGCTGATCGTCGTCGATGCCAGCAGCCAGAACGCCATTGTCATCGTTGCTGGCGGCAACGGTTGTCTTTCCCCCGAGGTGCTCAAGGGCTTCGATGCGCTGCTCCAGGAGGCGGATGTGATCATCTGCCAATTGGAGGTGCCGATGGAAACCGTCGGCTACGCCCTCAAGCGTGGGCGCGAGCTGGGCAAGATCGTGATTCTCAACCCGGCGCCGGCCAGCGCGCCGCTGCCGGCCGACTGGTACGCCTCGATCGACTACCTGATTCCCAATGAAAGCGAAGCCTCGGCCCTGAGTGGCCTGCCGGTGGACTCCCTGGCGAGTGCCCGGGCGGCCGCCACCCAGTTGATAGCCGCCGGGGCCGGGAAGGTGATCGTCACCCTTGGTGCTCAGGGCTCGTTGTTCGCCGATAGTCAGGGTTCTGCGCATTTCCCCGCGCCCAAGGTCAAGGCCCTCGACACCACGGCGGCCGGCGACACCTTTGTCGGCGGTTTTGCCGCGGCGCTGGCCCAAGGGCAAAGCGAGGCCGAGGCGATTCGCTTCGGCCAGGTTGCGGCGGCGCTGTCGGTGACCCGTGCCGGTGCCCAGCCGTCCATTCCCCACTTGTCCGACGTACAAGGTTTCAAATCGCCATGAAAAAAACACCTTTGCTCAATATTGCCCTGTCGCGCCTGATCGCCTCCCTGGGTCATGGCGACATGCTGGTGATCGGCGACGCCGGTCTGCCGGTTCCGCCGGGCGTGGAACTGATCGACCTGGCCCTGACTCAGGGCATTCCCGATTTCATCAGCACCCTGCGCACAGTGCTCAGTGAAATGCAGGTCGAGAGCCATGTGCTGGCCGAGGAAATCCTGCTCAAGCGGCCAGCGGCCCTGGAACACCTGGAGGCGCTGAACGCCGAGGGCGCCATGGGCCAGCGCCGGCTGCTCAGCCATGAAGAATTCAAAGTGCTCAACCGTCAGGCCAAGGCTGTCGTGCGCACCGGCGAATGCCAGCCTTACTGCAACATCGTGCTGGTGGCCGGCGTTACGTTTTGACTGTTCTTTCTTGCACAAGGAGTGCGCCATGCAACGCTATGCTCAGATCTTGCAATGTTGGTTTCGGAGTCTGCTGATTTTGTCCTTCCTCACGGCTACAGGCGCCCAGGCGGCGGAAAAAATCGACCTGATCATCGACACCGACCCGGGGGCCGACGACGTGGTGGCGCTGCTGTTCGCCCTGGCTTCGCCGCAGGAGCTGCAGATTCGCGCGCTGACCACCGTGGCCGGCAACGTGCGCCTGGACAAGACCTCGCGTAATGCTCGCCTGGCCCGCGAGTGGGCAGGGCGCGAAGACGTGCCGGTATATGCCGGTGCGCCCAAGCCGCTGCTACGCACACCGATCTATGCCGAGAATATCCACGGCAAGGAAGGCCTCTCCGGGGTCACCGTGCATGAACCCAAGGCGCCTCTGGCCAAGGGCAACGCGGTCAGCTACCTGATCGAGACCCTGCGCGCGGCCAAGCCCCACAGCATCACCATCGCCATGCTCGGGCCGCAGACCAACCTGGCGCTGGCCTTGATCCAGAACCCCGAGATCACCCAGGGCATCAAGGAAGTGGTGGTGATGGGCGGTGCGCATTTCAACGGCGGCAATATCACCCCGGTGGCTGAGTTCAACCTGTTCGCCGACCCCCAGGCCGCCGAAGTGGTGCTCAATAGCGGTGTCAAGCTGACCTACCTGCCTCTGGACGTGACCCACAAGATCCTCACCAGCGACGAGCGCCTGAAGAGGATCGCGGCACTGAACAACAACGCCAGCCAGGTGGTCGGTGATATCCTCAACGAATACGTCAAGGGCGACATGGAACACTACGGTATTCCTGGCGGCCCGGTACACGACGCCACCGTCATCGCCTACCTGCTCAAACCCGAGCTGTTCAGCGGACGTCAGGTCAACATGCTGATCGACAGCCGTGAAGGTCCGACCTTCGGCCAGACCATCGTCGACTGGTACGACGGCCTGAAGCAGCCCAAGAACGTGTTCTGGGTCGAGAATGGCGATGCTCAAGGCTTCTTCAACTTGCTGACAGAGCGTCTGGCACGCCTTAAGTGATTACATGCAAATCGATCTGAACAACCCCGGCAGCCTGACCCTGGACGCGGTGCGCCAGATGCTCGCGGCGGCCAGCGATGAGGTGCATACCCAGCTGCGCGTGACGCGCTCGGGGCTGGCCTATATTTCCTCGGGGATTGTCGGTGGCGCGCAGATCGACGACCTGCTGTTCCGCCTGGAAACCTGGGCGGCCGGCTCCGGCTACGTCGGCAAGGTTGCGGCCGCCGACGAGGTCTGGGTCATGCAGGTGTTCAATGCCCTGAAGCAGAACTGGCCCAACCCGCCCTTCGATTACATCGACGTCTACTGAGCGACAGCGCTCGTTCATATTCAGTCACGATTCCCCGGAGAAGTCCTCCGGCAGGTCAGGCAGACTTGTCGACTGCGGCTGTCGGAATCGGATGATCTGGCACCTTGCGTGCAACCAATGCCGCAAATCGCGGTCGCACGCACTCTACTTATTTTATTTGAAGGAGGCTTCATGCCTTGGAAGCTTGCATCCCTGGGGACGCTGTTGGCCCTATCGGTACTGGCGGGTTGCACCACCTCCGAGTCCTCCGCGGCTAAAGCGCCAGCCAAGGACTCGGGCACCCAGACCCCCTACGATCGCTGCGAAGCCAAAGGCGCCGATTTCACCATCGGCCAGACGGCCTCCGCCGCATTGCTGGAGCAGGCCCGCAGCCGTAGCGGCGCGCAGAGCGCGCGGGTCCTGGGGCCTAACGACATGGTGACCCTGGAGTACCGTTCGGACCGTCTGAACCTCAACACCGACAGCAGTGGCAAAATCATTCGCGCCAACTGCGGCTGAGGCCTTCGGGCTTTTGTAGCGCCCATAAAAAACCCCGTCGCATGGACGGGGTTTTTTCAGTTCGCGGAAAACTTACTCCGGACGAACCTGTGCAGCTTGCATACCCTTTTGGCCTTTCTCAGCCACGAAGGAAACGGTCTGGCCTTCTTTCAGGCTTTTGAAACCGTCGCTTTCGATAGCTTTGAAGTGTACGAACAGGTCGTCACCGCCACCTTGAGGAGTGATGAAGCCGAAGCCTTTTTCATCGTTGAACCATTTTACGGTGCCGGTTTGGCGATTAGACATGGTGTATCTCCAAGAAACATATATTTTCAGTAGTACTGTGCTGCTCAGGCCAACTGGGCACACAGGGCTATCATAGTCGAAATGTTCGACTTGGGAGCCCCCCCCAGCAGCGGTTTGCCCGTCAGTCGCGCTTTCTTTAGCCGCTTTATTGGCTGGAGGCCCCGGTTTTAAAGGCTTTCACTAGAAACGACAGCCCCTAAAAAAACCCATAAAAGCTGCGTAAAGATTGATAAAAATCACCTTTTCGGGCGGTTTTCACCCGATCTGAGGCGCAAAAGTCCCAGGGTGGCGGGTTACTTCTGCACCTTGCAGACGGCGATTTCGTTCAAGGCGCGGGTCTGTAGGTCCGCAGGGGCCGGCGTCTTGGCGTTCATCAGTTGGGTAATTTCCTGGGTGGTGAATTTCTTCTCCAGAACATCGGCGCCGCAGGTGCAATGCTGCTTGGCGACGGTGGCGTTGACGCTCTGGCTGGCCGCGCCAACGCAGTCTTTCATGTAGCTGGCTTTGGCGCCGGCGGGCCAGGCGGCCTGTGCGCTCAGTGGCAACAATAGGGCGAGCGGGGCGGCAAAGGCGAAAAGATGAATCAGGCGCATGTTCGAATACTCCTTGAAAACGGGTGAATACCATGTTGCTTGGCATTTGAGGGGCAGAGCGGGGGGCAAGTTCACCCCGGGGCACAAAACCCCCGCGACTTTAGCAGTTTGTGAACGAGGCGATGACCGTTCATCTGTGCTAGCATCCCCGACTTGGTTATTTTTGGTATTGCAGTCGTGTTTCGCGCTCGATACCGTGCCATCAAACCTTTTTTTGAACTCCAGTCACTCTGGTTCGTTTCCGGTTGGCCTTACGGCTCCTGCCACTGTGCGGCAGGCGTTTTTCATTAAACGGCTGGACGAGTCGCGTACTGGCTGCTCATCCCAACCCACGTGACCTTTGGTAGGGGTCACCACTAGGAGAGGAGGCGCCATGCCCACTATTACTCTTCCCGACGGCAGTCAACGTTCGTTCGATCACCCGGTTTCCGTAGCCGAGGTCGCCGCTTCCATTGGTGCTGGCCTGGCCAAGGCCACCGTGGCCGGCAAGGTCAACGGCAAGCTGGTCGACGCTTGCGACCTGATCAACAGCGACGCCACCCTGCAAATCATCACGCCCAAGGACGAAGAGGGGCTGGAGATCATTCGCCACTCTTGCGCGCACCTGGTTGGCCACGCGGTCAAGCAGCTGTACCCAACGGCGAAAATGGTCATCGGTCCGGTCATCGATGAAGGCTTTTACTACGATATCGCCTACGAGCGTCCGTTCACCCCGGACGACCTGGCCGCGATCGAGCAGCGCATGCAACTGCTGATCGAAAAAGACTACGACGTGATCAAGAAGGTCACGCCGCGCGCCGAAGTCATCGACGTGTTCACCCAGCGTGGCGAAGACTACAAGCTGCGCCTGGTCGAGGACATGCCGAACGAGCAGGCCATGGGTCTGTACTATCACGAAGAATACGTCGACATGTGCCGTGGTCCGCACGTGCCGAACACGCGCTTCCTGAAATCCTTCAAGCTGACCAAGCTGTCCGGCGCCTACTGGCGCGGCGATGCCAAGAACGAACAGCTGCAGCGCGTCTATGGCACCGCCTGGGCCGACAAGAAGCAACTGGCCGCTTACGTTCTGCGTATCGAAGAAGCGGAAAAACGCGACCATCGCAAGATCGGCAAGCGCCTGGGCCTGTTCCATACCCAGGAAGAAGCGCCGGGCATGGTGTTCTGGCACCCGAACGGCTGGACCCTGTACCAGGTGCTCGAGCAGTACATGCGCAAGGTGCAGCGTGACAACGGCTACCTGGAGATCAAGACCCCGCAAGTGGTCGATCGCTCCCTGTGGGAGAAATCCGGACACTGGGCCAACTACGCCGAAAACATGTTCACCACCCAGTCGGAAAGCCGCGACTACGCCATCAAGCCGATGAACTGCCCGTGCCACGTACAGGTGTTCAATCAGGGCCTGAAGAGCTACCGCGAGCTGCCGATGCGCCTGGCCGAGTTCGGTGCCTGCCACCGTAACGAGCCATCGGGTGCGCTGCACGGCATCATGCGCGTGCGGGCTTTCACCCAGGACGACGCCCACATCTTCTGCACCGAAGAGCAGATGCAGGCTGAATCCGCGGCGTTCATCAAGCTGACCATGGATGTCTACGCCGACTTCGGCTTCAAAGACATCGAAATGAAGCTGTCTACCCGCCCTGAAAAGCGCGTGGGTTCCGACGAATTGTGGGATCGCGCCGAAAGCGCACTGGCTGCCGCGCTCGACAGCGCCGGCCTGCCGTACGACCTGCAGCCGGGCGAAGGCGCCTTCTACGGTCCGAAAATCGAATTTTCGCTCAAGGACTGTCTCGGTCGCGTGTGGCAGTGTGGTACCCTGCAGCTCGATTTCAACCTGCCGATCCGTCTGGGCGCCGAATACGTGTCCGAAGACAACAGCCGTAAGCACCCGGTCATGCTGCACCGGGCGATCCTCGGCTCCTTCGAGCGTTTCGTCGGGATTCTGATCGAACACTACGAGGGTGCGTTCCCTGCCTGGCTGGCGCCAACCCAGGCCGTGATCATGAATATCACGGACAAGCAGGCTGATTTTGCCCTCGAAGTGGAAAAAACTCTGGCCGAAAGCGGATTTCGTGCCAAGTCCGACTTGAGAAATGAAAAGATCGGCTTTAAAATCCGCGAGCATACTTTGCTCAAGGTTCCCTATCTTTTGGTTATCGGAGATCGGGAAGTCGAGATGCAGACTGTCGCTGTGCGTACTCGTGAAGGTGCTGACCTGGGCTCGATGCCCGTCGCCCAGTTCGCCGAGTTCCTCGCGCAAGCGGTTTCCCGGCGTGGTCGCCCAGATTCGGAGTAATTACTATTAAGCGTGAAATGAGACAAGATAAACGAGCTGCACCGAAGGCCCCGATCAACGAGAATATCTCGGCACGCGAGGTTCGGTTAATTGGCGCTGATGGCGAGCAGATTGGCATCGTCTCGATTGATGAAGCGCTTCGGATTGCCGAAGAAGCCAAACTGGATCTGGTGGAGATTTCCGCCGATGCAGTGCCACCCGTCTGCCGGGTGATGGACTACGGCAAGTCGATTTTCGAAAAGAAAAAGCAAATTGCTGCTGCGAAGAAAAACCAGAAGCAAGTGCAGGTTAAAGAAATCAAGTTTCGTCCAGGGACGGAGGAAGGGGATTACCAGGTAAAACTGCGCAACCTGGTACGTTTCCTGAGTGATGGGGACAGGGCCAAGGTTTCCTTGAGATTCCGCGGTCGTGAGATGGCCCACCAGGAGCTGGGGATGGAACTCCTCAAGCGGGTTGAAGGTGACCTGCTCGAGTACGGTTCGGTCGAACAGCATCCTAAGATGGAAGGACGCCAGCTTATTATGGTCATCGCCCCGAAAAAGAAGAAGTAACCACCAGGGCACGGCAGGCCTTGCGGTTATGTTTATCAACTGAATGCGGAGTATCCGAACATGCCAAAGATGAAAACTAAAAGTGGTGCTGCCAAGCGGTTTCTGAAAACTGCTAACGGCATCAAGCACAAGCACGCTTTCAAGAGCCACATCCTGACCAAAATGTCGACCAAGCGTAAGCGTCAACTGCGCGGTAGCAGCTTGCTGCATCCGTCTGACGTGGCAAAAGTCGAGCGCATGCTGCGCCTTCGTTAATTTTGGTTCAAGAATAGAGGAAGTAACTCATGGCTCGTGTAAAGCGTGGCGTCATTGCCCGTAAGCGTCACAAAAAGATTCTGAAACTTGCAAAAGGCTACTACGGCGCTCGCTCGCGCGTATTCCGTGTTGCCAAGCAAGCGGTCATCAAGGCAGGCCAATACGCCTACCGCGACCGTCGTCAGAAAAAACGTCAGTTCCGCGCTCTGTGGATCGCTCGTATCAACGCCGGTGCACGTGTTAACGGTCTGTCCTACAGCCGTTTCATCGCTGGCCTGAAAAAAGCGTCCATCGAGATCGACCGTAAGGTTCTGGCTGATCTGGCTGTGAACGAAAAAGCTGCGTTTGCTGCGATTGTCGAGAAAGCTAAAGCCACCTTGGCTTAAGTACCCCCCGACAATCACTGGGCCTTGCCTTTGTGAGGCCCGGTGTTAAACGTCATAAATAGGGGAAGAGCCTTAAAGCTCTTCCCCTATTTCGTATCTGGAGTCTGTACATGGAAAACCTGGACGCGCTGGTCTCTCAAGCTCTCGAGGCTGTGCAAAGCGCTGAAGATATCAATGCCCTGGAGCAAATCCGGGTTCACTACCTTGGCAAGAAAGGTGAATTGACTCAGGTGATGAAGACCCTGGGCAGCTTGCCGGCAGAAGAGCGACCGCAAGTCGGTGCGCTGATCAACGTCGCCAAGGAGCGTGTCACAGAGGTTCTCAATGCGCGCAAGGCGTCGTTCGAGGAGTCGGATCTCGCCGCCAAACTCGCCGCCGAGTCCATTGACGTGACCCTGCCTGGCCGCGGCCAGACCTCCGGCGGACTGCATCCGGTTACCCGGACTCTGGAACGTGTCGAACAATTCTTCACCCACATCGGCTACGGCATCGCCGAAGGTCCCGAGGTGGAAGACGATTACCACAACTTCGAAGCGCTCAACATCCCAGGCCATCACCCGGCCCGGTCGATGCATGACACCTTCTATTTCAATGCCAACATGTTGCTGCGCACCCATACCTCGCCGGTTCAGGTCCGCACCATGGAATCGAAAAAGCCGCCGATCCGCATCGTCTGCCCAGGCCGTGTGTACCGTAGCGACTCGGATATCACCCACTCGCCGATGTTCCACCAGGTCGAAGGCCTGCTGGTCGATCGCGACATCAATTTTGCCGACCTCAAAGGCACCATCGAAGAGTTCCTGCGGGTGTTCTTCGAAAAGGAACTGGCGGTGCGTTTCCGTCCGTCCTACTTCCCGTTCACCGAGCCGTCCGCTGAAGTCGACATGGAATGCGTGATGTGCAGTGGTAAAGGCTGTCGCGTCTGCAAGCAGACCGGCTGGCTGGAAGTCATGGGCTGCGGCATGGTTCACCCGAACGTGCTGCGCATGTCCGGGATCGACCCGGAAGAGTTCCAGGGCTTTGCCTTCGGCATGGGCGTTGAACGCCTGGCCATGCTGCGTTACGGCGTGAACGACTTGCGCCTGTTCTTCGACAACGACTTGCGGTTCCTCGCGCAATTTCGCTAGGTCGCGACCCGTAACGAATCTATTAGGAGAGCAGGATGAAATTCAGTGAACAATGGCTGCGTGGCTGGGTAAGCCCGCAAGTGAGCCGCGACGAGCTGGTTGCTCGTCTGTCCATGGCCGGTCTTGAGGTCGATAGCGTGACGCCGGCCGCTGGCGCGTTCAGCGGCGTGATCGTCGGTGAAGTCCTCAGCACCGAACAGCACCCGGATGCCGACAAACTGCGCGTGTGCCAGGTCAGCAATGGTTCGGAGACCTTCCAGGTGGTCTGCGGCGCGCCGAATGTGCGCCCGGGCCTGAAGATCCCGTTCGCGATGATCGGTGCCGAGCTGCCGGGCGACTTCAAGATCAAGAAAGCCAAGCTGCGGGGCGTCGAGTCCAACGGCATGCTCTGCTCGCAAGCCGAGCTGCAGGTCGGTGAAGGCAATGATGGCCTGATGGAGCTGGCAGCTGATGCGCCGGTCGGCGAAGACATTCGTGTCTACCTGAGCCTGGACGACGCCAGCATCGAGGTCGACCTGACCCCGAACCGTGGCGACTGCCTGTCCCTGGCTGGCCTGGCCCGTGAAGTCGGCGCGCTGTATGCCGCTCCGGTCACCCGCCCGGTGGTACCGGCCGTACCTGCCGTGCATGACGAAGTCCGTTCGATCGAAGTCCTGGCGCCGGCCGCTTGCCCGCGTTACCTGGGTCGCGTTATCCGTAACGTCGACCTATCGAAGCCGACCCCGCTGTGGATGGTCGAGCGCCTGCGTCGTTCCGACGTGCGCAGCATCGACGCCGCCGTCGACATCACCAACTACGTGATGATCGAGCTGGGCCAGCCGCTGCACGCTTTCGATCTTTCCGAGATCAATGGCGGCATCCGCGTGCGCATGGCCGAAGAGGGCGAGAAGCTGGTGCTGCTCGACGGTCAGGAAGTCACCCTGCGTAGCGATACCCTGGTGATTGCCGACCACACCCGCGCCCTGGCGATTGCCGGCGTGATGGGGGGCGAGCACAGCGGCGTCAACACCGCGACCACCCGCGACATCTTCCTCGAAAGCGCGTTCTTCGATCAGATCGCCGTCGCTGGCAAGGCCCGCTCCTATGGCCTGCACACCGATGCCTCGCACCGCTACGAGCGTGGCGTGGACTGGCAACTGGCCCGTGAAGCCATGGAGCGCGCCACTGGCCTGCTGCTGGAAATCACCGGTGGCGAAGCCGGCCCGATCATCGAAACCGTCAGCGAAGCGCACCTGCCTTCCATTGCCCCGGTGACCCTGCGTGCCGAGCGCATCACCCAGATGTTGGGCATGGAGATGGACGCGCCGCAGGTCGAGCGCCTGTTGTCCGGCCTGGGCCTGGGCATTGTTGCCAGCGGAGCAGGGCAGTGGCAGGTAGAAGTGCCAAGCCATCGCTTCGATATCAGTCTGGAAGTCGACCTGATCGAAGAACTGGCGCGTCTGTACGGCTACAACCGCCTGCCGGTTCGCTACCCGCAAGCTCGCCTGGCGCCACAAGCCAAGGCTGAAGCCCGTAGCAACCTGCCTGAGCTGCGTCGCCTGCTGGTGGCTCGCGGTTACCAGGAAGCGATTACCTACAGCTTCATCGATCCGAAGCAGTTCGAACTGTTCAACCCGGGCGTCGAGCCGTTGCTGCTGGCCAACCCGATCTCCAACGACATGGCGGCCATGCGCTCGTCCCTGTGGCCGGGTCTGGTCAAGGCGTTGCAGCACAACCTGAACCGTCAGCAGGATCGCGTGCGCCTGTTTGAAAGCGGCCTGCGTTTTGTCGGTCAACTGGAAGGCCTGAAGCAAGAGCCGATGCTGGCCGGTGTGGTTTGCGGCAGCCGTCTGCCGGAAGGCTGGGCACAGGGTCGCGACACCATCGACTTCTTCGACGTCAAGGCTGACGTGGAAGCGCTGCTGGGCTTTGCCGGTGCACTGGATTCGTTCACCTTCGTGCCGGGCAAACACCCTGCGTTGCACCCGGGTCAGACCGCGCGCATCGAGCGGGAAGGGCGTCTGGTCGGCTTTGTCGGCGCAATCCACCCCGAATTGTCGAAAACCCTCGGTCTCGACCGTCCGGTTTTCGTTTTCGAGCTGGTACTGGCTGAAGTGGCCTTGGGAAAAATGCCTAAATTCAGCGAGCTGTCGCGTTTTCCTGAAGTGCGTCGTGACCTGGCGTTGCTGGCGGACAAGGGCGTGGCTTCCAGTGCCGTGTTGGACGTAATTCGTGAAAATGCAGGTGAATGGCTCACAGAGCTCAGGCTCTTTGACGTCTATGAGGGTAAAGGTATTGATCCGCATAGAAAAAGCCTTGCAGTTGGCTTGACCTGGCAGCATCCATCGCGCACTCTTAATGACGATGAGGTGAATTCCACGACGCAAAATATCCTCACCTCGCTCGAAACCAGGTTGAACGCCACGTTAAGGAAGTGACGTATGGGGGCTCTGACGAAAGCTGAAATGGCGGAACGTCTCTACGAGGAGCTGGGTCTGAACAAACGGGAGGCCAAGGAATTGGTCGAACTGTTTTTTGAAGAAATCAGACACGCTCTCGAAGACAACGAGCAGGTCAAACTGTCGGGTTTCGGCAATTTTGATTTGCGGGACAAACGCCAGCGGCCTGGCCGCAATCCAAAAACGGGAGAAGAAATCCCGATCACGGCTCGCCGTGTGGTCACCTTTCGTCCAGGGCAGAAGTTGAAAGCCCGAGTTGAGGCCTATGCTGGAACCAAGTCATAACGACGAGCTTCCGCCGATCCCAGGCAAACGCTACTTCACCATTGGTGAAGTCAGCGAGCTGTGTGCGGTAAAACCGCACGTGCTGCGTTACTGGGAACAGGAGTTTCCTCAACTCAACCCCGCCAAGCGTGGTGGCAATCGCCGGTATTATCAGCGCCATGACGTGCTGATGATCCGGCAGATTCGCGCGTTGCTGTACGACCAGGGGTTCACCATCGGCGGGGCGCGTCTGCGTCTCTCCGGCGATGAGGCCAAGGATGACAGCACCCAGTACAAGCAACTGATCCGCCAGATGATCTCGGAGCTTGAGGACGTGCTGGTGGTGCTGAAGAAGTGATTCAAGGTTTTAAAATACTTTGACATTTCAAAAGCTTGCGGTATATTTCTCCTCGCTTCCACAAGAAGCAAAACCCAGTTTCACGCCTAGTCGGGGCGTAGCGCAGTCCGGTAGCGCACTAGCATGGGGTGCTAGGGGTCGAGTGTTCGAATCACTCCGTCCCGACCATATTTTTGAAAAAGCCCAATCTTTACCGGTTGGGCTTTTTTATGCCCGGAGATATCTCGTCTTGTGTAGGTATCAGCAAACGCTCCATCTATGATGGAGTGGCAAGGCGGGAGACTAATGACATTTAACCCAGGAGCAGATGCAATGCTGATCCAGTCCATTCAACTGACGAACTTTCTGAGTTTCGGCGCGTCATCCACCGCCATTCCTCTAAGTTCGCTGAATGTCATTATCGGGCCTAACGGGTCGGGCAAGTCCAACCTGTTGGAATCCATTGAGTTGTTGCGTAGCGCGCCGGAGCAATTGCTGAAGCCTATCCGTGAAGGAGGGGGCGTTCGCGACTGGCTTTGGAAAGGTGCGCCAGCTACACCAGTTGCCTCTATTGATGTTCTGCTCGCTCACCCCAAGGGACCGCAGAACCTGCGTTATCACTTAGCTTTTACTGAGGTCGGGCAGCGTTTCGAGATCGCGGATGAGCGAGTCGAATATGAAAAGCCGGATGGTCCGAAGCATTCTCAGCCGTACTTTTTTTACCACTTCAACAGTGGTCGACCCGTTCTGAATCTGAAAGGTGGGGAGAGTCGTTCCCTACGTCAGGAAGATGTCGATCTGGAAAAGTCGATTCTGTCTCAGCGTCGTGATCCGGATCAGTATCCCGAAATCACTTACCTGGGACAGGCGCTCGGCAAGATTCGGCTTTATAGGGAGTGGAGTTTCGGTCGTTATACGGCACCTCGGCTGCCACAAAAAGCAGACCTGCCCAACGACGTACTCGAGCCGGACTGCAGCAATCTGGGGTTGGTGCTCAATCGGCTGCGGCGCGACCCTGCGGTCAAGCAGCGTCTGTTGACGGCCTTGCAGGCGCTTTACAGTGGTATTGATGACTACGACGTGCAGATCGAGGGCGGCACGGTGCAGGTGTTTTTTCACGAAGGTGGAATGACTGTGCCGGCGACCCGTCTGTCTGACGGCACCTTGCGTTATCTGTGTCTGCTGGCCGTGCTGTGTCATCCAAACCCGCCGCCACTGATCTGCATCGAAGAGCCTGAACTTGGGTTGCACCCTGACATTTTGCCGACGCTGGCAGAGCTGCTGAAGGAAGCGGCTACTCGCACTCAGCTGATTGTGACGACGCATTCTGATGTGCTGGTAGATGCCATGAGCGATCAGCCGGAATCTGTTCTGGTGGCGGAAAAAACTGAATCGGGTACGACACTGACGCGATTGGATGCTGAAAAGCTCAAGCCCTGGCTGGAGAAGTACAGGCTCGGGCAGTTGTGGACGCGGGGTGAGATCGGAGGAACACGCTGGTGAAACTCTACGTCGAAGGAGGCGGCAACGCTGCTTCATTGAAAACAGCTTGTCGCGAAGGTTTTTCTAAGCTTCTTGAAAAGGCCGGTTTCAAGGGGCGTATGCCCAGGATCGTGGCGTGCGGTAGCCGTAACGATGCGTTTGATTCTTTTTGTACGGCTATTCGTATTGGTGAGCCGGCCATGTTGTTGGTCGATAGCGAAGCGCCGGTGTCCGATGCTGCGCAACCTGGTAATGCGCACGAGTCAACTGGTCGGGTCGGATGGCTACCTTGGCAGCATTTGCAGCAGCGTGATGGCTGGCAACAGCCTGTGGGCTCAGAGGATTTGCACTGTCACTTGATCGTGCAGTGCATGGAAAGCTGGTTACTGGCGGACCGGCAAGCACTCAAGGTTTTTTTCGGACAGGGCTTTCAGGAAAATCAATTACCGGCGCTTGGGAACCCGGTTGAGCGTGTGGCTAAAGAGCGGGTCTACGATGCTCTTGCCAAGGCCTCCCGAGACTGCAAATCCAAGAGTCAATACGGTAAGGGTGAGCATTCTTTCAAGTTGCTGGGGCTGATTGATCCGGGCAAGGTGAGTGAGGCTTCTCCCTGGGCCAAGCGGTTTTTTGAGACACTTGAGCTGCGTATTTAGCATGCAACTCGATGAGTGCTCCTGAGTCCGTCGGACTCAGGACACAATAATTATGGTGCTAGTCGATGGATCCTAGCAAAAAAGGGGTATTTATTTTTGAGCAAATAAATACAGCCATTTCTTATGTGATTTTATCTCGCTGATACACTGATTTTTGCTGCCTGCCATATGGAGGCTGATCGAGGGGATGACATGGATATCAAAGATTTTTGTGTGGCTCATGGCATAGATTTGAGCCAATGTGGGGTGTCGTTAGGTGGAGGTAGTTTCACGTTAGTTGATTTGAAAGTATCGCCTATTGAGTTCTTGAGTTTGGCGGAGGAGGACTTACACCGCGGCGGTCTGTCCACACTTGTAAATGCCACCACAAATGCCAAACGAGCAATAGTTAGCCAGATGGACCAACTCTTGATTTCTTTCGGCTACGACTCATTTAAGTTAAATGTACCACGTAAAGTGGAGAAGTTACGAGCGCTCGGGTTATTGGCGCCCAGCTTGCTGCGTAAGGCGGTTAGTATGCGGAATATTCTTGAGCATGAGTATGAGGCTCCAGCCCTTCCCGAGGTTGAAGAGGCTCTTGATATCGCGAGCTTATTTGTACTTTCAGCCTCTGCGATGTTCATCCCTTTTGATGATGTGTTGGAGTTCTCTCTTTATGGGGCATCGGATACGGATACTCCTACTAAGCAGGTAACTGTTGGGTTGGACAGGGAGCCTGGGAGAGTCTATTACGGGGCTTATGCTTACGAGTGTGGTGCCGACGGTAACGTGTGTGTTGGCCAGTGTGAGATCCCATCTGGGCATTCTCTCTTCGACTCCATGGTTAAGCTTTCTGCGTCGATGATGCTCAAATACAGGGTGGATCAAGCGTTCAAGGACTTTGATGCGGCATACGCGGTACTGTGAATCGACTGCGCCTTATGAGAAAAGGAGCGCGCTTCTTGCAATAGGCTGTTCCGAGCGAAGAAGCAGTGAAATTCGTAACACTCTACCGCGTGGACAACTGATCGGGATGAGTCGCCTCGTCTACGAAATCGGTCACATCTTGGGGTTTTGAATGAAGCGTCGAGGCAGAGGGTCTAGTCCTGAAACAGGTGTAAACCTATTTCAGGACTAGACAGCATCCTGATCTACCTTACCGGTCCATTACCTACTGTGGCTTTCGATGCTTCAATCGAGCGCTTCGAGCCTTGATGACGATTGAAGTGTAGGCAATAGACAATGAGATCGCGTTGGGTTGTTCGGCTAGCATCAACAGATGGCGTCCAATGATTTCTGGATCAAAGCCCTTGATTGCTTCGTTTGTCAGTGTATCCAGATCAATTAGAGAAACAACAGGATTCTCCTGGGCCGCCAAGTCTGTTTCAATTTTGGATGGTTCGGCTCCGCTAATAATCGGCTCTGGAGGTTGGTGGGATGCTTCTGGTACATGGCTGAATGGTCGTGGGGCCTCTATTTCTGCTTTGGGCCGGTGTGGACTATCTAACTCCTGCGCACGCGAGTTCAGGTTCGAAAGCACCTGAGGAACATCCGATTGCTGGAACATGTCCGGAGTGTCCATCCGGGCAGGGGGCGGTGAATTTGGCTCGGAACTTAGCTGCATCGTGGATCGGTAGCGAACGAGTATCGATTGACCGAATCTCAGTTTGAACCAGCGCCAAGCAGTATTTTTCTGCAACCCGAAATGAATTTCGCCTTCTGGAAGGGCGCTACCCAAACCATTTACAATGAGATCGTTTCCGTCATGACTCAGCATATCGATAGCTGCACGTGGCGCCTGCCAATACAGCGTATCAGGATAGTTGAACGTAGCAGCCGACTCCCCCTGGCTAATTTCGTACATACGAGTAGCTTCGTCGGTGATGTAGCCTTGGTCTTGAATCGGTCCAATGAAGCGTGCTTCAGGGTTTGCGGCTCCGATCAGCGCGCCAGCCATGGTGGCGATGGTATCGGTATCACTGTCCAAAAGATTAGCGATAGTTTCGATAGTTTCCTGGGAACCGTAGCGCTTGCTGATGAAGGCAGCTACGTTTGCAAACAAAGCGCATTTGAGGCCTGACCCGCGTTCCTCCTTGCTAAGTCCATTTTCCAAGGAGACCAGTTGGGCATAGATTACAGCGCCGTCAGAATGGTACAACTTGTCGATAAGATTGGTAGCAGTGCGGACTGACTGAATCCACTCTTGGGCGGCTTCCGCCACCGCTGAGCTCAGGCTGCGCCCGCTTTTCTGTTCCCACATTGGCAGCCAAAACGTGGACAGTTCGTTGTCGTTATCTACTAGTTTAGGAATATTCTGAATATCCTCGGCAAAGCTGAGCCATTCGCCCGGGCCTGGCACTTTTCCTGACTCAAGGGTATGAGCAAGGCTAACGGCATGGACGACAGCGCCAGCTACTCCGCGCATATGGCCATGGGTGGACAATGAATTGCGGATTACATCTGGAAGGAATGAGTCTTTTTTCCTGAGGTCGGCAGCTGCCCATACGTGAGGCTGAATCCTCATGGCTGCCCCGTTTCCGCCGCCATTTTCATAGTTAGTAAAGAAGTTGCTGAACCAGTTATTGCTTCTATTGCAAAGCGCACTTGCTGCTGATTTGCTGCCCCGACCAGCACCTAAGGCATAGCATTGCCATACAGGTAGCTCTATTTTTGCAAAGGCTTCTACGTCGAAGTAGCCCTGACCTGTAATTGCCCGGCTCGTTGCAAGGCGCAGTTGCGTATCATCAGAATAGGTACCTGCGGGCAGTTGAACCTGTGCCCCGAAACGGCCGCCAATCAGACGCTTCCATGTTTCGGTACGTGTGACCCTTGAATGTCCGAGGCGCTGTTGAACGGTTCGATCCGATGCGAGCTCGGTCGGGAACCCCAGCGCGTCTCCATATGCAGACCAAAGGGCTGAGGAGATCGTGCGTTTGAGTCGATTTTCTGACATTGAATTGCTCACCTAATCTCATCAAACAGGTCTGGGTTCACGATGACGGGTACCTCTCTATGGCCCATCCCATACATCTGTGCGGCGATTTCATCGCTGTCTGAGTCGCACCGCGCATAGACACGCTGCAAATACTCAGTAGAGACCTCCCCTGGATAGAGGATTTCGGCCTGAGGACAGGTCGGAAGGCACAGTGGGTGGTTGGCTGGCCGTGTGATCACATTACCCCCCCAAAGGGTGGTGTGATTTTGAAAAGCAGCCTCCAGACCAGCTAGCCCTTGAGCCTGACGCACACCGGTGTAGATGTTATTGGTCGTCGTAAACCAGACTCCATCGTGACGCATTATCTCAGGTGAGAAATCAAAAATGCACCAGAAAAAATCTTTCTCCCGATGCCAGTTGCCTGAGTAGCGAAAAAAACTTGTGTTGATACGGCTGATGGATAGATTCGCATAATCCAACCAGGACACATCCTTGTTCCGTCTCTGTGCGTTGGGTTGGAAGATATGCTTGAGCTGCTGGTCGGCATTTAGGCGCTCGCGGGACTTGAGTCCGCCTGACGCGAAGATGCCCAATGATCCACTGTTGGTGGTGAAGTGTACGATTGATCCTATGCCTCGATCCTTGATGAATTGGTCAATGCTCATACCTTGACCGCCGTGTACAAGTAACCGTCGATGAAGCGCATGATATCGGGAGTGTCTGATGTTTTGAAGCCAAGCACGACGCTTTCGCGAGCACGGCCAATGCCCATGGCAATCAGGCGCCGCAGACGGGCAGACAGCTCGTAGTCGTCTGTCTCCTCATTCCCATCGTCTTTAGGTGCTGAAACGTCAAGTATGCTGCCATCGAGACCAATCATGATCACGTGATCAAACTCCAGGCCTTTGCTTGAATGGACGCTACATAGAGCAATATTTTCCGGCCCTTGTGGCCAGTTGGGTTCGCCAGTGATTTCGACATATCCAAGACCGCATGACTTGAGCAGAGGCTTGAGATCTCGAAACCAAATCCTGGGATGTAAAAATGCAACCGATTCTTTCGTCAGATCAATGCGTCGCACGTAATCCACTGCGTACCGTAGCTGGGCAGGGTATTCGCCAGTGACCACAATAGGTTTGACGCCATTCGATCTGGCGCTGTCGAAGTTAGGCATTGTACCGTTGTCGTCCATCGTGAGACCGGTCAGCATCGCGCTTGCAAACTGTGCGATCTCCTTCGTGTTCCTATAGTTGGTTTGTAGTCGGCTGCTCTTTTCAGGTCGTAAGGCTACGCCCACTTCACTCCAGATGAAATTGCGGCTGTAAATGCGTTGAGCGCTGTCCAACACGAAGGTCACTGTGGCGTCTTCGGATTTCTGATTCAGGATTGCGCGGATTTCGTTTGCTGAGAAGTCCTGAGTCTCATCGACGACAATCACGTCGTACTGACGTAGTGTTTTGGTGGAGAGAAGCGTGGCCAGATCGTTCCAGTCCACCAGCTTTCTGGTATGTTTCATAGCGTTGTAGGGACGAATGACCTCATCCAGTAATCGCTGGCGCGTGGGTCGTTCCATCCGTGGTGTGATCCCTCGACCGTCTCGACGGGCTGTCAGGTAATCGTCCAGTTTGTCAGGCTCGAATCGGCCCAAGACATATACGGCTTCGTCGACGACGAACTCCGTATCCATCTTCATACTGCCTGCCAAGCTTTCCAAATGGGTTGCAGTACCAGCGATGTCAATGATTCCTTGGGCTCCGGTTAGATTCTGCGCCCATTTGTTGAACGTGTAGAAGTCCAGATTCACTAACGGTTCAGAGTGGAACTGACGCTCTGTGAGCTCCGCGATGTACCCGCGCAGCGTTCGATTGAACGTCAGCACCAGAATGTTCACAGATCCAGGGATAGGGCGTTTTTTCTCGCGGTTCAAGTAGAAGCCCGCTGAGGATCGCAGTTTGAGCAGTGCAGTGGTTGTCTTGCCACTCCCTGCGGCGCCTCGGATGACCTCAACCCCGGCACTACTTCGAGAAAAAAGAGCCATTTGTTCTGGGCTCGGTTTGACATTGATTAGCGCTTTCATTCTGCAATCCTTGGCAATAGAAGGCCAAATGCTATCATCTATGCGATTGCTATGCTGCGGGTCACCCAATATTTCGTCCCTATGTCTACAGGTCAAGCGTAGTCAGTAGAGGCGCTAGTTGATCAGCATTTTCCCTGCCTAATTCTCCCGCTCATTTTCGCGCGCGTATCGTAAGCGGCCGACCGAGCGAAATGGTTGCTCTGCTAGCATTTGCAGTAAAGGTGATGGTTGGAGCCGGAAAAGGTGACCGATTTATTTTCCCTTGTCGTTTCAGGCGTAGCTGAGCAGCGCTCTATCGGCACGAGAAATTGCCTGCCGAAAAATCTCATATTTCCCACACGTTTCAGGCATGGGAGAATATTGCGTGCGCTATCCGCCAAGGCTACTGTTCGACTGTCGCTGCAAATTCAGCGATACGGGTTTCGCAGCCCGGTCGTAAACAGGCGCACAGCGCCGCGAAAGCGGCTTTTTCGTGTTCGCGTTATGGCGAGCTGTGCGCAGGAGGCTTCGGCCTGCCGGGTTCCTGTTTACCCTGGTCTGCGAACCTGCGCGCAGTTCGCCACCCTTGCGTCGCAGCGAGGATGGATGAACTCCTTTTATTAAGCAGGAGATTCACCATGGCTAAGAAAATCACCCCCGATCCACCCCCAATTCGTAAAGCCCTCGGCACCGCCGACAGGGAGATGTACTTACATAAGCTATCTGATATTCCATCCAGCGAATCTGAGCCGGCCCCGGCAAACGCACACCGTTTGCTCGATACCCTCGCGCTCACCAGCTCCAAACCCGTTACCCCCGAAGCCCCGTACAAACCCACGCTATTCGCCATCCAACCCGGTGTGACTGCCCAGGACGCGCTGACCTACGTTTCCAATCTGCTCGAAACGGCAGAACTCAATGGCGACGAAATCAGCCTGCACACCAACCCCGTCGAACGAGCGTTGTTCTGGGGCATGCTGCATTCGGTGGAAGTGGCGCGGGCGGTGGTGGATGCGTTGCTTGAGGGGGCGTCCCCATCCCGTCAGCTATCGTCCGCGTTGGACAACCGCCCGATTGATTGAGGTCGTAGCGCTGAAAGAGATCAAGCACTTGGCAGCTTGATCTCTTTTCCGGGGGAGGGCTGTGCAAAGCCGTGTGTCAACGTCTGGCAGACGGTTGGCCCGATCATCATGAGCCACCGGCTCGATTTGTCGCAATTTGGTACCGTGATTTTGATACGTTTCCTACACTGGTGAGGTAGGGTGATGGGTGTATACGTTGGCAAGTTTTGTCAAAGTCGGATAAAACCATGAGCACCATGAACATCTTCCTGCCGGATGCCCTCAAGTCTTTTGTCGATGCTCAAGTGAGCCATCGAGGCTACAGCACCAGTAGCGAATATGTCCGGGAACTGATTCGCAAGCAAGGATCAGGATCGGCAGCACTTGCGTGGCCTGCTGCTGGCGGGGGCCGAATCGGCTCCCACGGCTCCTGTGGATAGCAATTACTTCGAATCCCTACGTACCAGGGTTCGGACAGCTCGAGGATGAAGGTTAAACCCGTGATCCTGCGAGCCCTTGCCAAGTAGGATCCCTTGCCAACCAAGACTACTGGCCGTTGAAACGTTACCCCTATCTGGTGTTCTACGTTGAACGCGATGACCTCATTGATGTGTGGCGCGTTTTACATGGCATGCGGGGCATTCCCGAATCGTTGGTTGAAAATACCTGATTACCTTTTGGATATGGCACCCATTTCTGTGAGATGGGCAGTGCGCAAGTTCACGCTGAGCAACTGGCCGACGTATCACGCCGGCGATGTCATTGTCAGCCAGGATGCGCAGGTCAGCGGGGCAGGCAAGAGGTAGACTGCTGGTTTATCCTTCGCCCGGAGTCGCTTCCCCTTGGAACTCAAGCAACTGCGCTATTTCGTGAAGATTGTCGAGCATGGCAGCCTTGGCCGTGCCGCATTGGAGCTGGACGTCGGCGTCTCGGCACTAAGCCAGCAGGTCGGCAAGCTTGAGAGTGAACTGTCGACTCGCCTGCTAAACCGTACCAGCACTGGCGTGACGCCGACCGGCGCCGGATTCGCCTTCCTGCACCACGCCCAACTGACTTTGCGTCAGGCGGAGAACGCGATCCTGGCAGCACATCGCGGACGCATGAGCGGATACGTCAGTGTCGGTCTGCCACCCACCACCGCCACGGTTCTGGCGCTGCCATTGATCAATGCAATGCGCGAGCGTTACCCAGACATCCAGTTGCACCTGGTGGAGATGCTGTCCGGGCACCTCGCGGCGCAGCTCAATGCGCGACAGATCGATCTGGCCATCCTGTTTCAACTCGAAGGCGGTAAGCGCTGGAGCGTGACGCCGTTGCTGGACGAAAAACTATTCGTGATTACCTCCCGGGAGCTGCCAGGCGCACCGCGCGGCGACAGCGTGCAACTGGCAGATCTTGGTCAACTGCCGCTGGTGATGCCCAGCTCTCAACATGGGCTGCGTACGACTCTGATGACCGCATTTGAACGCTCGGGCGTGACGCCCAACATCATCATGGAGATAGACGGGCTGGTCGTGCTGATGAACGCGGTAAGGGCCGGACACGCCGCTACGATTCAACCAGGTGCCGCCGCGGCATTAGAAGGGGAGTCGGGACTGTCACTGGTACAGATCGCTGATGCGCACGTTGGGCGTAGGAATTTGCTGGCGACTCTTGCTGACGACGAACTGTCTCCCGCTGCTCTGGCGACGCGGGTCGTGATAACCGATGTCGTGCGACATCTGGTCAATGATCGACAGTGGCCCGGAGCGCGGTTGATCGAGGAAATTTGAGACTTGGAACCCTGTCACCGTACCTATGCCTTACAGGCAATGCCGCCCACTCAATAGTTGTTCGCCTCGCATAACCGTTGCGATCAAAGGGGCTGTTGCCCGAAGAAAGTTCACTTCCCCCCTTTAGCAAAACTAAAGCCCCCATGTAAAAACCCGCCTTTCGCCCCCTTGGGTGCCGCACTACTGTTCGCCCACTCGCCAGCAGCAACTCGTTCCCGTCTGCTTGCGAATTGAGGAGAAACGATGGTTGATGTTTTGGTTATAGGTGGCGGTAACGCGGCCTTGTGCGCGGCGCTGATGGCGCGGGAAGCCGGTGCCAGCGTGATGTTGCTGGAAAGCTCGCCAAAGGTCTGGCGTGGTGGTAATTCACAGCACACGCGCAACCTGCGCTGTATGCATGATGCGCCGCAGGATGTGCTGGTGGACGCGTATCCGGAAGAAGAATATTGGCAGGACTTGCTCAAAGTTACCGGCGGCATAACCAATGAAAAATTGGCACGCATCGCCATTCGCGCCTCTTCCTCGTGTCGTGACTGGATGCGATCCCACGGCGTGCATTTCCAGCCGCCGCTGTCCGGCGCGTTGCATGTAGCGCGCACCAATGCGTTCTTCATGGGCGGAGGCAAGGCGCTGGTCAACGCGTACTTTCGCAGCGCTGAACGCCTGGGCGTCAAGATTCGCTACAACGCTCAAGTCACTGATATCGAGCTGCAGGATGGAAAGTTCGTCGCCGCGCACATAGGCGCGCGCGAGGTCGATGGGCAGCATTTGCCTGCCGAACGCGTTGAGGCCCGCTCCTGTGTGCTGGCAGCCGGTGGTTTCGAATCCAACCGCGAATGGCTGCGCGAGGCTTGGGGTCAAAACGAACGTGGCGAATGGCCGTCGGATAACTTTCTGATCCGTGGCACGCGTTTCAATACCGGGGTGTTGCTACGTCGCATGCAGGATCTCGGCGCTGACATCATCGGTGATCCGACACAGGCGCACATGGTTGCCATCGATGCCCGGGCGCCGCTTTACGACGGTGGGATCTGCACCCGCATCGACTGCGTGTCGCTGGGCGTGGTGGTCAACCGCGACGGCGAGCGCTTCTACGACGAAGGCGAAGATTTCTGGCCCAAGCGCTATGCAATCTGGGGGCGACTGGTGGCCGGTCAACCCAACCAGAAGGCGTATTCGATCATCGACCAGCAGGCGATCGGCCGTTTCATGCCGCCGGTTTTCCCTGGGGCCAAGGCCAACTCACTGCAAGAGCTCGCGGGTCTTCTGGATTTGCCAGAAGCGCAGTTCATGCAAACCATCGAAAACTACAACCGTGCCTGTCAGGTCGGCACTTTCGACCACACCGCCCTGGACGACTGCCATACCGAAGGCCTGACACCTGCCAAGACACACTGGGCACGGCCTTTGGTCAAACCGCCGTTTTATGGCTATCCGCTTAAACCCGGTGTGACCTTCACCTACTTGGGCTTGGCCACCGACGAAACGGCGGCTGTGCGCTTCAAAGGCAAAGCCAGTCCGAATCTGTTTGTCGCCGGGGAAATGATGGCGGGCAACGTGTTGGGCAAGGGCTACACCGCCGGCATCGGCATGGCCATAGGCACTGCTTTCGGGCGTATCGCTGGCGTTCAGGCGGCGGCCTCGGTGGGTTTCGGCCCTTCTACTGTGATATCGGAATCTCGACATGCAACTGTTTGATCCCCAAGCGTCCAGCCAACTGATCCCAGTCCTTAATCTAGAGGAAAGTGAAGTTGAGCGGCAGATGACCATCTGCAATGCCTGTCGCTATTGCGAAGGTTTTTGTGCGGTGTTTCCGGCCATGACCCGGCGTCTGGAGTTCACGCAGGCAGACATCCATTACCTGGCGAACCTATGCCACAACTGCGGCGCTTGCCTTTCGGCGTGCCAGTACGCCGCGCCCCATGAGTTTGCGGTCAATGTGCCTAAAGCAATGGCCAAGGTGCGTCTGAACACTTATGCCGAGTACGTTTGGCCGCAGCCGTTGGGCAAGCTTTACCAGCGTAACGGTCTAACCCTGGCTCTGGCTTCAGGTGGCGGGTTGGCGTTGTTTCTGTGCTTGGCCCTGGTGGCGATGGGTAACCTGTTCACGGCCATGCCGGGGGGCAATTTCTACGGTATTTTCCCGCACAACACTCTGGCCCTGATGTTTGGCGCGGTGTTCGGCTTTGCGGCACTGGCCCTGACAATCGGAGTACGACGTTTCTGGCGTAACGTCTCACCTGCCGACGCGCCGCTGCCACTGAAAACCTCTGCCGCCCTGGAGGCCACGGTCAACGTCGCACAGCTCAAGTATCTGGACGGCGGCCACGCAGAAGGCTGCAATAACGACGATGACAAATTCACTCTATGGCGCCGTCGCTTCCACCACTTCACCTTCTACGGCTTCCTGCTGTGCTTCGCCGCCACGGCAGTGGCCACGCTCTATCACTTCCTGCTCGACTGGTCTGCCCCATATCCGATCTTCAGTCTGCCGGTGATGCTCGGAATCCTCGGCGGTATCGGTCTGCTGGTGGGCCCGGCCGGATTGCTATGGATGAATCTGCGCCGCAACCCGGAACAGGGCGACGAGAGCCAGAAACCCATGGATCGCGGATTTATCGCGCTGCTGTTGCTGGTCAGTTCCAGCGGCCTGGCATTGCTCGCCTTGCGCGAGACCAGCGCCCTGGGCTTGCTGCTGGCAATCCACCTGGGGCTGGTGATGGCGTTCTTTCTGACCATGCCCTACAGCAAATTCGCCCACGGTATCTTCCGTAGCGCCGCGCTACTCAAGTACGCCATCGAAAAACGTCTACCCAACCCGATCAACGCCGGCAGTGACTGACCGTCACGACCTCTATTCCAATAACAATATCGAGTAGCACCGTAACCATGGTCAAAATAAAAACGGAAAACACCCGATCCCGGACGTCAAAATTCGGCGCTATCATAAGGGTCACCAGCGGCAACTTTCTCGAACAGTTCGACTTCTTTCTGTTCGGGTTCTACGCAACCTACATATCCCAGACGTTCTTCCCCGCAAGCAGTGAGTTCGCCTCGCTGATGATGACCTTTGCCGTATTCGGTTCGGGTTTTCTGATGCGTCCATTGGGCGCCATTGTGCTGGGCGCCTATATCGACAAGGTGGGGCGTCGCAAGGGGTTGATTGTGACGCTGTCGATCATGGCATGCGGCACGGTTCTGATCGCATTGGTACCGGGGTATGCCAGCATTGGCGTCGCGGCACCGATTCTGGTGCTGTTGGGTCGATTGCTGCAGGGCTTCTCGGCGGGTGCGGAACTGGGCGGTGTGTCGGTTTATCTGGCCGAGATCGCAACGCCGGGTCGTACGGGTTTCTACACCAGTTGGCAGTCGGCCAGCCAACAGATCGCGATCATCCTTGCGGCGGCGTTGGGCTATGGGATCAACGCCTACCTGAATGCAACCGAGATAGCGGCGTGGGGCTGGCGCATTCCGTTCTTCATCGGCTGCGTGATCATCCCGTTCATTTTCATCATTCGTCGTTCGTTGCAGGAAACCGAAGCGTTCAAGGCTCGTGCGCATCATCCAAGTACTGCCGAAGTGTTCCGCTCCATGAGGGAAAACTGGCGCACAGTGCTGGCGGGTGGACTGTTGGCCTCGATGACCACGACTACCTTCTACCTGATCACCGTATACACCCCGACATTCGGCAGAACGGTGCTGCACTTGAGCACCACTGATAGCCTGGTGGTGACGTTGTTTGTGGGCCTGACCAACTTCATTTGGTTGCCCATCGGCGGTGCGATTTCAGATCGAATCGGCCGTCGTCCACTGCTGTTGGCGATCTCGCTGCTGTGCATTTTCACAGCGTATCCGGCCATGCATTGGCTGGCTGAAGCCCCCAGTTTCGAGCGATTGTTGGTGGTCTTGCTGTACTTCTCGTTTTTCTTCGGCGTGTACAACGGTGCAATGGTCGCGGCCTTGACCGAAGTCATGCCACAGAATGTGCGGGTGGTGGGGTTTTCTTTGGCCTTCAGCCTGGCGACCGCAATTTTTGGTGGGTTTACCCCGGCGATGTCGACCTTTCTGGTGCAGGCAACCGGCGACAAGGCGTCTCCGGCCTATTGGTTGATGTTCGCAGCGTTGTGCGGGTTCTCGGCAACGATGGTCTTGTATCGGCAACGTAATAGGTTTGCGAAAACAGAGGGGCCGCCCCCAAAAAAGGGGATTGTCGCGAAAAACGCCTGACCAGGTGGTTTAGCGTGGCAGCGAATTTTCATGCGATATCTGAACAAATATGGCAATTGAGCCTGGCCTGCACAATCGGCTGTTAGATTGCCAGCCGTTGAGTTCAAGGATGACAGGAGCAGTGCCAGTGCAAGGAAGCGCAGATGGAAGAGCCTTGGCTCTGGCTGTAGTCGGAAGGGGCTCGGGATAGGCGCCTTGCGATACACAAGACGAGCATTCCCTGGTCGGCTTGGGCACACGGATGTGCCATTCAATTCCTGGCGCGCACCGCGTCAGCCTTTCTATCACGTGAAATTCTATCTTGCGGTCTCAGGGCTGTGAGGAGTTGTGGACGAAGCAATACGGGGCAGAGTTTCTAGGTACATTCTGGCTGGTGCTGGGGGGCTGCGGCAGTGCCGTGCTCGCGGCAGGCGTCCCAGCGGTGGGGATCGGCTATCTCGGTGTATCCCTGGCATTTGGTTTGAGTGTGTTGACCATGGCCTATGCTATAGGGCCCATTTCCGGCGCCCACCTCAACCCGGCGGTTTCCATTGGTGTTTGGGTCGGCGGGCGGCTACCCACGCGCGATCTGTTGCCTTACATCTTGGCGCAAGTAATGGGTGGATTGGTTGCCGGTGGCGTGCTTTTTCTGATCGCCAGCGGCAAGGCCGGTTTTGATTTAAACGCGGGCTTTGCCGCCAATGGTTATGGCGCGCATTCGCCGGGAGGCTATTCGTTGTGGGCGGCCTTTGTCTGTGAGGTCGTGTTGACCGGCATGTTCGTGCTGATCATTTTGGGGGCGACTTCGGTGCGTGCCGCCGCTGGTTTTGGTGTGCAAAGTGAAGTAGGAAGGGAGTACCTGATCCAGGCATGTGAGAGAACATCCTCGATATCACTGAGGGCCGTATGAGAGAGACGGTACTTCCCCATGCTCAACGGTTCTAGGTGGGGAGGGCCGCTCGTTCGCCGATGTCAGCCACGAGCTCTCCCAACTGTTCACCGCCAATCTCGATGAAATGACCTCGTTTCAGATCCATCCGTCCTGCTGAAGTGGCATGACGCAAAGCGTCGATCTTGGCCAGTTCTTCAGCCTCATGCTGCTCACGTCTACCTCCCTGCATTTTTGGAAGCCTCCCGCCATTGGCGAAGTTTGACGACATTTTGTCGCATTACCCGCTGTGACTTGCTATTGAGTAGCAACAAACCAGTGAGGGGCGTCAGCAGACTTAACGCGTATAAAAAATGAGGCGCCTTGAAAAAAATGGCCGGCAGATTCAGAGAAAAACAAATAACAAACAAAAAAACCTCAAACCAAACCCAAGCCACGCGTCCCCATAGAACAGCCATATCAGCAAGAAAAAATACCAGCGCTATCAAGGATCCAAACAATGCTAGCTCCCTTAGCTCAACGCCGGCAGGGACGTATTCCCGATAACAAACAAGAACCAAAGCAGTCGTAATGCCTATACAGAAAAGTCCAACGAAACTCACAAAAGCACCTGTCACGCTGTAGCGAACAAGGCTTGCATTCGGATCACTATCGCTCTTCATTGATCAAGTACCTCGTATAAAGAAACGGCAATTGTCTTGATATTCCCCGATTGGGCGCTTCACGCAAAACGATCTTTTTCGGTACAACACTGCAAATCGCCCGGAACTCCCTCAGCGTCACCACCGTGAAGTCGCTTTCGATATACACCACACCTGCACCGGCAATCGCCGGGTCCCCATCGATTGCCCTAAACAGGCGCGCTAGGTCAACCTTGCCCTCCACGCGCTGACGGGCATTGTGGTGTGCACTGGGTACGCCGCTTTTCAAAAAATCGGAAATCATTTCGGCTTCTCCCTGACCTGATTATTACGGTCTTGGAGCATAAGAAGCCCAATCAACTGAAAATGTAGGACTTGCGAGTTAGTTGGGTAGGCTCACTCCCTTTCGTTGTTCAACACCTTGCTCATGGCACACGCTTGCGAAGAAAGTGCCGCCCGACGCCAATCCGGCGTAGGTCAACGAACAGGGAGTGGCTATGGCAACCGATATTTTTTTTAAATTGGGCGATATCAAGGGCGAATCCAAAGATCAGCAGCACCGGGACGAGATCGAAATAAAATCGATTCAATGGGGCATGAGCCAGTCCGGCTCCATGCACACCGGCAGCGGAGGTGGGGCCGGTAAGGTCTCTATCAGCAACTTGTCCTTTCGCAAGTTCATGGATAAATCGTCCCCCAACCTTATGGCGGCCTGCTCCAGCGGTAAGCGTTACGGTGCCATCAAGTACGGCTGGAATATCCGTGAGAATGTGAAGATCTGATCCTGGGCCGTGGCCTGGAGTGGCCTGACGTTTTCTGCGCTCGACGAAAAGGTGACCGATTTATTTTCCCTTGTCGTTCCAAGCACAATTCACCAGATATCAATCAGCTTGCGAAATTGCCCTCCAAAAAAACTCATATTTCCCACACGTCTCAGGTTTGGGAAATATTGTGCACGCAGGAGGCTTCGGTCTAAGGCGGCCGTTTGTCATGCAGGGCTGTCGGCGGTCATCTGGGAATGAGCCGGCAGCAGCTCCATAACGTCACAGAAGAGTTTCCGCTGTTTCCAGTCATTGCGATCGCCAATCACATACAAGCGGCGCTTGGCCCGGGTGGCCGCGACGTTGAGCAGGTTCGGCTTGGACACTGCCCATTCGCGAGCGCCGCCGTTTTCGCTGCTCCCACCCAGGACGAGGATGATCACGGCAGCTTCCTTACCCTGCATGGTGTGAATGGTGCCGCGCACGATCTTGCCGTGTAATCGATCCTTGAGTTGGTTGCGTACGTCCTGGAAGGGCGTGATCACTGCGATGCTGTCCAGCGGCACACCGTCGCCAGGCTGCGTCCATCATTCGCCGCCGAGCGAAAATACGTGAGAGAGGGGGGCAGTCCTCTGGGCTCCCTAGTCGAACCTCAAAAGCCTCAATGCATATTTTTATCGATGATGAAACGATTCATCATCGATAAAAATGCGCGCGCAAGCGCTTGCGTAAATACTTTTACCTGACTAGAGTCCTTTTCGATCACGTCACCCGACGCTCCACTATCGGCAGTGACCCAGGTAGAAAAATAAAAAAGCTCGGGGATAAAAATGGACATCTTGTCTGGCCAGATAACCCACATTTTTTTTCGTTTCATCGTTCAAAAAAACACTTCGACAGCTGAGGTGAGGGTTCATCCATGAGCCTCGAATCGGCGTCAACTCCTCTTCTGGAAATGCAAGGGATCTCCAAGACCTTCAATGGGCTGCGCGTACTGAAAAGTGTTGGCCTGAAAGTCTATGCGGGTGAAATCCACGCCTTGATGGGTGAGAACGGCGCCGGCAAGTCGACGTTGATGAAGATCTTGTCTGGTGCCTATCAGGCTGATGACGGGGGCGAAATCCGTATCGAAGGGCAGCGAGTCACTACCTTCAACCCACGCACCGCCAAAGCGCATGGTATCGCTGTCAT
This sequence comes from Pseudomonas sp. GW821-FHT03C07, assembly GCF_059420925.1. NCBI lineage: Bacteria > Pseudomonadati > Pseudomonadota > Gammaproteobacteria > Pseudomonadales > Pseudomonadaceae > Pseudomonas > Pseudomonas sp. GW821-FHT03C07. The sequence continues at coordinate 159,826 of NZ_JBWKUQ010000004.1, forward strand.
CTATCAAGAATTGAGCCTGTGCCCGAACTTGAGCGTGGCCGAAAATATCTACCTCGGCCGCGAACTGCGGCGTGGTTGGACCATCGACCGCAAATCGATGGAGGCTGGCTGCGTTGCGGTGTTGACGCGGCTGGGGGCTGAATTCAAGCCCTCCACCAGGGTGAGTACGCTTTCAATCGCCGAGCGGCAGTTGGTGGAAATTGCCCGTGCACTTCAGGCCCACGCGAAAATCCTGGTAATGGACGAGCCCACGACGCCGTTGTCGTTGCGCGAGACGGATCGCTTATTCACGTTAATCAAACAGCTGCGCACCCAAGGATTGGCGATTATCTACATCAGCCATCGAATGGCCGAGATCTACGAGCTGTCGGATCGGGTGTCGGTGCTGCGTGATGGCGAGTACGTCGGCATGCTGGCGCGCGATGCCTTATCGGCCGAGGTGTTGGTCAAGATGATGGTGGGGCGTGATCTCTCCGGCTTCTACAAAAAAGAACACGCAGCGTACGATCCAGGGGCCGTGGTGATGCGAGTTCGCGACATGGCCGACGGCAAGCGCGTGCGCAATTGCAGTTTCGATCTGCATGCCGGTGAAGTGCTGGGCATCGCGGGGTTGGTTGGTGCTGGCCGCACCGAACTCGCACGCCTGATTTTTGCTGCCGACCCGCGCAGCTCAGGCACGCTGGAGGTGGCGGGCAAGGCGGTTACGCAACTGCGCAATCCGACGGATGCTATTCGTGCTGGCGTGGTGTACCTCACCGAAGACCGTAAGGCTCAGGGACTATTTCTGGACATGAGCGTGAGCGACAACATCAACGTCTGCGCCTGCGTCCCCGATGCCCATGTCGGCGGTGTGCTCGACCGTGATCGTGGCGCGAAACGGGCTGGCGCCGCCATCAGGTCGCTATCGATCCGGGTCGCTTCGGGCAAGGTCAGTGTCGGGGCGTTGTCCGGTGGTAATCAGCAGAAGGTGCTGCTGGCGCGCCTGCTGGAAGTCAAACCCCATGTGCTGATTCTCGATGAGCCGACCCGTGGCGTGGACATCGGTTCCAAATCGGAAATCTACCGAATCATTAACGAGCTGGCCAAGGCCGGTGTCGGCATCGTAGTGATCTCCAGCGAGCTGCCGGAAATCATCGGTACCTGCGATCGCGTGCTGATCATGCGCGCAGGCCAGCTAGTGGCTGAAGTGGGCGGGGCATCCGGCAGCGAAATATCCCAGGAAACCATTATCGATCTGGCCACCGGTGGTGAGCCGGTGGCCGTACATGGCTGATTCCGCGGGGCACATTCATGAAGCAAAGAAAGTGGAGGCGAACGTTATGGGGCTGACCCTGGATAATCCAGCGGCTGCAGTGGCGATCGGCAAGCGCGAACGGATACGAGAGCTGATGCGCACGGTGGGCATGTTGCCGGTGTTGGTGCTGTTGCTGGTGGGCTTCGCCTTGATGAGCGAAAACTTCCTGACCCTGCAAAACCTGTCGATCGTCACCCAGCAGGCTTCGGTCAATGTGGTGCTGGCCGCAGGCATGACCTTCGTGATTCTGACCGCGGGCATCGACCTTTCGGTGGGTGCGATTCTCGCTGCATCGGCAGTGGTGGCGCTGCAGGCGTCGATGTCGCCGCAATACGGCATGCTGGGCATCGTTGCCGGAGTCGGCTTCGGCCTGTTGCTGGGCCTGGTCAACGGTGGGCTGATCGCGTTCATGCGCCTGCCGCCGTTCATCGTAACCCTCGGCGCCTTGACCGCCATGCGCGGGTTGGCACGTCTGCTGGCCGACGACAAAACCGTATTTAATCCCGATCTGCCCTTTGCCTTCATCGGCAACGATTCGATCCTCGGCGTTCCGTGGCTGGTGGTGATCGCGGTGTGCGTCATCGGTCTGTCCTGGTTCATCCTGCGGCGAACGGTGATTGGCGTGCAGATCTATTCAGTGGGTGGCAATCCGGAAGCGGCGCGCCTGTCCGGGATCAAAGTGTGGAAAGTGTTGCTGTTCGTCTATGCACTGTCCGGCGCCCTGGCTGGCCTGGGCGCCGTGATGAGCGCTTCGCGGCTGTTCGCGGCCAATGGTCTGCAGCTCGGGCAATCCTACGAACTCGATGCCATCGCAGCGGTGATCCTTGGCGGAACCAGTTTTACCGGTGGCGTCGGCACCATCGGCGGAACCCTGATTGGCGCGCTGATCATTGCGGTGTTGACCAATGGCCTGGTGCTGCTGGGGGTGTCCGACATCTGGCAATACATCATCAAGGGCCTTGTCATCATTGGTGCGGTGGCGCTCGATCGTTATCGCCAGAGCGGTGCACGAACCTGAATTCAATCGCTGTTCTGGAACACTGATTCAAAAAAATAGAGCCACCTATAATCACAAGAGAGCAATCATGAACTTCAAACGCAAGTTTCCAGCTGTCGTCTCCCTGTGCCTGGCCGCGCTGTTATCTCAAGGCGTCGAGGCCCGTGAACTGAAATCGATGGGCATCAGCCTCGGCTCGTTGGGGAACCCGTATTTCGTGACCCTCGCCGACGGTGCCAAGGCCAAGGCGCTTGAGCTGAACCCGAATGCCAAAGTCACTTCGGTGTCGGCCGATTACGACCTGAGCAAGCAATTCACTCAGATCGACAACTTCATTTCCGCTGGCGTCGACCTGATCCTGCTAAATGCGGTCGATCCGGCGGCCATCGAATCCGCCGTCAAGAAAGCCCGTAAGGCCGGGATCGTGGTCGTGGCCGTGGACGTGAATGCCAAGGGCGTGGATGCCACCGTGCAGACGGACAACGTCGAGGCCGGGAAGTTGGCCTGTCAGTTTATCGTCGACAAGCTGTCCGGCAAGGGTAATGTGATCATCCAGAACGGTCCGCAAGTGACAGCGGTAACCGACAGGGTCACGGGCTGTAAAACAGCGCTTGCCGCAGCGCCGGGCATCAAGGTTCTGTCCGACGATCAGGACGCCAAAGGCTCCCGTGAAGGCGGTCTGAACGCGATGCAGGGCTACCTGACACGCTTCCCGAAAATTGACGGGTTGTTTGCCATCAACGACCCGCAGGCCATTGGTAGCGATCTTGCCGCAAAACAGCTGAAACGCAGCGGCATCGTCATTACTTCCGTGGACGGCGCGCCGGACATCGAGAACGCACTGAAAACCGAGTCGTCGATCCAGGCGTCTGCCAGCCAGGACCCTTGGGCTATGGCGCAGGATGCGGTGGTGATAGGCAATGACATTCTCAATGACAAGAAGCCTGCCGAAGTGCTCACCTTGCTCACGCCGAAGCTGATCACTCGCGATAATGTTGGCGCGTATAGCGGCTGGTCCAGTAAACATTGAGGCGAAGACGGGTTGGAGTGAGTGGCGTGGTAACGATGGATGATGTGGCAAAGATTGCGAAGGTATCGACGTCGACGGTTTCGCATGTTTTGAACGGCACACGCAAGGTCAGCCCGGCCACGGCGCGTGCGGTCGAAATGGCGGCCCAGGAACTCGGCTACATCCCGAATACGCTGGCACGTTCGTTGGCGCGTTCGACCACCAACACGATCGGCGTGGCGATCTCGGCGCTCTCTAACCACTATTTCAGCGAGACGGTGCATGCAATTGAAACTGAGTGCGCCAAGCACGGCATCATGATGCTGTTCGTGGATACCCATGACGATCCGGAGCAGGAGTTGCGCGTCATCAAAGCCCTGCACCATCGACGTGTCGACGGCATCTTGCTGGCGCCGTCGATGGGGCAGCAGCATCTGGCCCTGGACTATCTGCAAGCCAATGATATTCCGGCGGTGCTAGTCGACCGCCTCGTCGCCAAAGGCTTTGATCAGGTCGGTGTTGAAAATATAGAGTCGTCGCAGGCCCTGGTGGCGCATCTGATCGGACATGGGCACCAACGCATTGCGTTGATTGCCGGTCGCCCGGGATTCAGCACCACGGAGGAGCGGATGGAAGGTTATCAAGCTGCGTTGAAAGCAGCGGGGCTGCCCTTTGATCCGGCATTGCTTGTCAATGGTGAATCGAACAGTGAGCAGGCGCGGGTGGTCACTCGGCAGTTGCTGGCACTGGAATCACCACCGACGGCGATCATGGCCGCCAACAACCTCATGACCCTTGGCGCCATGCATGCTTTGTGCGATGCGAACATAGCGGTGCCTGGGCAAATGGCGCTGGTGGGTTTCGATGATTTTGACTGGGCTGATTTTTTTGTCCCGCGCCTGACCTTGATCGCCCAGCCGGTCAAGGCGTTGGGGGCCCGCGCAGTCACCTTGCTGCTTGAGCGAATTGAATCCCCTGAGCGTAAAAAACAGACCGTGCGCATGGCGCCAACGCTTCGGATTCGAAACTCATGTGGCTGTGTTTGATCAGTCCAACTGACGGAAGTGAATGTTTATGAGCAGTCCCCTCTCGCTTGGGATCGATCTCGGCACGTCGGAACTCAAGGCTATATTGCTGGATGAGAGCGGAACAGTGCTGGCCCATGCGGGTGCCCGGCTGACGGTTTCACGGCTGCAAGGCGGTTGGTCCGAGCAAGACCCGGAAGATTGGTGGCAGGCCTGCCTGAGTGCTCTGGATCAATTGCGGTTCAGTCAGCCAGACGCCTATGGGCGTATTCGCTGCATCGGGGTGTCGGGGCAGATGCATGGTGCGGTGCTGCTGGGCAATGACGACCGTGTGTTGTACCCGGCGATACTCTGGGATGACTCCCGTGCCATTGCCCAGGCCGATGCGCTGGGTCGACAATACCCCGGTTTTGCCGAGGTGACGGGCAGCTTGCCGATGGCGGGACTGACGGCACCCAAGCTAATGTGGCTGCACCAGCATGAGCCGCAGGTATTCAACGCGATTGCCTGCGTCTTGTCGCCCAAGGACTACCTGCGGCTAAAACTGAGCGGCGAACGCGTCAGCGATGTATCGGACGCCGCTGGCACGTTGTGGCTGGATGTGACCAAGCGTGACTGGTTCGAACCCATGGTGCGCGCCACCGGCCTTGAGCCCAGGCAGATGCCGATGCTGGTCGAAGGTGGCGATGCGTCTGCAAGCTTGAGTGTCTCTGCGTCCAGGCGATTGGACTTGCCCATAGGGTTGGTTATCGCCGGTGGAGGCGGTGACAATCCCGTTTCGGCGGTCGGTATCGGAGCCATCAATGCCGGCGATGCGTTTATTACCCTGGGCACCAGCGCCGCCATCGTCGCGATCACCGATCACCCTGCGGGCAACCCGGCCAGTGCTGTGCACAGCTTTTGCCATGCGCTTCCACATCGCTGGTATACCATGGGCGCCATGCTGGCGGGCGCCAGTTGCTTGCGTTGGGTGACTCGTCTGTTGGGTTTTGCTGACGAACAAGCACTGTTGCATCAGGTGCAAGCGATGCTGCCGATCCATCAATCCGTGCCGCTTTCAAACCCGATTTTTCTACCCTATCTCGCTGGTGAGCGCACCCCGCACAATGATCCTTTGCTGCGTGGCGGCTTCATGAACCTGGGCCATGACTGCACACCAGCGATGCTGGGTTACGCGGTGATGGAAGGGGTTGGCTTCGGTCTGCTGGACGCGATGAATGCGCTGCAGTCAGCCGGTGCAGCCGTACAGGATTGCGCACTGGTGGGTGGCGGTGCTCGCAGCGATTATTGGGCGCAGTTGCTCGCCAATATTTTGCAGCGGGAAATATATACCTTGCACGGCAGCGAACTCAGCGCCTGCATCGGTGCCGCCAAGCTGGGTTTCCTGGCTTACGGGCGCGGTTGCGATCTGTTGCAGGCGGGCATGCCGATCAAAGCGCGGTACTTTCCTGTAGTCGAACAACAACCCGTGCTACATGCCCGTTACCAGAAATTCCGTGGTTTGCTGTCAGCAGCGAAAACGCTGCACGGTTGAACTCTTCTAGTCATTTCAATAGATCCCAACAGCTAAGCTTCGTGCCGCACCACGACCAACCCCATGATGACGGCGGCGACCGAAAGCCTGCAGTCGCTGGAAAGTGCAGAATGTATCCGGATGGCCGTGGAATGGGTGTCCGAATGAGCCGCCGGCTCGCTTTATCGCAACCTGATGAGCTGGCCGTTTGGACCGCTCCCTGGTGCCCGCGGTGCGTGCCCGCCAGCGGCCAGTCCTCGCCCGGAATGATCCACTCGATATCTTCGGCAGACAACGCCAGCAGACCTGGCGTATCGCCGCGGCCCATGGCTGCAAAAAAACTCTTCACAGTCTGGACATTCTCTTGTGTGCTCATCGAAATCTCTCCATGTCTTTTACCTGGGATCGTGTTCGATCTCATCGGACACGTTGTGGACCTGCTGGTGAGGACATGGTGTCGGTGATTCAGCCGATATCGACTTTCATGGCGATGTCCCAGCTGCCGGCGCCGTTTTTGGCCAGGCCGATCATCATCAGACCGAGCGCCTCGAGCGTCTGGGCCATCGGCAGGCCGCCGACATCCAACGGACGCAGCCCGAGACTCTCGAGGAGGGTCGAGACCTGCGCCTTGGCGTCCGCATCGTCCGCCGCGATGAACGCGTCGAGACGCCCACCCTTGGCAAGGACGTGGCCGAAGAGGGTGTTGAACGCCTTGACGACATGCGCGCTGGCCGGGGCGACCTTGGCGATCTCCTGCGCGCCGGAACTGCCGTGGGGGGTAACGAGGCCCGAGAGATCGGGAGCGACCGGGTTGGTGATATCGATGATCACCTTACCGTCAAGCGCTTTCCCAAAGTCGGCCAGTACCGCCACCGCATTGGTGTACGGCACGGCGAGAATGACGATGTCGCCCGCCGGAGTGGCGCCGTAAGTCCCTGTGATCGCTCCGGATGCGAGCTTGTCGGCCAGCGCCTGCGCCTTGGCGGGATCGCGGCTGAACACCTCGACGGTGTGTCCGGCCTTGGCGATACGGCCGGCGACCGCCGTGGCCATGCCTCCTGAACCGATGATGCTGATAGTGCTCATGTGCAGTCTCCGTTCTGAAATCAGGTATTTTTCGTCTTTTCTGGACGGGTTACGTCGTCGCGGCTTGGCCACCCACCGGGCGCAGTGCGACCCGGCGGTGTGCCGTCACCTCATCAGTCGGCCGGGAAGTAATGACCGTTATCAAGATCGGCGAAGAGTCCGGGCTGGGTCGGTTCCCAGCCAAGAACCCGGCGCGTGATGGCGTTCGATGTCGGGGTATCCAGCGTGACCAGATTCGCAAGGAACCCGAAGTAGCCAGGCAGCATCAGCACGTCCGCGGGAATAGGCACGGCCGGCAGATTCAAGCGGCTGGCAATGGCTTCGGCGATCTGGCGGTACGGGACAGCCACCTCGGCGATTGCATGCCAGCTTCTGCCCGCGGCGCCTTTCTCCAGCGCCAGGCGAAACACGGTGGCGAGGTCACGGGCGTGCACGGCCCCCCAACGGTTGGCACCGTCTCCGGGGTAGCCGACGACACCCTTTTCCTTGGCCAGCCCGATCAACAGCGCAAGGAAGCCGGCGTTATCGGTGGAGCTGTGCATGATCTCAGGGATCCGCACGATCGCAGACCGTATGCCCTTTTCGGCGAGACCGATCACCGTGGTTTCCACGATGTTCCGAACCCGCAGGGTATTCTTGTACGGATCGCCGCCGGGAAGGGGTGGATCCTCCTCGGTGGCCGGCCGGCCCAGGCCCTCCCACCCGGGCGAGCCGACGCTTCCAGACACGACCAACGGTTTTCCGCTTCCGGCCAGTGCTTGGCCATAGGCGAGCATGATCTCAAGCTCCGCGGCCGCAACGGCGTTGATCCCGCCGGTTGGAATCAGGTCCTGCCGGTGCGCGAGGTGGATGACGCCGTCCGAGGCTGCGGCCGCCTCCTTGAGCCCGTCGAGATCCTCGAGATGGCCGCGATGTACCTTGGCGCCGAGCGCAGCCGCCTGCGCGGCGGCCTTGTCGGACCGAGCCAGGGCCGTGACCTCATGGCCGGCGGCGATAAGATCGGAGATGATGTACGGACCGGAATGGCCGGTGCCGCCAGTGACAAAAACGCGCATATGCGTGCTCCTCGTGGGTGATGGGGGGCGAGAAAAGGTGCTAGGGGGGACTGTGCCGGGCGCATTGGCGATCCAGCGCCCCGCCGTCAGCTCAAGTCAGTCGGTGGAAAGTAATGGCCGTTGTCCAGGTCCTCGATCAGACCGGGCTGAACGGGGTCCCAGCCAAGAGCCCGGCGGGTGATGGCGTTCGACGCGGGGAGGTCCAGCGTGGCCACCGCCGCCAGGAACCCAAAGTAGCCCGGCAGCATCAGCTCGTCCGCGGGGATGCTCACCGCGGGTATTCCCAGGCGAGCGGCTATAGCCTCGGCGATCTCGCGGAACGGGATTCCCTCGTCGCCGATCGCGTGCCAGGTTTTGCCTGCGGCCCCTTTCTCCAGCGCCAGGCGGAACAGAGAGGCAAGATCGTGGACGTGCACGGCGGGCCAGCGGTTCTTGCCGTCTCCCGGATAGCCGGCAAAACCCTTTGTTTTCGCGAGCATGATCAGCTGCAGGCGACCGGTCGCACTGTGTAAGAGCGTGGGAATCCGCACGACCGACGATCTGACACCTCGCTCGGCGAGGCCCACGACCGCGGTTTCCACGATATTGCGTGTCAACAGAGTGCCTGAATCGATCAGGCCGCAGGGTAGAGCGGGATCATCCTCGGTCGCCGGTCGGCCCAGACTGACCGGTGCGCCGATAGGCGCCGCCCTGCCCACGTTCATGGGCGTGCCGATACTGCCTGCAACGACCAGTGGCTTATCCGTGCCCGCCAGCGCCTCGCCGAACGCGAGGACGGTCGCGAGTTCCGATTCGACCAAGGCGGCGATCCCGCCGGACGGAAGCAGTTCGGCCCTGTATCCGAGGTGGATGACGCCGTCGCACTCAACCGCCGCCGCCTTGAGCCCTTTGAGGTCGGCAAGATCTCCACGACGCACCTTGGCGCCGAGCGCGGACGCCGCTGCCGCGGACGCGTCTGACCTTGCCAGAGCGACGACCTCGTGGCCGGCTGCGATGAGCTCGGGGATGACGTACGAACCGACGTGGCCGGTGCCGCCAGTGACGAAAACGAGCATGTTATTGGCCCTTCTGAGCAGTGTGATACGAAACGTGCTGGTGCGACTGCGCTCAGCGTACGAGCCATGCTGGTATGTTCACTTGCAAAAAGCAAGTGAATTGCAGGGATTTACTTGCTCCATGCAAGCGATGTTAAGATCCGGCCATGAAAACAACCTCTAAAGAAGACGTTCGGTCCCATTGCGCAGTGAACTATGGTGTGGAGATTTTCGGCGACCGGTGGTCGCTCCTGATCATTCGCGACATCGTTTTTGTGGGTAAGAAGACCTATGGCCAGTTCCTGAAATCGGAAGAGGGGATCGCGTCTAATGTCCTCGCTTCCCGCCTTGCCTTTCTTGAGGGGCAAGGCATTCTCTCGAAGGCACCCAACCCCGACGATAGGCGCAAGGATTTCTACACGCTGACAGAGAAAGGCCTGGACCTCATTCCCATCGTGCTCAACATCGTGCTTTGGAGCGCGAAGCACGATTCGAAGTCATACGCACGGCACCTCGAGGCGTTCGTGACTCGAATAAGTCAAAACCCCACGCAGGTGAGCGAAGAGCTGAAGGCGCTGGTCCGCAATGGCGGATGTATCTTTCCCGAGATTAAGGAATGAACCAGACGGCCAGCAAAAACGGGGTCAGAAACCTCGCGATCGGCAGCAACGGGTCGATTCTGTTGAAAAAGTCGACCCTGGACGGACACTCGTCCACGTCAGCCCAGGGTCGAAAGCTCTGCTTGCTCCGCTATTGCAGCGGAACATACACATCTGTTTGCCACTGATCCCGCGGTGTCTCGGGATAGACACTCAGGTAATTGAAGAACAACGGCTGGTCACGAAGTTCCTCTCCACTGGCAGGAAGCCAATCGCGGTAAATCGGATAGATCGTTTCGCCGATATGATCCGGTGACCCCACGTGTCGCACCACGACGCAGCGACCGGCAGGAATGACGATCTCGTGCACGCCGAACTCATTCGGCGCCACGGCCTCGTGAATCTCGCCGCAGATTGCGAAGCGGAATGCTTCTGGTGGTGTCGTATCGGGGTTGTTATAGGGAATGCCAAAGTTGCGACTCGATGCCACCGGCGACTGTCGGCTCTGCATACGCCACTCGATGAACCTGCGCACGCTCTCATTGACGAGCCCGGGTGGTCCGCAGTGCTCAAGCGCGGCTACCCTGACTTCAGGGAAGTCTACGATTCGTACTTGCATGATGATAGTCCTGGAAAAATGAGGGATTGCGAATACCGCATTCCAGACTTGCCAGTTCGGTTCCTTCCTGAACGCACTCGGTGTCGTACCGAATGCCCGCCTGAACGCTCTGCAAAATGCCTCGGGACTTTCAAAGCCGGCACCGAATGCGGCGTCCAGTACCGAGTGATCCGCGAGGGCGGCCAGGCGATGTGCCGCGCGTCGTAGTCGCATCAGTTGCACATAGCGTGAGACCGGCACACCTACGAACGCGGTGAATTGTCGATGGAAGTGAAACGCCGAAAAGTTCGCCACATGGCTCAACGTCTTCACCGACAGGTCACCTTCGAGATTGGCATCAATGTAGGCGAGCACGGCGTTGAAGCGCTTTGTGTAAGCGAAATGGGTCGGCATGTCAGACACTGGGAAAAGCTCCTGGAGGTACGGTCGGCAATAGAGTCGACTATAGCGGCGCGAACGTGCCTAGCCGCGCTTGCTCAAGGCACATTTTGGGTTGGCCAATGCGATCTTTTCCAAGGCGTTCCTCTATCGTTTGAGCCGCTGTCATCAACTGACACCTACCACTGAAGTACCCAATACCTAGGCGGAACGGCGGCGCTCGGCAGCGTGCATCAATTTAACGGGGAATGGGTGTCCGGTCTGGTAGGGGCAAGTCCAATGACTGCTTAGCGCACAACATCCACTGCAGTGAACGTGTACGCGCTATTCGGTTTGTCCGACGTCAACTCCAGCATCAGGGAAACACCCAAGTCCTCGATGAAGGCGTTGGAGGTTTTACTGGTGCCCATCTCGCACTCTAGGTGTTCAGTCTCGGAATGAGAGGGTGCGGATTAATTGTGAAACTGTCTGGATTTTGACTCCAGTGCAGAAAATGCCCCGTCACACAAAGTGGCGGGGCTGGATGCTTAGTCGACGATGTCCAGGCTGAAGGACGGATTGAGTGTAGTGCCGGTGATCGAGTAAGAGGCGGTGGAGCTATCGTCTTCCCCGTAGTTGAAATTGTCGCCCGAGTCGTGATTGGGCCCGCCCTGAACGTAGGCCCTGGCCCAGCAGGAGGTGCCTTCAGGAACACCATATTCGCGAAGGTCGACCTTCGCAACGCCACCGGCGGTGATCACCTCAGTTCTATCTGGAGGGCATTCGCCACCGTCCCACTCGACTCTGAAGGACGAGGCGAATCCTGCTCTGTTATGAAATTCGACGAGATATGGCAAGGTATTTTCCTTTCATAAGTTTTAGTGTTTTCCTAATTGTCATATCACGTCTCTTCGAAGACGGAATGACGACAGCATGAGCCATGTTACGGGTAACACTTCCAGTATTAGCCCGACGTTTAAAATCTACGCATCACGCCAGGCTAGTGCGGAACCCTTTTTCCTCATGGTCGTCAAGTAAAGCGCAGAGCAGCGTTGACGCATTGAATCTGGGACGCTGCGATAGCGAAGCCTTCCATGGGGAATTATTTCCTTTTAATCGTAAGTAAGATGGCGCGTAGTGACATCTTCACTAGCGCTGCTCGATTACGAGGCTAGCCGCTTTTCACGGGTATGCGTTTTAATATTTAGAATTGTTGGTTATAAGAAAAGTGGCTAAAAGCCATTAATATTTTTTCACGCAGCCATAGAGATACGCTCAGATTTGAGCACGCCGACGATGTGCTTGCCTCTGAGATGACTCGGAGCCTGTGATGTTCAAGGCGCCTCCACCAAGAGGCGCTTTCAAACTAAACAGGTACGAATTAATTGAATTGAGCGCATGCCACCAGGGCTGACTCCATTAATTTGCTACTAGTCCAAATGATGTCTATGTGATATCAATCGCGCCCTCAAGGACCTTACTAGAGGGCGTTATGCCATTGCAGGGAAGCACATTACTGCCGTCACCCTTTCCGACCCCGGCGGATGACTGCTGATGGCTGTCATTGTCGGGATCATCGTTTTCCTCATCGCACTGGCGCTGTTGGCCAAGTTGTTACGTTTCATAGGGGTAGTCATACAGTTCGCCCTCGGCCTGGTCGGATTGGTCACTCTAGGGCTACCTGCCGGCTATGGCATGGCCGTAGAGGCTGGCTGCCAACGACCCTGGTTACGCTCCGGTATAGCCTGGCTAACCACTATCACGACATTCATGATTACCCTCTGCTGGGGTGTACTGGGCTGGCACCCGTACCTGCTTGCTGGCAGTTTCGCGAGCCTGAAATTCGCGCTGCCAGCTGGGTTGTTCGTGGTCATGCTTGTGGTCCACCGCAAGAGTCAGCGCAGCCATGTGGACAACCTGGCGGATGAGTGGCTGCTCAAGAAGGACCAGGAATTCTATCGTTGCCTCCACGGCACCTTCGCGCTGTTGATGATTTCCGCTGCGGTACCGGGGCTGTTCGACCTTCTGCACTGGCCCGCTGTGGGGCTTGCTGTCTACGCCTACTGGGGCGTGGCGTTGCTGGTACAGCTTTACTGCATCAGTCATGACTATGCCCGCATCCAGCTGGAGCTTGGCGCAGTGGAGGCGTTACAGGTGCAGACCTCGCTCAATGTCAGCCAGACCCTCAAGGATCTGACCGCCGATAGCCTGCTTGATGGCGAGGAGGTCGAGACCATTTTCAATGGACGTTTGTCCTCTATGGTCGCTGCTGGCACGTTACGGGAAATAGAGGTTGCTGATCAGCGCTGGGTCTTTGAAGGCGGCTGGTATCGTAACCGCTACAGGGCGCTGCATGGCGTGCTGCTCAAGCAGGTGCGCCACCGTTCGGAGGCCCTCGGAAGCTTTGTGCGCACTGCGTTTGGGTTGGAAGGTGCTGCTGGCCGGGACTTTATCGAGCAGCATATGAGCTTCGGTCAGTATCAGGATTTTCGTGACGGGCGTTTCTGGTGCGCTTTTGCGCTATCGCAGCGAATCAGCTGCTGCACTGCTTGCGGGATCGCCGAGGTTCGCAACAGCGCGAACGATGCAGAGTGGTTTTGCTCCAAGATCTGTACTGAAACCGAGCAGGTGTGCCTGACCGTTCGTGACAAGCCGCAAGAGGAGTTTCTGGCTGATGCCGCTACCAGCGGTTTTGTGCTCATGGCTGCCGGCAGTGCCTGGGATGCCAATCACAAATTGTTCGCCGCGGGTGGCCAGGGCCACGGCTTCGCCGCCGAGAAAGCCAATCATCGTGTCGATCGTTTGATGGGGCGTAACGCCGAGATCCTGGGTGACAACAACGCCAAGAATGGCGCTGACCGCTTGGTTCAGGGGCAGATGATCCAGACTAAATACTGCGCTACTGGCGCCCGCAGTGTGGGGGCCGCTTTCGATGGGCAGCAGGGCGACTACAAGTATTTCGACACACAGGGGCGCCCCATGCAAATTGAGGTGCCAAAGGATCAATACGTCGACGCCGTGCGCACCCTCCAGAGAAAGATTAGCGAGGGTAAGGTCCGCGGTGTCTCGGATCCGGAGGATGCCGCCAAACTTATCCGCAGGGGGCATCTGACCTACAGCCAGGCACGCAGCATCACCAAGTTTGGAACCTTCGAGTCGATCGCTTATGACATTACCGAGGGTGTAGTGGTCGGAGCCGTGGCCGGTGGCATCAGCTTCGGCGTCAGCGCTACGTTGTTCTACCTGAAAACCCAGGACCGTCGACAAGCGTTGCAGGTTGCGGCCGTGCAGGCCGGCAAGACTTTTGGCCGTAGCCTGACTGTTTATGTGGCTGCCCAGCAATTGCATCGAGTGCAGTTTATCCAGCGTTCGTTGACCCTTATCGATGTGACCAGCTTGGCACCGAGCACACGCGGGCTGTTGGCTCAAGGCATGGGGGTGAGCAAGAGCGGCTTGAACAAGGCCCTGCGCGGAACTCTGATCAGTTCCATCGCCGTGATCGCGGTCACCACGGGGCCGGACCTGGTCAAGCTTGCCCGCGGTCGTATCTCCAAAGCGCAGTTTGCCAAGAACCTGGCCGTTGCCTCATCAGGGGTGGCTGGTGGTGCGGTCGGCTCTATTGCGGGGGGGATCCTCGCCGCACCGCTGGGGCCAATCGGTGCCATGGTTGGCCGCACGGCTGGCGGTATCATTGGCGCAATCGTCGCTTCTGCGGTCTCTAGTAATCTGATGGGTAAACTGGTCCAGGAGGATCGAGTGCTGATTATTGGCATCATTCAGGCTCAACTGGAGTACCTTGCTGTCGCCTTCATGCTGGCTAAGGAAGAACTCGACAGCGTCAATGCCAACTTGGATAACGCCCTCACCCAGAAAAGTCTGGAGGTGATCTTCGCTGCCAAAGAACAACGTCGCGCAATGGCCAATTTTTACCTTAAACCGGTGGTGGTGGCGGTGGTACGCCAGCGTCCGGTAATTGAGTTTTCGCCGGGTGATGTGGTGGATGCATGGGAAGGTATGGTGGCTTGAGGGGGGTAAGCCTGATGGTCGGCAGAGGCCGCTCTGACCCTGTTGCTCTGTTACGAGTTGCTCTTTGGCGCCCACAACCTACCAGCAACATCAGCGCCGATGATGCATCTCTCGTGAGCCAGGCAATATCAAGCGCTTGACTCTCCTGCCAGGGGCAGACTTTACCCTGAGGGCTTATTCCCTCTGGAATCCCGCATGAGCAAGCGCACCCTGGTCGTTCTCGGCTACTCTTCCGCGAACAGTTTCTGCTCGGCGCTGGCCGATGCGTACCTTGAATCGTCTTTCCAGGCAGGTCACGAAGTACGCCTGTTGCGGTTGGGCTAGCAACGCTTCAACCCGGTGCTGCACGACGACCATCACACGACACAACCGCTAGAGCCAGACCTTCTACGGGCCCAGGCCGACATTGCCTGGGCGCAACATCTGGTGTTCATCTATCCGATTTGGTGGGGCGGGATCCCAGCGCTCTTGAAGGGTTTTCTGGATCGGGTATTACTGCCTGGCTTTGCCTTCAAATACCGACAGAATTCGCCGTTCCCGGAGCAACTGCTCAAGGGCCGTAGCGCTGAACTGTTGGTTACCCTCGATACGCCACCTTGGTATTACCGCTGGGTCTATCGCATGCCTGGCGTGCATCAAATGCGCAGGACCACCCTGGAGTTCTGTGGCATCAGACCCGTGAAAACCATCACCTTCGGTCCATTGATCAAGTCCCGGCCAGTGCAGCGGGAACGCTGGCTGGAGCAAGCGCGGGCCATTGCCCGTCGCTAGGGGGCGGATTTTCAGGTAATTTCGGTGCCCTGCACATCATCAATGGACTGTTCATGTACATCGGTAAAGCGGCTCAACTGTCAGGTACGACGGTAAAAACTATCCGCCACTACGAGACTATTGGCCTGCTACCTGCCGCGCGACGCCAAGGTCGTTATCGCCTCAGCTTGAATGGTTCGAGGGCGAACTGACCCGAAACCGCCAGTTGTGCCCTGTGTGACAGGTTCGTTTTCTATCCTGCAAGAAACGTCAAGCCAGTCGACCTCTCGCGGGCGTGAGTACATGGCTAATGAACAATCTCGGTTCATTTGAGGGTTGGCTGCAAACAAATTATTCAGCGAAGAGCTGATGAAGTATTAGACATGATCAGTGGCTCTCACTAGATCTGAATCGTGATCAACAAAGCGGAAAGCCGGGCTTTCTGCTTCTCCGCAGGGCGCTGTCAGCCGCTGACATTGGACGCTTATTCCGTTGGTTGGAAATCCCCATGAGTGCAAAGCCCAGTGCTGTCAACGCAGCGAACCACAGTTCTTTGACACGTTTTTGACACAATGGTGGCACCAACGTTTCTCTGGGGCAGTTCACTGCCAGGGCGGTGCATGCAGTACCGCTACCGCTTGATCTACATGGGTATCAGGCACGATTCGGTCGTCGCCAATGATGAGGAAACGGATTCGACGGGTTCAACCAGGCAGGTTGAGAAAGAGGGAAAACCCTGCAGTTAAAAACTGCAGGGTGAGTTGGCTTTTAGCCTTGACTCGAGACCGGCTAATGGGTGCCCCTTCCGCTGAACTCGGAAAGTAAGACTTATTCACTACCATGCATATTAATAAAACCACTCTGATTATCGCTTGGGGTATTGATGTCAAGCTTATCCAGACCGAAACTAACTCCACGATACCCAATGGCTATTGGGTACTTGAACACCTGGCGCAACGTTATGCCCGTAGCGGAGCTTCTGGATACCGACCCCGTAGCCCCAGGTATGCTTGGAACTGCAGCTTGGGCGGAAGCATCAATGTTCGTTTGGAGATCATTTATTTGACTCTCCAAGAGGGCGATGGTGTTTTGAGTGGTATTGGTAGCAGGGGCTGCGGCAGGTGCAGGTGCAGCAGGTTGGGGCGTAGCCGCCTTAAGCTTCAACAGCTCCTGCTGAAGCTTCGCTTTTTTGTCACTTAAATCGACCAGTTTCATTGTCGTAGCACTTAACTGTGCACTGTCAGCGTCTGTCGCAGAAATAGTTATATCTATTGCCCTGGCATAATATACCTCGGCGACTACTACCAAAGATGCCTTTACTCCTTGCGGCATATCCACAAGCATGCTTTTTCCAAGATTAAGTAGCTGGCTTTTTGTTTGAGTTAAGTTGATCTCTTGGAAGTATGGCGCAGCGGCGGCAAGCACTTCATCTAGCGGAACACTAATGGATTCTGCCGCCGGGACTGTGTATGACACTAGATAACGCGATTTTTTGCTAAAACCAAATAAACCTCCCCACGCCCCATTTGTCAAATTTACGCCTAGGTCGGTATCGCTTGCTGATGCAAAACTAAACCCAGGGAACGCAACGAGCCCATTAACTCTGCCGCCTGTTACGGGGTAATCCTGCATATTCCAGGGGGTTAAAGAAGTACCTGTTTCATTGACGTATGAGGCCATGGCAGGGAGAGCTTGTCTCTGCTGCTCGAGCGCAAGCTCCTTTGACAGGTCAATGTGACCATAACGTTTAGGTGTGACGGTATAGAACTCGCTTGGCATCTTGCCTATCAATGTAGACGGAGCTGTAATCCCGAGATAAACATCCCCTGGTTCAAATCGCTCTCTGGGAGGGTAAATCGGAGAAATGCCAAGCTGGCGTGCATTGTCAGACCATTGCTTAGCAATTAGTCCGGGCTGGGGCTTGGAAGCAGAACAGCCGACGATAAGCACCGTGAAAAAAACAAAAAGTAGCGTTTTCATCGTTATTCCTTGAGGGAGGATGGCTTCTTGCTATCTCAATAAAGGTTATAAACTCTGATATCGCAAGCTCATGGTGAGTGAAACGAAAGCGCTCCATAAATCCCATGATTCAAATGACCCAGAGGCCAGCCAATGCTGTGCTCCAATTTCTTTCTGGAGCCGGTCACCATGACGCGCCCCGGGGTCAAAGTCGTAAACGAAAAAAGGGAGATCGAAAAAAGGGGATAGATTTACAAGGTAGACCATCCGCTTTTGGACGATTCCTGTCTGTCGCGACCGGTTGAATCCACAACCCATAGCGGACATAGAAGAGCGCCCCGGGTGTTCGGGGCGCTTGGCAGGAGCTGGTGGTGGATCGGTAGGCGTTCAGTTGTGCGAGAAGTACTGCTTCAAGCCATACACGAGGCCGGCGAAGGGCATGCCGAGCGCAGCATAGACGGCCTCGGGCGCGGCGTTGTCGGCCAGAATCTCAATGACGACGTTCGAGTAAACTGGCGATCCACTTCTAACCCGTCGCGGTGCCCTGCATGAAAGTTGGAGTGATTTCCGATACTCACGGCCTTCTCCGTCCCGAGGCGCTGGCTGCCCTGAAGGGTTGCGATAGAATCATTCACGCCGGCGACATCGGCAAGCCTGAGGTTCTGGAGCACCTGGCCGCTATCGCTCCACTGTTCGTTGTGCGCGGAAACAACGACCAGAGCGCGCCCTGGGCAGATCATCTACCGGACCTTCTGCGGCTTGACCTGGGCGGATGGCGGACCTTGCTCGTGCATGACATCGCCGATGTACCCGCCGTTCTTGATGAGGGCATCAAGCTGGTGATCACCGGCCATTCGCACAAGCCTCTCATACAGTGGCGTGGTGAAACGTTGTATCTCAATCCTGGGAGCGCGGGCCCACGGCGTTTCAAGCTTCCGGTGACGCTGGCGCTGCTGGAGGTACTTGATACCTCCATCGAGCCTCACTTGGTTTCGCTTCTGGAATGACTCGGTATGCCGATCCATCACCGTCATGGGCGTTTGCTGCGGACATAAAAAAGCCCGACAGCGTCGGGCTTGAGTGAGGTGCTGCCTTGGGGTGACTCAGGCCATCGATAAATCCATTCTCCCCTGAGTGAGAGCAACAGATACGGCACTGGCGAGAGTGTCGCGAGATCAATCGGAACGGCGCGCTATTTGATCTGCACAATGACCGGTCCTTCCGTTACTATCGGCGGGTGCGCGTGGATATTCGAGGCATTCTTCTGAATCCAGTCGCGCGCGACTTTCAAGCTCGCATCGCTGCCGGCCTTGTCCGTGCAAACAGTCACCGACGTACCGCCATCACCAGTATTCAGCAGTGTGTAGCTTACGAGGCCAGGGACTGTCCGCAGGGTCGCTTCGATGTCGGCCTTGCGCTCTTCTAAAAGCTTGAAAAGCTGATTTGCTCCAGTACCCAAATAGGTTCTTATAACCGCATACATAGTCGTCTCCTTCGGGAGTACCGTCTTGATGCCAATCCAGGTCCTCTGATGGCTGCTATCACTCAGTATTCAGCTTAGCCAAATGCCAGCGACAAGCGAAATGCAACGACCACTGGCCACTTTTGGCCGAATGCCGCCGGAGGCCAAACCTGTGCCGCTATGGCAGGCTGCGCTGGCTCCCAACACCGCCCGCGATCCCAAGGCCGGCAGGGTGCAGGCACATACAAGCTATGTAGAATACGCCGCGCTCGAATTCAAAGGACTAATCCCATGATCACTTGCCACGTCAAATACGTCATCGACCCCTACCAACTCTCGGCGTTCGAACGCTATTCGCGCCAATGGATTGGGTTGGTGACCCGCCTGGGCGGTCAGCATCACGGCTATTTCCTGCCTGCCGAAGGGGCTAACAACATCGCTTATTGCCTGTTCAGTTTCGCCAGCCTCGCCGACTACGAGCGATATCGACAGGAGGCCGCACAGGACCCGGAGTGTGTGCGTTTGGTGGGGGAGGCGACTGAATTGAAGTTCATTCTGAGCTATGAGCGTAGCTTTCTTCGCCCTGTGCTTGAGTGACACCTAACCTACGGGTTCGCCACTGGGCTGTCCACGGACCCCACCGGCAGCTACTGCCACAGCCCACCGACCCCACGCGGAGTTACACCGATCACAGCGCCTCGTGGGCAAAACTGATAAAATCCATTAGCTTCCTAAGTAAATAGCGATGAGACGCCCACAATGAGTAATGAACTGAGCGAAGAGGAGATGCGCTTGGCGCTGTTTGGTCCTTCCAGCCCAAGCACCGATCCGCTACCGGCAGTAGAACCTGAACCAGCGTTCGTACCCCCTCCTGCGCCAACCCCCAAGCCTCGACGTGTTGCGAAAGCACTCTCCCCGAAGTTGCGAGTCACGCTACGCGCCACCAAGCAGTTTGGCGGTGACGTCGAGGTGTTGACCTATGATGCCAATACCCTGAGCACCTTCATCGCGGAGCAAGAGGCCAAGGCCGAGGCGAAAAAGAAGAAGTTCCGGTATTTCGAATTGGTGTCGATCAAGCCCATCTAGCGTCTGTGAGTCGGTGCACCGGATAGCTAGCGCCGGTAGGGGCGGTCCGACATGAGCAAGTGCACCCTGATCGTTCTCGGCCACCCTTCCGCGAACAGTTTAGTTTCTGCTCGGCGCTGGCCGATGCGTACCTTGAATCGTCTTTCCGTAAGCGTCCGGCAAACACGCCTGCCGGACGCTTAGAGCTTGCTTGAGATGGCCTGAGTCAGGCTGCTGGCCGGGTAGTCCCGGCCAGGCTCACCAAGTCATTTTCGAAACTGATTGGAGTCTGTTTGCGCAGCATCGGATTTTTATCGCTCACTGCTGCTCGAAAAACCAGTTTTTAGAAGCTCCCTAAAGAGCCGACTAAAGTCGGCGGAAATACAACTGGGTCGTCGGCAGCATCGCTGGACCTAGCAGCCGCTTCGCAACGGTCTTCACGAACTTCATCGAGTCGCACGTTACGCAACAGACCGGCTTCCGAATAGGCGCGAAACCTAATCGCGTAGCGAAGCGCTTAAGCGTTTCTGGCGTAAAGGCGTTGATGTGTTCAAGCGGGTGGATTTTTCCATAATCGTCTCTAGTTCCGATGGTGCGCACTCCTGAGCAGTCAGGTGTCTCAAGCACTAGAATGCCACCGATTGCGAGAAGTTCGCTCAATCGCAGCATTAGGCCGTGTGGGTCGTCAAGATGCTCTAAAACCTCAAAGAGTGTCAAAGCATGGAAGGGGGACATGTTGGCAATGTCTTCAATCTCGGCGAATACTTTGGAGAAGCTGTTGTTATCGCGCTTTGCGGCTGACCTATCCACGCCATACGCCTCGAAACCGTACATTGAACACATTGAAAGGAAGCCACCATAGCCGCAACCGAAGTCCAGCACACGAGGTACTTCGGAACCACGTAAGGAACGGGTTAGTTGTTCGATTTGGAGGACGTGTGCTGTGTAGCCTGCTGCCGTCCTAAACACATTTGCAGGTGTCTTCGAATATTTTTCGAACGCTTCGATGGCATCCTGCGACATCCACTTAGAAAATCGGCGCTCATTCCATTCCGGGTCGAGAATATAGCGATGAAACATCAGACCGCAATCTTTGCAGGCGACAAACGACCATTGCTGTTCTCGCAAGAACGGAGCTGGATGCTCACCCCAAGGATCCTCTTCGATGAAGCGCTGAACCGCACCTTCATCAAACCGTCCTGCAGACAATTCGACTAGGCCGGTGCCGCCGCAACTGATACATGCGGTTCGTACAGTAAATTTCGCAGTCTCGGTAGTGTTCATCTTTTTCCTATCCGATAAATGCTAAGGAAGGTCTGAAATAGACACCGATAATTGATGTCTTCCGCGTTCGGGGTTCAAAAAATCGGTGGCCTGACTGAAAGTCAGGCCTAGCTTTGCCAAAATCATGTTTTTTTCTTGAATTGCACCTTTCCAAAGCGTTTGGCGCTCATCACAGGCGCAACCCTCCCACATTCAATATCCATTTTCGCATCATCCTCAGGTTCGACAGCGCGAACAGCGTGGTCTGCTGTGCGGTGTTTTTTACTAATCCCCGAAAGCGCACCTTCGTGTAGCCAAACTGGCGCTTGATCACTGGAAACGGGCACTAGAAGAATTATCACTCGCCTTGGGTCGCTGAACTCTATCAGCGTAGCCAACGGGACTAAGATCTGCTTCGTTTGGGGGACGCCACTACAATAAGGTAAGCAGCCGGTGATCACAGGTTGCGCAACGGCACCCAGTTATGCGGCAACAACTCCCCGATCTGACTCATCTTCTGCGTCGGCAGCCGTTCCAGCACGTCTTTGAGGTAGGCATACGGATCATGCCCATTGACCTTGGCTGACTGGATCAGGCTCATCAACCCCGCCGCGCTCGCCGCTGCGTTGGGAGCCTGCAAAGAGCCAGTTGGAGCGCCCGATAGCCCAGGGGCGGATCCGGTTCTCCGCCTGATTATTGTCACTGGGCAAGGCCCCGTCATCGAGGTAGCGCGACAGCGCCGTCCAGCGCTTGAGGCTGTAGTCCAAGGCTTTGGCGATGGCCGTGCCCGGCGTGACCAACTGACGCTGGGCCATCATCCAGGCGTGCAGCGCGTCCATGATCGGGACCGCTTTTTCCTGGCGCAGTTGCCGACGCTGATCGGGGGGCAGGTTGCGGGCTTCGCGTTCAACCTCGTACAGCAACTGGATGTAGTGCAGGGCCTGCTCAGAGAGTGGGCTTTTATCTGCCGTGAACAGATCAAAAAACTTGCGCCGAGCATGGGCCATGCAGCCGACCGCGATCACGCCCTGGGCAAAACTGGCCTTGTAGGCACTGAAGTCGTCGCAGACCAACTGGCCTTTCCAATCCCCCAGAAAAGCCCGCACATGCTCGCCCGCCCGACTGGGGCAGAAGGCGTAGACCACGGCGTTGATGTCGGTAAACGCGGTGGTGCAGTAGGCCCAGACATACGCCCGATGGGTTTTCTTCTTACCCGGCGCGAGCATCGGCACCGGGGTTTCGTCGGCATGCACCACGGCGTGCCCCAGCACCACTTCGCGCAAGGCATCGACCAGCGGCTGCAAGCGCACGCCGCACACACCGACCCACTCTGACGGGGTGGATTGGGGGATGGCCTAGCCGGCGCGCTCGAAGATCTTTTCCTGGCGGTACAGCGGCAAATGATCCGCGAACTTGCTGATTATCACCTGGGCCAACAGCCCGGCGGTGGGGATGCCCTTGTCGATGACCGGCGACTGACCGCTCGGCTAGGTCAGTGACGGGGATGTCTTCTAGAGACGACGGATGGCGCTGTCAGACCCGAGGCGTTGCCAGGGTAATCCGATCACCAGGGCCTGAAGTTGCTCCAGGTCCAATTCCAGCTGTGTTCCGTGGCGAGTACCGGGCCAGACGAACCGTCCCTGGTGCAAACGGCGTGCGGCCAGCCAAATGCCCAGGCCGACATTGCCTGGGCGCAACATCCGGTGTTCATCTATCCGGATGGGCTAGGCTTGTTACTGCTGAGCTTGGCGATGACTCCGAGACAATGACAAAAGAGCATTGCGAAGACGTCAGTGGAGGCTGATGATGGATCGCGTCAGTCAGCTGTTCATGCGCGTTGCACCACAACGTTTGGCGACCACCCGACAATCGGAGTCCGATCATGAATGAACAAACCTGCGCCTGCCCGCACTGCACCTGCAAGGTTGGCGAGCATGCGGTCGTGCGTCATGGCAAGCACTACTGCTGCCAGGCATGTGCCGATCATCACCCCAATGGTGAACCTTGCTCGGCTTCCAAATGCCACTGCGCGGATAAACCCAAGTAGGGGTCGTATCTCTATTCCCTGCGTTTGCCGCTTACTCGTCATCGTCTTCCGTGCTGCTCAGGGAGGAAGGGTTCTCTTCGACATATTCCTTGCAGCCTTGGTTGAATGACAGTGATGGGGTGCTGCAGTCACTGGCGTCGTCAATATCGTTCTCTGCTGCCCACGCGTATCCGGCATCATGTCCTTCTCCTGCCAGGAGAGTGTACGGTGACGCGCTCAACATCAGTGCGACGGCGATAATTCTCAAGTCCATTTGTGAATCTCCTTGTGCGAGGTGTTGAGGGTTGCATAGAGCCATGAACCACTGGGTTTCTGCCAGTAAAAATAGCCAGGCGCAAAAGTGAAGGCAGATATGAGCGCCTTGCAATGGGGGGGCTTTTTCCGTGTCGTTTATGGCAACCAACCGACAGGAAGGCCATCGAACGCGCCTATCGGGAAAGCTCACATGCCATTACAACCATCCATCGCTCGGCAGCAAACGCTGCGAGAATAAATTGGAACAGGAGCCATTTTTCCATGATGGAAAACGCTGAGCTGGAAGCTTTCAAGGCTATTGTCGATTACGGCAGTGTCACTCAGGCCGCGCTGAAGCTCAATCGCGTGCAATCAAGCATCTCATTCCGTATCAAGACGCTGGAGTCCAAGCTGGGCGTTCGCCTGTTCGAACGTTCGGGCCGCCGCATTGTAGTGACGGCTGCTGGCAACGAACTGTATGGCTATGCCTCGAAAATCCTTGAGTGGGTAGCGAAGGCTGAGGCTCGTTTCGGTCGGGGCAGCGCTCCGCAGAAGCTGCGCCTTGGGGTGATCGAAAATTTCACGCTTTCTCATCAGCCGTTATTGCAGCGAATAATGAGCAATCCGATTGCGTTAGATGTCGATATCACCTTAGGCAACTCCACGTTTTTGATAGAGGCGCTGGAGTCAGGGATTTGTGATGCCGCCATCGTCGGAGCAGGAATCGCACCTGGGCATCTGACTCGGCTTGGATTGTTCGAAGATCGTCTGACGCTGATTTATGGTGAGTCGCATGCTCCGGTATCGCTGGACACCTTGGACGGGTGCAGCTTTCTGGTCAACAGCCGGCAGAGTGCCTCGCAACGCAACCTTAAAGAGTTGCTGACGCTTCATCGTGCGACTCCTGACCGGGTCGTTGAGTGCGGCTCCTACTCGTTGCTGTTCTCTCAGGTAGCGAATGGTGCCGGCGTTTCACTGGTACCCCAAGCACTGGTTGAAGTCTTCGCGCCTACCTACAAAGTGCTGAACCTGGAACTGTCGGGACCCTATGCGTCGTTCAATACGGAAATGGTCTTTCTCGATGCTTCGCCAGATTCTCCTGCAAGGCGACTGACCCAATGGATTCTTGAAAGCGAGAAACACGAGGTTAACCCTGTGGTTGGACAACAAGTAGAGATGAGCCACGGTTAACCATGGCCCCTCGCGCGCGGCAGCCTACGGTGAAACTTGGCCGTTACAGGAACAGCATACGGCTTCCTCCTCATCGCTCATGCGGATCTCAAGTGCGCCCAGATCCGAACAGCCAGTGATCAGATCGCCGTCCGTTGAGCCGAGCCCGGTTGCGACGACTTTTGCCCGGCGACTTTCAGGCCGTCTGTACTTTGCTCATCAGTTTCGGCTTGGGTTTGGCCGAACACATCACAACGCCGGCGGCGATAAGTACCAGGCTGACCCAGTGGTACACATGGAGTGGCGTACCCAGGAAAATGATGCTCAGGACGCCTCCGGACAAAGGGACGAGATGAGTAAAAATCTCCCCGCGTGTTGCGCCGATTTCAGCGATGCCGCGGTTCCAGAACAGGTAAGACAGCCATGATGGAAAGATGACCAGGTACGCCAGCCCCCATAAGCTGACGGTGCCATCCAGCATCGTGTGAAGACTGTCTGGTGTCAGGTATATCGTTACAAGCGTGAAGGGGATCAGCAGTAAAGTGCCCACCAGTGCCGAGTAAGTGACAAATGCGCCGCCGGGAATGGTCTTGGGCTTTGTTCGCAGAAAGGCGCAGTACATTGCCCAGCTGGCTGCCGACAGCATGGTCCACAAGTCACCCTTGTTGAATTGCGTGAGGAAGCGCAAGTCCGAAAGGTGACCCATGGTAACCAGCCATATGACGCCCAACGTACTGGCTACGACGCCAAGCCAGTTGCCACGCGATATGTGGTCGCCGAATACAAAGCGATTGATGGACAGCACCAGGCACGGTGTTGCCGAGAGATAGATGGCGGCGTTCAACGACGTGGTGTACTGCAGCCCTATATACAGGGTCAGCGGGAACAACACTTGGCCGCAGATCGCGAGCATCGTCAGTGTTTTCCAGGACTGACGAATCGCTCCCATTGATCGGGTCAGCGGTCGATAATTAATGATCAGCAGCAACGCGCTGGTCAGCAGCCATCGTGCTTGCGACAGCAGCACAGGATCGATGTCGCTGACCATCAGCTTGCCGACGACATAGTTGCCACCCCAAAAGATGGCGGCCAGAGAGAGATAAAGATAGGGCATGGCTTGGTTCCTTTACGCCGTTTCCAGGCAAGCGAATTCCGGATGTGCGAGCTTGATGTCTACGCTGCGAATGAATAGAGGGGCGCCCGAGTCACCACGCGCGTCCAATGCCACTAGTGGATAGAGGCGCAGGCCCCCCGGGGGCACAGACTCTAGGCGTTACACTTTTATCCAGATAACGATCGAACACTTCAATATTCCTTCAGCTTTCAAAACCATAAACCGAGCGGCGTGCTTGGCGAGGGAAGCTTAAGGAGGTGTCGGTCGTACGAATATCGAGTTATTTTGCTGGGGCCAATCGAAGAAAACGAATGATCGGGCGTCGCGGGGGGACGCGACAGAGGCCGCCGCCGCCGTTCTCGACTACGCACGTGACGTGCTCGGTCTCTCAGAGTGTTTTGATCCTGTGCGCGCGCGTCAGCGCTTTCTCAGCAGTTTTGAAGCTCACAACACACGCTACATTGAGGTGGCTGGTGAGCGGATTGGTTTTGTTGTGGTCAAGCATCACCTAAAAGAGCTACTGCTTGATCACTTGTATGTGATACCGAACGCCCAGGGATCGGGTGTGGGCTCAGCTGTCCTCTCTCAGGTTTTCAGAGAAGCTGATGCGGCTGAGCTTCCTATCAGGGTTGGTGCTCTCAAAGAAAGCGCTTCGAATCGGTTTTACCTCCGTCATGGCTTTCAGTTCGTCGAAAGCGGTGAGTTCGACAATGACTATGTTCGTCCGTGGGCTCCTGCGACTAGCTGTGCAGGCTAAATGAAAGCTTCCGACCTGCTTCACGGATTTCGGTTGTGTGGAGATGTCGGCGGAGCTCGTTGCCAGTGAAAATGCTAGGGTGTCGCATCCAGACTACCCTGACCTGACTCGCACCCCGTGTGCCAGGGAAATTCCACATATTATCGAAGGAAATTGATGTATGAGCCTACCCCCAGAAGGCCTTCCCATTTATCGAGTACTGACTGGCCCCGATGACGCCGCCTTTTGCCACCGCGTCAGTGACGCCTTGAGCATGGGGTACGTGCTGCATGGTTCTCCTGCACTCACTTTCAATGGTCAACAGGTGATCGTAGCGCAGGCAATAGTCTGGTCTGGAGGCGCTACCTCTGCCTAATAGTTACCCACCGTCTGACCTCAGCCTGTATGGCATAAGCCGGCGCCTCCACAGCATTGAAATCTTGTGTATAGCGCCGGGCAAATCCTTCTACCCCCCATTCCTGATACTGCTGCACATGCTTTAATTCGTGAGCCCAGAGCGCGATGTTCTGTTCTGCGGTTTGAGTGTCCCGGAAGACAATGATGTCGATCAGCGTCACGGCACCGACATCGGGATTTTGCAGCATGGCAGTGGCGGCATTGAATTGACCGTTGTCGCTAACTTTGTAACGTGCGGCATCGAGGATGCTGGGGGCGTACCAGCGCAGCAGTTGCTCCCGGATATGCGGTGGAATAGGGTGGGTGCCGGCTTTGGCTGCTTCAGCGCGGGCTTGGGTCAGCCACAGCGCCAGGGCAGGTGCCGCGATCTGGTAGAGGCCATCAGGCAGAGGGCTGAGCAGCGGTCCCAGGTCTGGCAGACAGATGCAGCTATCCAGGCACACTTGTTTCTCGCCAACTGGGCAGGCATTGGTCTGGGCTTGAACTTCAAGAGTCAGGCAAAGAACAAGCAGCGCCACCAGGCGCGTGAGGATGGGCGGCATTGGGCGCTCCACGGGCGGATGCAGCGCGAACAGTAGGTCACAATTGATCGACGATCCGCATAGCTTTAGCGTAGCCCCGAACTTCCGTCTCACGCCTGGTCCGTCCCGGGCTTACGCCTTGGCGGCGTTCAGTGCAGCCTCGAATACATCGCGTGCGGACGTCGTACCCGCTACGTGCTCCGTACCCTCGACGCCAAGGTCCATCCATCCTGCATTCACAGCCTCAAACATTTCTTCGGCCGGTCCGGTGTGGCCCTTCGGGATGCCGAATTGCTCGAACGCTTCCGCCCACGCTGCACGCGGGACTGCAAAGGCTTTCACGTCGAGATTCAGGACTTCACCCAATTGCTCCGCGACTTCATCTGCGCTGACCATCGAACCAAGCTCGATGACGCGCTGCCCTGACCACGCTGGCCCGGTCAAAAGGGTTGCGACCTGCGCGCCGATGTCGTTCGTCGCGACCATGGTCGATTTCCGGTTTGTCGGATGATAGTAGACCGGTAGCATTCCACCTTGGGCGACCTGCAAGCCGTAGAGGAAGTTTTCGAAGAAGCCACCTGCGCGCACCAATGCGATTGGCGATATCAGGTCGCGAAAACCTTGCTCCAGAAGCGACAAAGCCGTGATCATCCCAAGCCCGTTGGTCCTGTTCGCACCCATCGAGGAAAGCACTACCACCCGCGGCGGCGCTGCCTTGGTGAGTGCCTCGACATAGTTTGCAATCACGCCCTTGGCTTCTTTGTAATCTGGCGAGGGGGCCCAGACCGCAGGCAACATGACAAACGCACCTTCGACGCCTTTGAGCGCCCGCTCGATGGCTGCCGAATCATTCCAATCACCGTCAACCAGTTCCACACCCTGGTCAGCCCAGCTTGACGCCTTCTCGCGATTGCGCACTAGTGCGCGTACTTCCTTGCCGTGCGCCAACAGATGTTCTGCCGTTGCGCCGCCCACTTTTCCCGTGATTCCCATGACTAAAAACATGTGTTTCCTCCTGGTCTTGAGGGACAGAGCACTGCCCCCTGTTGGTTTAACGGATAAGTGGCACAATGGCCCGGATACGGGGATCGCGCGCGTAGAGACCGCCCCATGTCATTGCGCCCAGAAGCAGGGAAATGATTTCCGGCGGCGACCCCAACTCACCTATGCGGACATGGGTGCAGAGGGCACCTCCCAAAAAGCCCGTCACCAGAATCGCGCCGAGAACGGCGGTGGCCGGGATGGCGTAAAGGATGGCGCAGGTGAGTATGATCGGACCCACGACACGGGTCAGGTCCATCGCGAACCCGGTTTCCTGCAACATGCTCGCGATCTGTGCCGGCGCGAAAAGCTGAATGGCGCCGTCTGCCACCAGCGCGATAACGACAAACGCGCTCATTATCCGGCCGGCCCACAGGGCGCGATGCGAGGTCATGCTTTCAGGCACCTGATGCAGATTCATAGTTTCGGACACGGGTCGTTCTCCGATGGGGTTATCCTGTTTTGAAGCTTACTGTGTCTCTTGGGTATAATAAGCATCGACAAAATGAACGCACTGTTCTCTCTGTGGAGAACAATGCCGAGGCACGAACAATGCAAAATCTCGAACCCATCCTCATATTCATAACGGTTGCGGAAATGGGCAGCTTCACCCGCGCGGCCGATAGCCTGGGTATCCAAAAGGGGAGGGCCTCAACGGCGGTCCGCAAGCTGGAAGAAGAGGTTGGTGTCAGGCTCCTGCACCGGACGACGCGCAGCGTGCAGTTGACGGAGGACGGACGCGCATTTCATGCCCGTGCCCGCGATCTGCTTGCTGAAGTCGATGACCTACACTCGATGTTTGCAGATGATCGCGTGACACTTCGCGGGCGTTTACGGGTCGATTTTCCGAGCGAGGTGGCGCGCGCCACTATCGTGCCGGCCTTGCCAGCCTTCATGGCGACTTATCCCGAGTTGGAGCTGGAGGTGTCGAGCACGGATCGGCAAGTCGATCTGGTTCAAGAGGGGTTCGACTGTGTATTGCGGCTTGGACCCATAGGGGACGAGACGCTGATTGCCCGTCCACTGGGCCAGTTGCGCATGGTCAACGCTGCCAGTCCCGCCTATCTAGCCCGCTATGGCGTCCCTCGATCGCTAGAAGATCTCCAGCGTCAGGGGCATCAGATAATTCATTTTTCGACGACGCTGGGGGCAAGACCCTATGGATGGGAATATCCAGACGGTGACAGCTACACGACGCTGCAGTTGCCAGGTGCGCTCCACGTCAACAGCGCGCAGACCTACGAAGCCGCTGCCCTCGCCGGCCTTGGCCTGATTCAGGCGCCACTCCTGGGGATTGGCCGATACTTGGAGAGTGGAGCGCTTGTCGAGATCATCCCCGATTTTCGTCGCCGGGCGCTCGCTGTGTCCCTCGTCGTAGCACATCGGAGCAATCTGTCGCGCCGGGTTCGCGTATTCATGAAATGGATCGAAGATGTGCTGACACCGTATCTGGAATAGCGAGACGAACATCTTTGTCCGGGCCTTGACTGGCAGCCTGATCTTGCGATGGTTGCAGCCTGCTTGAGGGACGTTATCCTGTTCTCGGAATATCATTGAACCTAAAAATGACAGTTGATGAGCCCAAGCCAAGGCAAAGGTTTGTCGTGTGGTGAGATCTACCGTTGACGAATGATACCGAGGGCGTTAGGTTGAATTTAATGAACGCATTTTTCGTGACCACCACGACAACCACCACCACGACCGCCATCGGCGGGCCGCGGGGAGGTTGTGCGCTCTAAACACAGGCCACAATTTAACCGAAAGGCCCCGCCGGAAACGGACGGGGCTTTTTTGTGCTCTTTGTCCTTCCGGCCCATAAAAACGTCAGGGAGAGAAGGATGGATGATGTCGATTACCGCGAATTGGGGAATAAACTCGATTTGCGAAAAGTTCGGTCTGCAAGTAACGCCGTGCAATCAATGAAGGTTCGCCGGGGTTCGTCGCTTTTTGATCGATTCACCGGCGGCATTGGTTTAGCAACAACGGTCCTGCTCTTTCTGCAGCTTCTGGTTAATCTCTCGGTGTTCGGGTCTTTTCCGCTGCTGGCTGCCTTTCTGAGTGTCGAGCGACATTTGAGTGCTGGCGACATCGCGAGCGTACTCACCGTGAGCCTGCTGTCGAGTCGGCTGTTGCCGCTTATTCTAGGATTCGCTACCGACCGCTTCGATAGCCGAGTGCTGGCTTCGTTAGGCCTGGTCTGCCGTGCTATGGGATTCATCGGCTTGGGCCACGTTCTTGATTTCTCCGCGTTGCTCGCATGTGCCTTCTTGAGTGGACTCGGCGCAGCCCTCTATGAAACGACCGCGTACTCCGTGTTCGGCACCCTCAAAACAGACATCCGTTCGCGTGTCTTCGTTTTGAATAATCTTGTACTTAATCTGGGGGCGCTGGTCGGGCCCACGGTGCTGTTCTTACTGCCTGCCCATGGCGGCGCTTTTCCCTTTGAGGTGAGCGGTTATATCTTTGCTGTGTTGGCTTTGGTGGCACCGTTCGCCGCTGTACGAGCGCGCGGGCATGCAAGACCGAGGCGGGTTGCCTCTGCGTTTTTTGAGGTTTTCCATGACCGGCAATTTCGAAGACTCTGCATCGCACTTATCCCGTTCTGGACGGTGTACACGCAAATTTATGTGTTCATCCCGCTGACTTTTGCTCAGGGAGCGTCAGGGTATAACGGTGTGCGACCGTTCTACATCGCGAACGCTTTGTTCGGTGTCTTAATCGCGCTTCTGGGGATGCGATGGTTTCAACGCGCGGGGTGGCGATCGTTGATGTCAATCGGTCATCTTGCGCTGCTCGCCTGTTTCGCGCTGGCAGCGCTCATTTTCCTGGGTGAATGGAACTCGCAGCAGTCTCTGGTGATCCTCGTCGTCATCGCTTTGGTTTTTACGTTCGGTGAAAGCCTCATCTTGCCCGCCTCGAACATCGCTCTCGCTGAACTGACGACCGAGAGCAACGCGGGAAGCTATTTCGGCGCGTCAGCAGTCTCTTGGGCGATAGGTGGGGCATTGGGAAACTATCTGGGCAGTATGGGCGCGGGATGGACGCCGATCAGCATGGGTTGGCTCGTCTTCGCTGTTGTCAGCATGATCGGGTTACTTTGTTTCAAGAGGCTTGAACGGGTACCGGCATAAAATTAGGCAAGACGGCAGGACCGTTTCCAACGGTCATATCATAAACTTGAGCCGGTCTACGTGAGGCTCTTTCTATGAAGAATCCAATGATTCATGCATTGAAGTAACCTCGTTCAAGCCGGCGTGGCAGACCGTTGAAAATGGGCAACGCTCTGTGCGGCGGTGTAGCCTAGGACAGCGCAAGGATCCAAGGCGCGCCCAGACCCAGCAGCAGAATGAGAAACAACCCGCCGAAGATAGAGCCCAGGCGCCAGTAATCGGCACTAGGCAGATAACCACTGCCGTAGTAGACCGGGCTCGGCCCCGTGCCATAGGGTGTAATGATGCCCATCAGCCCCAGCGAAGTGCCCAGAAGCAGCGCGAAGGCTTGCAGATCGATGCCGCTCACTCCCATCCCGGCTGCCAGCATCACCGGCAGTAGCGCGGTGGTGTGGGCGGTGGAGCTGGCGAACAGGTAATGGGCCAGATAAAACACCACCACCAGCAGCACCATGGCAACGTTGGGAGAAAATCCATTCAGGTGGGCCGCGACGAATTGACCGAACCACGGCACAAAGCCCACCCGTGTCAGGCCGTCGGCCAGGGCCACCAGCGTGGCGAACCAGGCGAAGGTGTTCCAGGCTGCCTTGTTGCCCAGTGCGTCATCCCAAGTGATGACATTGCTCAGAAGCATCAACACGATGACGAGGATGCCCACCAGGGCCGGGTCGAGCCAATCCCCCGCGAATATCCACAGTCCGAGCGCACTCACCACCAACGCCAACAGGATCTTTTCGCGACGTGACAGTGGGCCCAGATCGGTCAGTTCGCGGGCCGCCCAGGCCGGCACTTCTTCGTTGCTCTTGATCTGTGGCGGATACAGCCAGTACGCCAGCAACGGCAGCACTGCCAGTAACAGCAAGCCGACCGGTGCCGCGGCGATAAACCACTGGCCCCAGGAAATATGCACGCCGGCGATTTTTTCGATCAGGGCCGAGGCCAGCAGGTTGGGCGCCAATGCGGTCATGAACAGCGAGCTGGTGACACAGGTGGACGCGATGGCAACCCACATCAGATAGGAACCGATGCGCCGCGCGCTGGGGTCGTTCGGTTTGGAGTCGTAGAGTCCAGGCAGGTTGCGAATCACCGGGTAGATGGTGCCGCCACTGCGAGCGGTGTTGGACGGGGTAAAGGGCGCCAGCACCAGGTCCGCGAGCATGACGGCATAGCCCAGGGTCAGGGTCTTGCGGCCCATGCGCTTGACCAGCAGCAACGCAATACGCCGCCCCAGCCCGGTTTTCTCATAGCCCAGGGCGAACATGAAGGCGCTGAAGATCAACCAGACCGTGTTGTTCGCGAAGCCCGACAGGCCCCATTTCAAGGCCTCCGCGGGCACCTTGAAGCCTGCGCTGGCCAATTGTTCCGGACTGAACAGCACCCAGGGGGCCAACACCGCCGCGACCGCGACCCCGATCAGGCCAATCACGGCGCCCGGCAGCGGTTCGAAAATAAGGCCTACGACCACACCCGCGAACAGGGCGAAAAAATACCAGGCATGCGGGGCCAATCCGGCAGGTGCCGGCAGGAGTGCGAGCACAAGCGCAACGCAAGGTGGCAGCAGAAAGGTCCAGAGATTACGCACTATCGAGTTCCTAATAATACCGAGGGCTGAAGGCAATTGACGGGCGATTGGACGTCATCCACCCACGGCAATGACTTGAGCGGCGTATTCGTTGCGAAATTGCTTCAGGGAGCTGAGTACTACCGTTGCCGCGCCATCAATCAGGCCACAGCGGCCGCTGCCCGGAAGCAAATGGCAGAGACTCTCCAGTGCCTGCAGGTCATTGGGCAGGCCCATACCGGTATCGATTCGCCGCAGCAACCGCGAGAGTTGATAGGTCCCGGCTTTACATGGTGGGCACTGGCCGCAGGAGCCCGCCGCAAAGAAGTCGACGTACTCCGCCACCTTGCGCACGATGCTGGTGCCCTCCGAGATCACGATCATGGCCCCCGTACCCAGGCTTGAACCACGGGCCTTGAGCGCATCAAAGTCCAGGGGCACATCCAGATCGCCCGTGCCCAGCAGGGTATTGGAAGGACCGCCGGTGAATACCGCCTTGAAAGCGCGTTCGCACAACATGCCACCGCCGTGCTCGAAAATCAGCGTGCGCAGCGAGGTGCCCATCGGTAGCTCGTACAGGCCTGGCCTGAGTACGTCCCCGGAGAGTGAGTAGAGCTTGGTCCCACAGGCGTTACCCAGGCCCAGGTCTCGGTACCAGGCGGCGCCATGGCGCAGGATGTGGGCAACCTGGGCCAGGGTTTCGATGTTGTTGATCAGTGTCGGTTGGCCATGCACGCCACTTTGCGCGGGGTAGGGCGGTTTTTGCCGGGGGAAGGGGAAGCCTCCTTCGACACTGGCGATCACGGCGGTTTCTTCGCCACCGATATACAGGCCCGAGCTTTCCACCACCGCAAGGTCGATCGGGCGATTCTGCTGCCGGGCGACTTCGGCCAGGAGGGCGCAGCCCCGCCATTGCTCGACGGCCTGACGCACAACGGCCACTGCTCCGTGCTGGTGCGGGTTGACGTAGAGATAAACGTGATTGGCCCGTGTGGCTAGCGCGGCAATCAGCGCGCCCTCGATCACCTGATGCGGCGATTTTTCCAGTAGTTCGCGATCCTTGAAGGTGCCTGGCTCATCCTCGTTACCGTTGCACAGGACATACTTTTCCAGCTCCGCAGGTTGCTCCGCCACGGCGGCCCACTTGCGATGGGTAGGGAAACCGGCGCCACCCAGGCCGCGCAGGTCTGCTTCGGCCAGGGTCGGGAGGATGCCGCCCGGATCGCTTAGCGCGGCGCGCAAGCCTTCGCCGCCGCCCTGGGCGAACCAGGCATCGAGATCGGCGCCCACTTGTACGGCGGGGGCGAGTAATACGAGTTGAGTCTTCATCTCAGGCATCTCAGTAAGGCAGCGAGTCGGCGTGAGTGGTCGGCAGTGCACCCTTGGCCCGGTGGGGCACGGCGCTGTGCCGGCGCAGGTCGAAGTTGCCGTACCCGGGGAACAACTCGGGGCCGTAGACGTTCAGTGGCAAGCCGGCGGCGATCAACTGGCGTTGCCAGTCGTACACGTGTGACAGGCCGACCTTCGGTGCGGGCGTGGGGTCGGCGGTGTGTGCCGCGTGCTCTCCAGCCCGGCGTCCGAAGGTGATGATCTCTGCCAGGGCGTTGCCCATCATGCGATTGCGTCCATGGATGCCGCCGCTGATTTCGCCGACGCAGTACAGCCCGCGTACCGAGGTTTCACCGTTCTCGTTGATGGCCACTCCTCCGTTTTGATAATGCAGGGTCGGCCGGACGATCAGTGGCTCTACGGCTGGATCGATACCGCACTGGCTCGCGACATGCCCCAGGCTCACCAGGCGTTCCTTGAGAATCCCCGGATGGCGGCGCTCCAGACCGGGTGTATCGAGCCAGACGCCCAGTTGCCCGTCACGCTCGACGCCACGGCCTTCTGCGCATTCCTTGAGGATTGCGGCGGACACCACATCGCGGGTTTGCAGTTCGGGAATGAAACGCTGCCCCAGTCCGTTCACCAGATAGGCTCCAGCCGAGCGCGCGGCTTCGGAAATAAGCCCGCCGACACGATGCGCCGGCCAGGCCAAGCCGGTGGGGTGATACTGGAAGGAATCGATTTCGCGCAGGCGAGCGCCAAGACGATAGGCCAGGATCAAGCCGTCGGCGGTTGCGCCATAATGGTTGGACGTGGGGAAACCATTCAGGTGCAGGCGCCCGGCGCCGCCCGTGGCGAGTATCACGCGGCTGGCGCGTACGAGGATGAAGCTGTGCCGTTCCAGGTTGTACAGCACGCCGCCCACGCAGGTGCCGCTTTCGTCGGAGAGCAGCTCTACCAGAGGGCAGCGGTTCCACACGCTCACCCGCTCTTCCAGTTCCACCGCCTCGCGCAGTACCCGCATCATCTCCAGACCCGTGTAGTCCTTGAACGAGAGGATGCGCGCACGGCTGGCACCGCCGGGTTTCTTGCGCAGCAGCTTGCCACCGATCAAGCCGCCCTCGGCGAGATCGAAGTGCATGCCGCGCTCGATCAACCAACGAATACTCTCCGGTCCCGACTGGGCGAGACGCGCCGCCAGCGTTCGATCGGCACAGAGGTGGCCGGCGCGCAGGGTGTCTTCAAAGTGAATCTGGGGGCTGTCGTCCTCGCCGACGGCAGCCTGTATGCCGCCCTCGGCCATCACCGTATTGCTGTCGCCCAGGCGCAGCTTGGTCGCGAGGATGACATGGGCACCGTGTTCCACGGCGGTCAGCGCCGCTGCGCAACCGGCACCGCCGCCGCCGATAATCAGCACACCGGTATTGACCACCGGGGCACCGGCCAAGGCCGCGTCATCAATTTGCGCGTTGCTGTGCAGGCGGTCTGTTAGTTCGCGCGGGCAGTTGTCGCCGCGATTCACGCCCACCTGCAGCGGCGTATTGGCGCCAACCTGATAGTCCGGGTGGAAGGCGTGCAGCAGTGCTTGTTTATCGAATGCTTCAGAGGCGGGCGCGCAAGCGCTGGCGCGCAGTTGGGCCAGTGCTTGCAGATAAGGAATACCGGGCATGTTGTGTTCCTTATTCCAGCGTCACGTTGGGGTCGACGCTCGTCACGCCGCGGTTGATCTGGCTCAGGCGCTGCATCAGGTCCGCCGGTCGAAAGCCGACGGAAGCTGACATCCGGCGTATGTAGAGGCCCAGATGGTTCGGCGAAATATGCTCGGGGCAGGCAATGGTGCACAGGTTGCACATGATGCATTCGTCGAATACCTGGCTGGCTGACAGATCCCCGACGGCGGCCAGGTTGACGCCTTTCTGCACCTCCAGGCCCTTGGGGCAGGCGCGGTCGCAACCGCCGCAGTGCCGGCAATGACTGGCTTCGGGAAAGGTGGCGGCAATGCGCTCCGAGATGTTCCAGGTGTCGTCCCAGTCGTGGAGGTTGTAGGTGTGGTGCCGGTTCATGGGCAGATGGTCGAGGAAGCTGATCTGCAAACCCTGCTCGACTCGGGTTTCGCAGGCCAGGGCGGTGCTGACCTCACGTTCGCCAGCACGCCGGATCAGCACCCGGCATGAGCCACAGACGCCTTGGCCCATGCAGCCGACAGCGTCGATGAGCGGTTGTCCTGAGTCGATAACGGCTTCCAGGATCGAACGCAGGGCGCTGGTTTCGATCAGTTCTCCATTGAGGGTGACCTGAACCGGGGATGTTGGCATAAAAGCTCCTGAACGCCCCGCAAACGGCAAGGGCTCAAGAGCAGCCTAGAGCATCGGGACTAGAGGGGAACTGATGCGGCTCAATAAAACCGTACTCGCTCCTGTCGCCACCTGTTTAGGCGTTTTGGGCTTCGAATGGCGCAGACCCAAGAAACCGGTGATGTCTTGAGAGAAGGTCGAGGATGATGGTGCGCCATGGAGGCTTACACACACTGGAAGATCCCAGTACATTCAGCTCTGGTCCAAGTTCTTGTAGGTTTTCGAATTGCTGCTACCGTTTCAAGCTGACAGCCGTAGCTCTTGTTATCCTGAAGCGACACCTAACGGGCCGGACCCGGAGGGCGTGGCGCGGGCACCTTGGGCTCTTACCCTGAAGGGATGCTTATGCCAGGTGGAAACGGTTCCAACGATGGCTTCTCCAGCGCCAGTAATCTCTTTATTCCTGTCCTGACCACTGTTTGCCTGCTTCTGCTAATGCTGATCCTGGCGGTAAGGCGCCTGCATCGGTATCAGGAAAACGAGGAGCAAGAGCCCCCGGCCATCACCGACTGGCGTACACCTATCACGCACAGTTTGCGCCGAGGTAATTTCAGCAGACAGACGATCGATACATCGCTCTCCAGCTTTGGCAGCGCGCAGGTGCAGGCACTGGGCAATCCCGGGCCGTCAGCACTGGACATCCAGACGGCAGCGACGAACTTCGACGATATCCGTGGCGGTGCTTTCCATCTACGGCATATCGTGGCCGACAACTTCCTGCGGCGGGCGGTGCAGAGCGTCCTG
Organism: Pseudomonas sp. GW821-FHT03C07; assembly: GCF_059420925.1. Taxonomy (NCBI): domain Bacteria; kingdom Pseudomonadati; phylum Pseudomonadota; class Gammaproteobacteria; order Pseudomonadales; family Pseudomonadaceae; genus Pseudomonas; species Pseudomonas sp. GW821-FHT03C07. The sequence continues at coordinate 197,377 of NZ_JBWKUQ010000004.1, forward strand.
AACAGTCGAGTCGATGAGCGAATGGCTGTGGTGCGCGCATTGTTCGTGGCGATGAACGCCAATACCCTGGTGGCGACCTGGGATAACGTGGTGCAGCGCCTGCAGAATGGCCGGGCCGATCGCAACTGGTATCAGCTATTGGGCGCCAATCATGTTCGAGATCTACGGACCGGCCTAAACAATACGGTGGGCCAACTGTTCTATTCGGAACAGCAAGGCAACCTCCTGACTGGTACGCACGTGGACGTCACAGGTGATGCGATCAGCGTCCTCGGCGAAGACCGCGTGAGTTCCATCGTCAACAGCGCCACGGACCTGATGGAGTCCCTGAACCTGAGGCCGCGCCTGGTCCATCTGGAGGGCGAAATTCTGCTGGGTTTCTCCGGCGCATCGGGGGCCTACCGGCGATATGGCTATGACCCGCGTCGCAGCCACGACACGGCTGAGGATGCGTTGCGCCTGATGTCCTACGGGCAAAGCCTGCGTGCTTTGAGTCGTTCCGACCTGAGCGTGGTGTTGCGCTACCTGGTGCGCTATCGCCGCCGCGAGGTTCTTGCCGGTTTGCTTGTTGTCCTGTGGTCCATCTGGTACGACTTCGGCTTTCCATCGCTCGGCTGGGAATAGTGCTGCGAACCACGCCAATGCCTGGGTGGTGGCCGAATTCCTAGGCTGATACTAGATCACCTACCTCTGATAGTTCAATTCCAGCGTTTTGGCCTTGTCAGGAGTTGTTGCAGGAACGGATTCCCTCATGCAAGACTAGTTTCCGAAGCCTGCTTGAATGAGTCAAACGCTCCCTCGTTGCAGATGAACAAACGTTTGTCCAGAATGGAATTTTCAGTTTTTGGGTGGTCTGTTTCCAGCGGGAAGTGGTTACGATCGCAGTCTGACGATACAGTCGCGATATAAATAAAATTTTGTTTTTTAATATCTTTCCTTATGTCGATAGAAATTGGTTTTTCTTTCGTTTATTTTGAGTGGCTGGTTTTTAACATCATAAAATCCTGCGTAGAGCACTCTTCTGAAAGTCAGCTATCGCCATTTGTCTGCATGATCGAATGCAATTGTATAGTCATGTTTTTTTAAGTTAATTTCGTGGTTGAAGTAGGGCTGTAATTTTGCTTTCCATTCATCGGAAATGTTAAAGCATCCATTGTTTATAGTGGTTTTGGGGGCAGCCCTAGGGACTCCATACTGGAATAGTCATCGCCTTGGTCTAAGGAGCGTTCTCCACCCTCACCAAGCTCTGTGAGTTTGTCAAACCACTGGATTCGCAATTTCAGTCCCATGGAAACCTCACAGACATTTTTTAAGATTACGCTTTTTATTAGCGGGCTTGAGCTGTTCGCCTGTCACATAGTCGAATGCGCCTATGTGGCTACCGTCGCTGGCTCTATACACTTCATGCGGGCGGTCAATAAATTGATGACCTTGTTCACCTGTATACGGTTAAGCGATAGTGATCCGCGAGATTTGGGCAATATCGCCTCTATTTCACGGCTATTATTACAGGATGCCAGTGACGTATTCGATGTGATCGAAACGCGCGGGCTGGAAGCGAAGCACCTGGCTTCATAGCTGCAGTGCCCAGACGCAAACGAAAAAGCCCTGAACAGGTTCAGGGCTTTTCGGTATTCCAGTCTATTCACCCAAGGTGAACAGCGGTATCAATCCCAGCTCAACGCCCCGCCAGTCTGATACTCGATCACCCGCGTCTCGAAGAAATTCTTCTCTTTCTTCAAGTCCATGATCTCGCTCATCCATGGGAACGGGTTGGTCGTACCTGGGTATTCTTCCTTCAAACCGATCTGCGACAGGCGACGGTTGGCGATGAACTTGAGGTAGTCCTCCATCATCGCCGCGTTCATGCCCAGCACGCCGCGCGGCATGGTATCGCGGGCGTATTCGATTTCCAGCTGGGTGCCCTGCAGGATCATCTGCGTGGCTTCTTCCTTCATCTCGGCATCCCACAGGTGCGGGTTCTCGATCTTGATCTGGTTGATCACGTCGATGCCGAAGTTCAGGTGCATGGATTCATCCCGCAGGATGTACTGGAACTGCTCGGCCACGCCGGTCATCTTGTTGCGACGGCCCATGGACAGGATCTGGGTGAAGCCGCAGTAGAAGAAAATCCCTTCCAGCACGCAGTAGTAGGCGATCAGGTTACGCAGCAGTTCCTTGTCGGTCTCGACGGTGCCGGTCTTGAATTCCGGGTCGGAGATCGAACGGGTGTACTTCAGGCCCCAGGTGGCCTTTTTCGCCACCGATGGAATCTCGTGGTACATGTTGAAGATCTCGCCTTCATCCATGGCCAGCGATTCGATGCAGTACTGGTAGGCGTGGGTGTGGATCGCCTCTTCGAAGGCCTGGCGCAGGATGTACTGGCGGCACTCGGGGTTGGTGATCAGGCGGTACACGGCCAGCACCAGGTTGTTCGCCACCAGGGAGTCGGCGGTGGAGAAGAAGCCGAGGTTGCGCATGACGATGCGGCGCTCGTCGTCGGTCAGGCCTTCCGGGTCTTTCCAGAGGGCGATGTCGGCGGTCATGTTGACTTCTTGCGGCATCCAGTGGTTCGCGCAGCCGTCGAGGTACTTCTGCCAGGCCCAGTCGTACTTGAAGGGGACGAGCTGGTTGAGGTCGGCGCGGCAGTTGATCATGCGCTTTTCGTCGACCGCGACACGGGCCGAGGCACCTTCGAGTTCAGCCAGGCCTTCGGCGACGTCCAGGGCATCGAGTGCCGCCTTGGCACGGGCGATGGCGGCCGAGTCGGAAGCGGTCACGGCACGGGCCTCCTGGGCCGCGGCGCCACCGGCGCTGTCGAGGCGGTCCATGTTGGCTTCGGTGGCGTGGCCGGCGTTGGCGCCCTTGACGGCAACCTCGCCTTCTTCCTTGTCGAATTCGTCCCAGCTGAGCATCGGATGTTCCTTGTAGGGGTGTTTGTAGGCCTGGCTCACTGCCTTTTCGTCAGACAGGTAGACACGTGTTCAGGGCTCCCGTTCAACAGGATTCACAACACAAGCAGGCATTGGAAAACCCTGGCGGCCCAGGGGATGAAAGGTGCCGTAGGAGAGGGGTGGCACATCATGTAGTGTTTTTATTAATCTTGAGCACACTATATGGTGGTTTTGTTAGAGGGTCAATCCGAGAGACGGCAATAGCGCTGTTTCGTCGCAGCCCCTCGGCAAGGTGCCTAGTGTGCGGCTTTCAGGCGTCGGGTCTTGAACAGACGCAGGTAAACCGTGAGGTTGAGCAGCAGCACCAGGGCCCCGAAGCCAAGCTGTAGGGTGGGTGTCAGTCCGGCGGGGTAGATCAGTGGAATCAGGTAGTGTTCGATAAAACCTTCGCCATAACCGCCTTGTCCGGCGGCTTGGCGAAAGAGGTTTTCCCAGCGGGTCAGCGGGCACTCCAGGTGAAAGACTTCGACGATCACACCCCAGGTCGCGGCAGGCAGGTGCAGCCAGATCAACCGGCGCCATTTGAGCACCAGCAGCCCGCCAAACAGCACGAACAGGATGAACAACAGGTGAAACGACACCAGCCCGTCGGCCGCTATCCGGTAGAACATCTCGACTTCCTTTTCTGATCCAGGCGTAAGTGCGGATATCCTACTCGGGTGGCTGGTCCGGCTTCTACCGGGCTTCGTGGTCAAGCGTCGCGAGGATGTCGTTCAGGCGCCGGGTCGTGGCTTTACTGCTGGTTTGCATCGGTGCGCGCAGTTCGTCACGAATCAGTCCTTGAAGGGCGAGGGCGGTTTTCACCGGGCCGGGGTTGGGCTCGACGAACAGAGCCTGGATCAGTGGCGTCAGTTGGAAAAACGTGGTCCTGGCGGCTGCGAGCTGCTGATCCTGGATCTGCCGGTGCAACCGTACGAACAACTCGGGATGGATATGCGCCGATGCCGCAATCGCCCCGCTTGCGCCGAGGCACAGCGCGTTGAACATCTGATTGTCCTCACCACACAACACATCGACCTTACCGCTGGCCAGCACCGCCAGGGTGTTGCCCAGGTTGCCGCCGCAGTCTTTGATGGCGACGATATTCTCATGGGCGACGATGTTAAGCAGGGTCGCCTGCTCGAAGCTTACCCCGGTGCGGTAGGGAATGTCGTAGACAATCACTGGCACGCTGGAAGCATCGGCGACGGTCTTGAAAAACGCTTCCAGGCCGGCCTGGGACGGGCGGATGTAATAGGGTGCCGGGATCAGCAGGCCGGCCAGCGGACGCTTGAGTATCTCGCTCTGGAATTGCAGCAACTCGCTGAGGTTGTTGCCCGCCAGGCCCATCACCACCTGTTGCGGCGGGACCTGTTCGAGCACGGCATCCAGCACCGCCAGCTGTTCATGCTTGCCCAGTGCCGCGGCTTCCCCGGTGGTGCCACAGACGACGATGCCGTCGACGCCGCTGTCCAGCAGATGCGCGACCAGGCGCCGCAAGGCGACGAAGTCGATGGCCTGATCCGCGAACGGCGTGACGATGGGAACCCAGATACCTTGAAACGATGACATGCACTTTCTCCTGATGGTTGACCGTGTCGTCACCGTCAGAAGCGTAGAAGGAAGTTGGCAAGGAGGAGGAGTGACCCGTCGTCGCGCTCAATGTCCTGTCAGCTCATCTGACGGGACAGCGCGCCCCGGTCACATGAGCGACTGTTTCTTCGATTTAGGGGCAAACGCAACGCATGCAGGTGCCTTGGCATTCAAGCCAACGGCGACAGCAATGAGGTTGTGCGTTGCGGACATATTTGTTTGCACCCTGGATAAGCGCTTATTTTTAAAAGCTGGCGGCGGGTTTGTCAATGGTCGGTTTGGCGCAAATGTCACTTACGCTTCTGCGCCGAGGTCCAGCGCATCGCCCAGGCCCTTGGTGTGACGCAGGTCATCGCTCCAATCAGCCTTGAGTGGTGCGGCTGGGGCGATGCTGACATCACCGTGGATCTCGACCTTGAGCAGTTGCTGGGTTTCCGGAAAGTCTTCCTGATCCACCTCAAGGCGGACGAGGATTTCAAGCATGGCCATGGGGCTTTTTTCCGAGAAGCGATCCTTGGGCTTGGACAGCCAGCGCTTGGCTTTCTCATCATTGCCGAACAGTGTATCGGCCATGGCGGTGATGTGAGCGGCACGAAACAACCGGTCACTTCCATCGACGCCGCTCAAGCATTTCAATACCTTTCAGTATGGCCGCTTGTCATTGTTAGCATTTGTCATCATGGCGTGCAAAACCTACGCTTGTGCTCACTTCCCATAGACAAGAGGACGCTTGATGACCTGGTCAGCCAAGCAGTATTCAACATTTGAAGAAGAACGCACCCGCCCCGTCCGCGATCTGGTGGCTGCCATCCCCACTCGCACCGTAGGTGTCGCCGTCGACCTGGGGTGTGGTCCGGGCAACTCCACCGAGGTCCTGGCCCAGCGTTTTCCCGAGGCACGGGTCACCGGCATGGACAGCTCCGACGACATGCTCGTCAGCGCCCGGGCGCGCTTGCCCGGGTTGAATTTCGAGCTCGCCGATATCGCCACCTGGAACCCGGACCAGACCTACGATGTGATCCTGGCCAATGCCTCGCTGCAATGGGTACCCGATCACGCGATGCTCTACCCCCATCTGGTGAGCAAGCTGTCCACCGGGGGCAGCCTGGCGGTACAGACCCCGGACAATATGCAGGAACCGTCGCACCGGCTGGCGCGGGAAGTGGCAGCAGACGGGCCGTGGGCGGACAAGATCGGTGCGGTGCGACACCCGCCACGGCACGACGCGACTTTCTACTATGAACTGCTGCGCCCGCACTGCACGACGGTGGATGTCTGGCGCACCACCTATCACCACCCGCTGGCCGGTGGCCATGCGGCTGTCGTGGAGTGGTTCAAGGGTTCCGCGTTGCGGCCATACCTGGCGCCGCTGGACGAGGTGGAAAAAGCGGCTTACCTGCAACGTTACCTGGCGGCGATCAGCGAGGCCTATCCGGCGCTGGCCGATGGCACGGTACTGTTGCCGTTCCCGCGCCTGTTCGTGGTGGCGAGTCGCTGATCCTGGGGGCGTTGCAGCATAAGGTTCGTGCAACGTCCCGAATCAGGCATGCTGCAGCAAATACTCGCTCAGCGCCTGGCGGGTCAGGTCGTTGAGGGTCACCTTCTGGCGCGTCGCGGTCAGCGCGGCGGCCAGATGGAGGGCGATCTGTTTGCGCCCGTTCGGCAGGCACAAACAGATCGTTGTCGCGGGGTTAGCTCACCACGCGATAGCAAGGCACATAGGCCGCGCCACCGGGGAGTTTCATGCGGTGTTGCTCAACGAAGGCCTTGAGCAGCTTGTCCAACGGTCGCATCACTGCCGCATCGCCATGGATCTCGTAGGGGCCGTGTTCCTCGATCAGGCGAATGCCCTTGTCCTTGACGTTGCCGGCGACGATGCCCGAGAAGGCCCGGCGCAGGTTGGCCGCCAGTTCGTGGGCAGGCAGGCTGCGGCTGAGGTTGAGGCTCGCCATGTTGGCGTGAGTCGGATCGAACGGGTGCTGGAAGCCGCCGTCGATCTTCAGCAGCCAGTTGAAGTGGAAGGCGTCATTGCGTTCGCGACGGAACTGTTTGACCGCCTTCAACCCATGGGCCATTTGCCGGGCCACCTGGGCCGGGTTGTCGATGATGATTTCGTAGTGTTTCTGTGCCGCTTCACCCAGGGTCGCGACCACGAAGGCGTTCAGTTGCTGCAGGTAGGCTTCCGCGCTGCGCGGACCGGTCAGGATCACCGGGAACGGCAGCTCGCGGTTGTCCGGGTGCATCAGGATGCCGAGCAGGTAGAGGAACTCTTCGGCCGTACCGGCACCGCCCGGGAAGATGATGATGCCGTGGCCTACGCGCACGAACGCTTCAAGGCGTTTCTCGATGTCGGGCATGATCACCAGTTCGTTGACAATCGGGTTCGGCGCCTCGGCGGCGATGATCCCCGGTTCGGTCAGGCCCAGGTAGCGGCCGGTGGTGATGCGTTGCTTGGCGTGGGAAATGGTCGCGCCTTTCATCGGCCCCTTCATCACGCCAGGACCGCAACCGGTGCAGACATCCAGGCTGCGCAAGCCCAGTTCGTGGCCGACCTTCTTGGTGTACTGGTATTCCTCGGTGCTGATCGAGTGGCCGCCCCAGCACACCACCATCTTCGGTTCCAGGCCGGGGCGCAGGGTGCGGGCGTTGCGCAGCAGGTGGAAGACGTAGTCGGTGATGCCCTGGGAACTGTCCAGGTCGATACGCTGGCTTTCCAGTTCGTTCTCGGTGTAGACGATGTCGCGCAGGGCACTGAAGAGCATTTCGCGGGTGCTGGCGATCATTTCGCCGTCGACGAAGGCGTCGGCCGGGGCGTTCAGCAGTTCCAGGCGGACACCGCGATCCTGCTGGTGGATACGGATCTCGAAGTCCTTGTAGGCTTCGAGGATGGTCTTGGCATTGTCGACATGGGCGCCGGTGTTGAGGATGGCCAGGGCGCACTGGCGGAATAACGTGTAGATGCTGCCGGAGCCGGCTTCGCTCAGTTGCTGCACTTCGCGTTGGGAAAGGGTTTCGAGGCTGCCCTTGGGGCTAACCGAGGCGTTGATTACCGATCGTTGGGTCATGCTTTATTCCATCAAGGCGATGTCGCCGGGCGGCTAAGGCGCCGGCTGCACCAGAAAGGCTTCGCGCGCACGCGTGTTCCTAGCATAGCTAAATCGGGCACCCAGGTGGTCGGTGCCAGTGGGTTCAGCTTGCAGGATTTTAACGCGCCGCGAAACCCGTAGGCGTGTCGCCAGTGTTCAGTTCGCGTTGGCGTCCCGGGTACGCCCTCGTTCAGCACGTAGTGGTCGTTGCGCCGTGCGAGGCGCGGCAACCCGCTTTCGCGTTCGTTCGCCGGCAGGCGTTCAAGGAACGTCGACTTCACTCTCCAGCGCACCGTTTGATCAGTCGCTGAAGTTAGCGTACTCGGCGCCCATGCGGCCGTTGCGCTTGACTCGGTAGAGCAGTTCGTCGACTTTCTCGACAAAACCCAGTGCCGGCTCATCGACGGCGGGGCGTATGGTGCCGACTCCGAGGCTGAGACTCAGCAGCGCGGAAACCGCTGACTTCTCATGTTCGATCTGCTGTTGGCGAACCAGTTGCAGGCATTTCTCCGCCACTTGCCGGGCCTTGTCCGCCGGTGTTTCGGGCAGTAGCCAGATGAACTCCTCGCCACCGATCCGGGCAATGAAGTCCCGTGGCCGATTGGTCGCCTGGGACAGGGTCTGGGCCACTTGGCGCAGGGCTTCGTCACCCTTGATATGCCCGTAGTGGTCGTTGTACTGCTTGAAAAAGTCGATATCCAGGATGATCAGCGACAGTGGCAGTTGATTGCGCTGGGCATATTCCCACTCCCGGGCGAGCACGGTGTCGAACATGCGCCGATTGGCAATACCGGTCAGGCCGTCCTGGAACGAGTATTCCTCCAACTGCTTTTGCAGGCGGATCAGGTGCTCTTCGGTTTTCTTGCGTTCGCTGATATCGAACATAAAGCCGATCAGCGCTTCGACTTCACCGTCCTTGCGCACCACATGCACCACATCGCGGATCCAGACGTACTCGCCGTCGCGGGTCAGCGCCCGGTAGTCGGCCTCGTGGTCGACGCCGGCCTTGGACTGCGACACACAGAAGTTCACCACATATTCCCGGTCATCCGGGTGCATGCGGGCGACCCAGTCATCGACCCCGACCCAGCTGTCCGGGGTCCAACCGAGCAGGGCCTCGATCTGCGGGCCGATGTAGCTGAACGTCATGGTTTGCCAGTCGATCCGCCAGGGAATGGCCTTGGTCGATTCGAGCAGGGTCTTGTAGACATCACTATCGGTTTCGGCGGCGCTGGTGGTGTTCATGGTCGATCAGGCTTCACTGGCGGAGATGGGCGCTAGAATGTTGTGCGTACGGCAGGTAATCAAGGTTTGGGCGATACAAGGCAAGGGATTTTGCTTTCCCCGCGCAAGCCTGTGTTGTAAAAGCAGTGACGCCTCGGCTTTTTGAACGTCTATGACTAGAATCCGCGACACTGCTTACCATCAGTGTCGATATCGGCCTATGAGAAAAGGGAACCTTATGATCATCAAACCACGCGTTCGTGGCTTTATCTGTGTGACCACCCACCCTGTGGGTTGCGAAGCCAACGTCAAGCAACAGATTGACTACGTCACCCAGCAAGGCCCGGTCAGCGACGGACCGAAGAACGTCCTGGTGCTCGGTGCTTCCACCGGTTACGGCCTGGCGGCACGCATTACCGCGGCCTTCGGTTGCGGTGCCAATACCCTCGGTGTGTTTTTCGAGCGTGAAGGCGACGAAGGCAAGCTCGGCACCGCCGGCTGGTACAACAGCGCCGCGTTCCACAAGTTTGCCGAAGCCAAAGGCCTGTATGCCAAGAGCATCAACGGCGATGCCTTCTCCGATGAGGTCAAGCGCCTGACCATCGAGGCCATCAAGCGCGACATGGGCAAGATCGACCTGGTGGTCTACAGCCTGGCGGCGCCGCGCCGTACCGACTCGAAAACCGGTGAAGTCTACAGCTCGACGCTCAAGCCGATCGGCAAGTCGGTCACCCAGCGTGGCCTGAACACCGACAAGGAAGAGGTCAACGTCACCACGCTGGCCGAGGCGACCCAGGAAGAGATCGACGGTACCGTCAAGGTCATGGGTGGCGAAGACTGGCAGCTGTGGATCGATGCCCTGGACGAGGCCGGTGTACTGGCTGACGGCGCGAAAACCACCGCGTTCACCTACCTGGGCGAAAAACTGACCCACGACATCTACTGGAACGGTTCGATTGGCGCGGCCAAGAAGGACCTGGACCAGAAGGTCCTGAAGATTCGTGAACGCCTGGCGGCCAAAGGCGGCGACGCGCGGGTTTCGGTGCTCAAGGCGGTGGTCACCCAGGCCAGTTCGGCAATCCCGATCATGCCGCTGTACCTGTCGTTGCTGTTCAAGGTGATGAAGGAGCAGGGCTCCCACGAAGGTTGCATCGAACAGGTCTATGGCCTGTACAAGGACAGCCTGTACTCGCCAACCCCTATCCTCGACGAAGACGGCCGCCTGCGTGCCGACTACAAGGAACTGCAGCCGGAAGTCCAGGCGCAGGTGGCGAAGCTGTGGGATGCGGTCACCACCGAAAACCTCAACGAACTGACGGATTTTGCCGGCTACAAGGCCGAGTTCCTGCGTCTGTTCGGTTTCGGGGTTGAAGGTGTGGATTACGATGCCGACGTCAGCCCGGACGTGGCGATTGTCAATCTGATCCAGGCCTGAATCAGCGCCCGCGTCCTGCGGGCTTGAGGCGGGCGCCTGAGGGGCTGGGTCATCCAGCGCCTCAAGGCGATTACCGGGTTTGGCCGCGCCGCGTCGAAGGCGCGGCGCAACCGCCAGCCGTTGTTACTTGATGACCTTCCAGTTTTTGTAGAAGCCCTGGCGCAGGGTGAACGCCGCGCTGGCGAACGCCGCGATCGCGCCGCTGATAATGCGCGGGGCGTAGGACGGACGGACGATATCGATGAACAGGCAGTAACGCTTGGCGTCGTTCTTGTTGAAGGACGCATGCAGCAGCGTGTCATCGAAAATGAACAGCGGGTCGTCATGCCAGTAGTGCTTTTGCTGGCGGCACTGGATGTAGACGCCTTCATGGTGCGGCGCCGGGGCCATGTTGTAGAGCACGCGGAACATCATGCGCAGCGGGCCGAAGTGGAAGGACGTCGAGCGGTTTTCATTGAATACCGACACGCCCACGGTCTTGACGTAGGGGAACTTCTGCTGGAGTTCCGAGATGTCCAGTTCGGTGTCGATCTTGCGTCCGTACCACTGGAAGAACAGCATGCCGCGCTTGTTTTCCGCCATCCGCGAATCGAGATACTGGATGATCTCGTCCTTGTGGCTCATCGCCTTGTCGATGACCTGCTGCAGGTCGCGCTGGCAGTCTTCCGGCAGGTCCTGCATTTTGTAGATGCCGCGATTGGGCTTGCTGATCAGGTCGAACAGGGAGTTGAAGGGCGACAGCACCCAGGTGTTGCGGCCATTGCCGATAAAATACTTCTTCGCCAATTCGGTGGTGTAGATGCCGTTGCGCAGGAAGTCATAGACACCGCAAACCACGACCAGGAGCAGGAAACCGAGGATGGTTTTCGGGAAGCAGTAGATCAGAAAGAGTACGGCCAGGGTCCATAGGATGGAGACGACTTTCTTGCGGATGTTGCGAATACTCATGAAACACTGCTCCCTAGAGCGACTACGTCACGTGTGGCGTGCGCCGGGGCGGCGCGATAAAGCCTGAAAAAAGTCCCAAATACTACTGTTTTGTAATGGCGTTTAACAGTTTTTGTTAGAGCCAAGGCTTGACCTGAATCTATGGTTACGATGTTTTGAGCGCCATGATGGCGCCCGATGGAATAGGAAAACCAATGAAATTATCTTCTGTAGTCGCATTACTCATCGTCCTGGCGATGGGCCATGCAGGTCTCAGCGAAGCCCGGCAACCGAGGCAGCAGACGGAATCGGTGGCGGGGGTTTTCGATTACTACCTGCTGACCTTGTCCTGGTCACCGACCTTCTGTCTGACCCATGCCAACGCCCAACAGTGCAGCGGCAAGGGTTATGGCTTTGTGCTCCATGGTTTGTGGCCGCAGTATGCCAAGGGCGGCTGGCCGCAATCCTGCCCGCCACTGACGCCCTTGACGGCGCAGGAACGGCAGCAGGGGCTCAGCCTGTTTCCCTCGGGCAAGCTGCTGGAACACGAATGGAACAAGCACGGTACCTGCAGCGGCTTGGGCGCTTCGGGCTACCTGAACGCGGCCGACAAGGCACTTGGAGCGGTGGTGGTTCCGCCAGCCCTGCAACCTTCGACGACGCCGCGCGAATACTCCGCCGACCAGATCGTCCAATTGTTCCACCAAAGCAATCCGGGGCTGCCCGAGGGCGGCGTGACGGTGCGTTGCAGCGGGCCGGAACTGGCCGAGGTGCGTGTGTGCCTGACCAAGGACTTGGGCTTCGGCGAGTGCGGCAAAGGCGTCAGGAATCAATGCCGACAAGGGCCGGTGCGCGTGCCACCGATTCGCTGATCGGTCCGGGCTACCTGGGCGGCGCTTGATGCAAGGCGCTGCTCAAGTGTCACGTTGTGCACAAATGTTCAAGACAGGCGCGCGGCGGGCTGGCAAAGTCAGCGTCTTTTTCTTTGTGCCCGAGTCTTATGTCCGATCATCTGTTACCTCGCGCCGCCTTCCTGCGCGGCGCTGCGGCCATCATGCCGTTGTCCCTGGCAACCGCGCCCTGGGGATTGCTGGCCGGCTCCATGGCCATCGAGGCCAACCTGACGCCCCTGCAAGGCCAGGGCTTGTCCAGCATCGTGTTTGCCGGGGCCGCGCAACTGGTGGCGATCGGCATGCTCAAGGGCGGCGCGGGGATTTTCTCGATCCTGCTCACCACCGCGCTGCTGACCTCTCAGCACCTGTTGTACGGCATGAGCATGCGTTCGGTGATTTCCCCGTTGTCCGGCCGCTGGCGGGTCGGCTTGGGCTTTCTGCTGACCGACGAACTGTTCGCCTTGACCAGCCAGCACGACAAGCAACAGTTCAACCGCTGGTATGCGCTGGGGGTGGGGCTGACGTTCTATATCGCCTGGAACCTGTTCACCCTGGCGGGGATTGTGCTGGGCCGCAGCATTCCCGACCTTGAGCACCTGGGGCTGGATTTCTCCATCGCGGCGACCTTTATTGCCTTGATCACCCCGGTGGTGCGCAATGTGCCGACCGTGGTCTGTGTGGCGGTGTCGTTGTTCTGTTCGGTGCTGTTCAGCTACTGGCAGCTGGGTTCGGCCCTGGTGCTGTCAGGGCTGGCGGGAATGACGGCGGGGTTTCTCTGCAACAAGCTGTATCGGGGGCGCGAATGATGGTCTGGGCGGTGATTTTCGGGATGGGCTTGCTGGTGTTCCTCAACCGTTACGTGTTTCTCGAACCGCGCCTGCCGGTGCGCCTGAGCAGCAATGCCCGGCAGTTCCTCGGTTTTGCCGTGCCGGGCATGCTCACGGCGATCTGCGGGCCGATCGTGTTCATGCCCGATCACCAGTTGAACCTGCAGTACGACAATCCGTACCTGCTCAGTTCACTGGTGGCCATCGGCCTGGTGATCTACACCCGCAACACCTTGCTCAGCATGTTGCTGAGCATGGCGTTCTTTTTCCTGCTGCGCTGGTGGTTGGGGTGATCCGGGGCTGAGCGGCCACTACGACAGTCACGGCCCGGCGTGCCTCAACAACTCCTTGCGCAACTTGCCCGGTGACAGGCCGAACAGGCTCTGGAAATGCCGGATGAAATGCGGCGCATCGGCAAAGCCGCACTCGAAGGCGATTTCGCCGATCTGCCGATCCGAACTGACCAGCAGCCAGCGCCCGAAGCGTAGCCGCACCTGGCGATAGAACTGCGCCGGGCTGGTGTCGGTTTCCGCCATGAACAGCCGTTCCAGCTGGCGCTTGCTGGTACCGACCCAATGGGCGATGGCCTCGATTTCCAGCGGTTCGGCCATGTGCTTTTCCATCAGCATCACCGCCTCGTGCAGGCGCCGGTTGGACGAGCTGGCATAGCCCAGGGCTTTGCGCCGGTCGAGGAAGCTGCCGGTGCCGCTCTTGGCTACAGTCATCTGATGCACCACCTTGCCGGCCCGGTCCGGGCCGCAGTGCATGCCGATCAGATGCACCGCCAGCTCGATCACCGAGACGCCGCCGGCACAGGTGATGCGGTCCTTGTCGATGAGGAAGTCGTTGTGGGTGATAAAGCGCAGGGTTGGAAAAAGGCGTTTCCAGTCATCGGCATGGTAGGCATGCACACAGGCGGTGTGGCCCTCCATCAGCCCGTGGCGGGCCAGCACGAAGCTGCCGGTGCACAGGCCAATCAAGGGCACGCCGGCCGCCGCGGCCTGGTGCAGGAACGCCGGGTAACTTTTCGGCACATCGGCCAGCGAATCCAGCAGGCCGCCGATCACCACGATGTAGTCGAAGCGTTGCGGGTCGCCCATCTCGCTGTCGATGGGCACATCCAGTCCGCCGCTGGAGGCCACGCGTTGCCCCGGCGTGCCCAGCACCTTCCATTCGCAGCGGATCGGCCGGCTCTGGTCACCGGTGTCGGCGGCGTGACGCAGGGCATCGGTCAGCCCGGACAACGAAAGCAACGGAAAACGCGGCCAGAGCACAATGCCCACCGACAGTTCCGCCGTTCCGCGACGCTTGTGCGGGGCGGGTGCCGCTTGCCGGTCGAGGCGCGCCACCAGGCTGGGTTCGCCGGCCTCGTTTGCGGTTTCATGCAGATGTCGCAAATATTCAATCATTTGTGCAAAGCATCCAACTGATTCAGGTGCCCTTGGCCCTAGGATGAAGGCCTGCCCAACATCCTGTCGTTCAAGAAGAAAACCAACGAGGTGCACACGATGAACAAGCCTGACATTCAACGCATGACCGGTCTTTGCGCCGGTTTGATACTGTCCCTGCTGGCCGCGGTACCGGCGTTCGCGCTGGACACCGTGGAGCCGGGCAGCCTGACCATCGCTTTCAGCGGTGACATGCCGGGGACTGGTTATCAAGATAGCAAGATGGTCGGCTATGACGGTGAAATCCTTCAACAAATTTCCGAAAAACTTGGGATGAAGGTCAAGCCGGCGCTGATGGAGTGGTCGGGGACCATTGCTTCGGTGCAGGCCCGCCGCGTCGACGTCATGGCCGGGACCATGGGCTGGACCGAGCAGCGCTCGAAAATCATGGCCCTGAGTGATCCGATCCACTACTTCAAGAATGGCATCACCCAGACCGACAAGTCCGACTGGAAAACCCTCAAGGATCTGCAGGGCAAGAAGGTCGGGACCATCACCGGTTTCTCCTTTATTCCTGAAATGCGCAAGATCCCGGGGCTGCAAGTGACGCTCTACGACACTTCGGACGCCGCCGTGCGCGACCTGCTCGCCGGGCGTATCGACGCGGTGATCGGTGATCCACCGGTCATGCAGTACGCCATTTCGCGCAATGCCCAGTGGCACCTGCATTTCAATGCCTTCACCGACAACGACCCGGATTTCCCCCTGCTGACCGGGCTGGGGCAGGTGGTGTTCGGTTTCAACAAGGACAACCCGCAGCTGCTGGCGGCGGTCAACGCGCAGATCGAGGCGCTCTGGAAAACCTGCGAGATGCGCAAGATCGGCGCTCGCTACGGCCTGACCCAAGATGTCTGGTTCATGCCCCAGGGCAAGGACCTGCGCCTGAGCGTCGACCGTCCGGCGGATTGGAAACTGCCCGGCTGCCAATAATAAAGCGTGGTGCGCAGGGTCAGGTTGCCGACCCTGCGCCAGACCGAGAAAAAGCGGGTGAGCAAGATGTCCAACCTGGTAGAACCTGCGCTGTTGCGCGTGTGTGATCTGTACAAGAGTTATGGCGACCTGGAGGTGCTCAAGGGCATCAGCCTGGAGCTCAAGGCCGGGGAAACCCTGTCGCTGATCGGCCCCAGCGGCTCCGGCAAGTCGACCTGCCTGCGCTGTATCAATTATCTGGAGAAACCCAGCCGGGGTGAAATCTGGCTCGGCGATGAACTGATCGGGCAAGCTCGGGACGGCGCGCGCCTGCGTTTGCTCAGCGATCGGGAAATGGCCCCGCAACGCCTGGAAATCGCCATGGTCTTCCAACTGTTCTACCTGTGGCCGCACTTGAACGTACGCGACAATGTCGCGCTGGGTTCGATCAAGGCCCGTGGCATGCCGCGCAAGCAGGCTTACGAACTGGCCGAGGCCATGTTGGAGAAGGTCCATCTGCGGCACAAGGCCGATGCCTATCCCGAGCAGTTGTCCGGCGGCCAGCAGCAGCGGGTCGCCATTGCCCGGGCCCTGGCGCAGCAACCCAAGGTGATCCTGTTCGATGAGCCAACCTCGGCCCTTGACCCCGAACTGGTGGGTGAAGTCCTGGCGGTGATTCGTGAGCTGGCCGAAGAGGGCCGGACCATGATCATGGTCACCCACGAAGTCCGCTTTGCTCGCGACGTGGCCGACCGGGTGATCTTCATGGACGGCGGCCATATCATCGAGCAGGGGCCTTCGGCGCAGGTGATCGACACGCCCAGCCACGAGCGCACCCGCAGCTTCCTCGGGCGCATGGCCATGGAGCAGGCTTGAATGAGCAGCCTCCAGACCTTTTTCGGCTTGTTGCCCCTGCTGTTGAGCGGTGCCCTGACGGCGCTGGAAATCGCCCTCTGCACCCTGGTCCTGGCCAGTATCGGCGGCTTGGCGCTGGCGGTGTGGCTGACCTTCAGCCGTTCGCGACTGGTGCAGGCGGGCATTGCCTGTTTTATCGAATGGATGCGCAACGTACCGGCCCTGGCGCATTTGTTCCTGATCTACTTCGGCCTGTCGTACCTGGGCATCAATCTGCCCGCGTGGCTGGCGGCCATCGTCGGCTTGAGCCTGGTGGGCAGCGCCGTGCTCTGCGACATTTTTCGCGCCGGCCTGCAGTCGCTGCATGTCGGGCAATACGAGGCCGGCCTGGCGGTCGGGCTGACCCGTGTGCAGATATTGGCCAACATTCTCTTGCCCCAGTCGCTGCGCCGTTCGTTGCCGGCCTTCGCCAACTACGTCACGCAGTTGATCAAGGACACCTCCATCGCTTCGGCCATCGCCGTGCCGGAAATCATGTTCCTGGCGCGCAATCTGGTGACCTCGACCTTCCAGACCTCGCTGATCTACTTCGCGGTGATGTGTATCTACGCGGCCATGATCCTGCCCATCGGCCTGGGTTTTATTCGTCTTGAACGGCATTGGGGGAGCGCACGATGATCAGCTTCTTTGCGCAATACCCCGAGTACTGGAGCGACTGGACCGCGCGCCTGCTGCAAGGTGGTGTGGTCACCGCGAAGTTGTCGTTGGGCGGTTTTGCCCTGGCGGCGCTGCTCGGCAGCTTGTTGACCTGGGCCTTGCGCAGCCCGTTTGCCTGGCTGCGGCGCTCGGCGCAGTATTTCATCCAGGGCATGCGCGCGCTGCCTTTGTTGGCTTTGTTGCTGGCGCTGTATTTCTCCCTGCCGAGCCTGGGTTTGACCTTGTCCGGCTTCGCGGCCGGCATCCTCGGGCTGGGCTTGCAGGGCAGTGCCTATATCGCCGAGATCCTGCGCGGCGGCCTGGATGCCTTGCACCGTGGGCAGCGCGAGTCGGCGATTGCCGTCGGCCTGACACCGTTCCAGGCGTTCACCGCGGTGATCCTGCCCCAGGCGATTCGCGGGATGTTGCCACCGCTGCTCAATGCCTATGTGTCGATCCTCAAGGACAGCTCGCTGTGCGCCCTGATCGCCACCGATGAGTTGATGTTGGCTGCCCGGGCCATCGCCTCGGAGAGCTTTCTGCCGATGCACATCTTCCTGTTGGTCGGCCTGTTCTATTTCGTGATCGCGTTCCCGCTTTCCCTACTGTCGCGGGTGCTTGAGAGGCGCTTTTCCCGTGGCCGCAAAAGCCTGAGAGGTTGACTGGATGAATTCCCTGGACCACAGCACTTTCCACAGTATCGGCCAGTTGCAGCAGGCGCTGCGCAGTGGCCGCCTGACCAGCGAGGCCCTGGTGCGCGGCCAACTGGCCCGTATCGAACGCTTCAACGGCCAGCTCAATGCCTATGTCGAGGCGTACACCCAACGTGCGCTGGGGGCGGCCATCGCGGCCGACCAGCAGCGTGCCGCCGGGGTCGACCTCGGGCCGTTGCATGGTATTCCGGTGGCCATCAAGGATCTGTTTGAAATCGCCGGGCAGGCCATCACCGGTGGCTCGCTGGCGCAGCGTCCGCGGATCTCCCGGCTCACGGCGACCGCCGTGCAGCGCCTCGAACGGGCCGGGGCGATCATCCTCGGCAAAACCCATACGGTGGAGTTCGCCTTCGGCGGTTGGGGCACCAATGCGGTGATGGGCACGCCCTGGAATCCCTGGGATCGCGAGGTCCATCGGGCGCCGGGCGGTTCCAGCAGCGGTTCGGCGGTGGCGGTGGCCAGCGGCCTGGCCAGTGCGGCCCTGGGCACCGATACCGGCGGCTCGGTGCGGATTCCCGCCGGCATGTGCGGCCTGGTGGGTTTGAAGACCACCCGTGGGTTGATCAGCCGTCATGGCTTGATCGAACTCTGCCCGTCGCTGGATTCCGTGGGACCGATCACCCATACGGTCGAGGATGCGGCCTGGATGCTCGATGCCTTGCTCGGCCCCGATCCGCTGGATCCGGTCTCGGCACAGGCGCCGGTGTTCAGCGCCGCGGCGGGACTCAATCAAGCGGTGGCCGGGCTGAGAGTCTGGGTGTTGCCGCAGGCCGAACGCAGCGCCATTGCCCCCGATATCCTGGCGGCCTACGATCGTGGACTGGAGCAACTGGCCGCGTTGGGCATGCATCTGCTGGAGCAGCCACTGCCGCGCTCGCTGGAACTGTGCATGCGGGTGGCCGGCGGACTGATGAGTGCCGAAGGGTATGCCAGTCTCGGTGCGCTGTTCGAACAGAGCGATCTGCGTTTCGACCCCCATGTCCAGCGCCGGGTGTTGAGCGGCAAGACTATCGATTCGGCGGCTTATATCGATCTGCACAACCAGCGCCGCGCCGCGCGCAAGGCCATGCAGGAGGCGATGCTGAATGTCGATGCCTGTGTGTTCCCGACCAATGCCGTGGGCAGTGTGCCGCTGGATCAGGTCGATGAATATGGCACGCCACTGGCCCTGTTGGGGCGTTTCGCCAACCTGCTCAACTTGTGCTCGGTGGCGCTGCCGGTGGGCTTTGACGGTCAAGGTATGCCGGTGTCGATGCAGATTGTCGGCAAGGCGTTCGCCGAGCCGCTGATCCTGCGCATTGGCCATGCCTATCAGCAGCAGACCGATTGGCACCGGCTGAGCCCGAGTGGTTGGGTGCTGGACAAGGAGGCGGTGTAATGGAGATTTGCGTGGTGGGCGCGGGCATCGTCGGCCTGAGCAGTGCCTGGTTCCTGCACCGGGCCGGGCATCGGGTCACGGTCATCGACCAGGCGTCCGGCCCCGGCATGGGGGCCGTCGGCGGCAACGGCGCGCAGTTGAGCTACAGCTATGTGCAGCCGCTGGCCGATCCGTCGCTGTTGCCGGGCATCCCGAAGTTGTTGCTCGACCGCAGCGGGCCTTTGCGCTTCACCCCGCAATGGAGCCCGGAACAATGGCGCTGGTGCATGGAGTTTCTCGCCGCTTGCCGGACCTCGGTATCACGCCAGACCACGGTGGAGTTGCTGACGCTGGCAACCGAGAGCCGCCAGGCCCTGGACGAGTTCATGCAGGAGCAGCGTCTGGACTGTGACTTCACCCGCACCGGCAAGCTGGTGCTGTACCCGGATGCCGAAGGACTGGACAAGGCGCAGCGCCAGGTACGTTTCCAGGCAGGCCTGGGCTCGCGGCAGCAGGTGCTCAGCGCGCGCGAGGCGGTGGCGATAGAGCCGGCGCTGGCCGGTTACCAGTCGGCATTTCACGGCGCGATTCATACCGACAGCGAATGCGCGGTGGACGGTCTCAAGCTGTGTCGTGAAATAGCCCGGTTACTGGCCAGCGAGGGTGTGCCGTTGTTATTCGACCGCAAGGTCGAAGGCTTCCATCGGCGTGGCGAGCGGATCACTGCCCTGAACCTGAAGCATGCCCACTCCGGGGCCGAAGTGCTGCATTGCGAGGCGCTGGTGCTGGCGGCAGGCGCCTACAGCACCGGCTTGCTGGCGCAATTGGGTAGCCGTTTGCCGGTCTATCCGCTCAAGGGCTACAGCATTACCTTGCCGATTACCGAGCACACCCGGGCGCCGATGGTGAGCATCACCGATATGCGCCGCAAGACCGTGTTCGCCCGCATCGGCGACCGCCTGCGGGTGGCAGGGATGGTGGAGTTGTGCGGAATGGATGCGTCGATTCCGGCGGCGCGGATCGAGCAGCTGCAAGCCTCGACCGAGGCGCTGTTCGGCGGCGGTTGGAACACCGGGGATTGTCAGCCCTGGAGCGGTTGGCGGCCGGCGACGCCCACCGGCAGGCCTGTGCTTGAACGCCTCGCAGGCAGTAACCTGTACCTCAACACCGGGCATGGCGCGCTGGGCATGACCCTGGCCTTTGGCAGTGCGCGGCGCCTGGTGCGGCTGGTCGAACAAGCCGCCGGCTGATATTTGTCCAAGGAGAAAGACCGATGACGATTCAACGATTCCAGAGCAATGCGCGGATGTCCGGGGTGGTCAGTCATGCTGATGTGCTGTACCTCGCCGGCCAGGTGCCGGGCGATCTGCAAGGCGATATCGAGTCCCAGACCCGTCAGGTGCTGGAGAAGATCGACGGGCTACTGGCCCTGGCCGGCAGCGACAAGACCCGCTTGCTCAGCGCGCAAATCTGGCTCAAGCATATCGACCGCGACTTTGCTGCGATGAACGCGGTCTGGGATGCGTGGTTGCCAGAGGGCGGCGCCCCGGCCCGGGCCACGGTCGAAGCCAACCTGGCGCGGCCCGAGGTGTTGGTGGAAATCATGGTGATTGCGGCCAAGGCCTGAGCCTTCAGGCACAACGCGCAACCCCTTGTAGGAGCCAGCTTGCTGGCGATGGCGGCCGAATAGTCGATGCAGGACTGACTGGCCTCATCGCCAGCAAGCTGGCTCCTACAGGGGATAGATGTTCCAGCACAAGACTGTCGTCGTGCCCAAAACTCGGCATCGGCTTAGCCCAGCACCTCACGCAACCGATGCCACAGCATTCCCAGCGCCAGCAGGGGAGAGCGCAAGGCCTTGCCCCCGGGGAAGGTCATGTGCGGCACCGCGCTGAAGATATCCATGCCCTGGCTCTGTCCGGCATGGATCGCCTCGGCCAACAACCGCGCGGTCCAGTGGGTCACGTTGACGCCATGCCCCGAATAGCCCTGGGCATAGAACACATTCGGATGCTGCTGCAGGCGCCCGACCTGAGGGAAACGATTGGCGGTAATGCCGATCATGCCGCCCCATTGATAGTCGATACGCGCCTGCGCCAGTTGCGGGAACACCTTGAGCATCTTCGGCCGCATATAGGCACCGATATCCGCCGGGTCGCGTCCGGAGTAATGGCAGGCACCGCCGAACAACAGGCGCTTGTCGGCAGAAAGCCGGTAGTAATCCAGCCCGACTTTCTGGTCGCACAGCGAGCGGTTCTGCGGAATCAACTCGGCCGCCACCTCGGCCGCCAGCGGCTCGGTGGCGATGATGTAGCTGCCGGCCGGCAGCACCTTGCCGCTCAGGCGCGGTTCCAGACCGTCCAGGTGCGCGTTGCAGGCCAGCACCAGGCTGTTGGCGCGTACCGAACCGCTGGCGCAGCGTACCTCCACGGTACTGCCATGGATCAACGCCAGCACCGGGCTGTGTTCGAAGATCCGTACCCCCAGCGCCTGCGCCAGCCGTGCTTCGCCGAGCACCAGGTTGAGCGGGTGCAAATGTCCCGAGCCGTTGTCGATCAGGCCGCCGGCATACACCGTGCTGGCAACCACCTGGGCCATGTCCTGAGGCGCGACAATCCGGGTTTCATGGGCATAGCCCAATTCCGCCAGATGCTCCTGCTCGGCGCGGAATGCCGCGAACTGGGCCGGGGTATTGGCCAGTTCGCAGAAGCCCCAGCGCAGATCGCAATCGATGGCGTGCTCGCGGATGCGATTGCCCACCACCTCGACCGACTCGATACCGGCCCGCTCCAGGTAACGCACACCTTCTTCGCCGACATACTTGGCAAAACCGCTGACATCATGGCCGATGCCCCGAATCAGTTGCCCGCCATTGCGCCCGCTGGCGCCCCAGCCGATCCGCCGGCCTTCGAGCAGCACCACCGACAGCCCGCGCTGCGCCAGTTCGATGGCAGTGTTGACGCCGGTAAAACCGCCACCGATCACACACACATCGGCACTCACCCGGGATTCGAGCCGGGGATGATCCGGCAGCGAACCGGCAGTCGCCGCATAGTAGGAACGGGTATGTTCCATTGGGCTGGCTTGACTCATTTATTGGACTTCACTTTGCTCCAGGAGCGGGTCATCAGGCGCATGATCTCAGGTGTCGGTGTGGTGGAAATGTAGAGCTTATCGAGGACTTCCTGGGACGGATAGACCTCGGGGTTGTTCACCAGCGCCTCGTCCATGTACTGCTTGGCTGCCGGGTTGGGGTTGGCGTAGCCGACGGTGGCGCTGACCTTGGCAATCACTGGCGGGTCCAGCAGGTCGTTGATGAAGGCGTGGGCTTCTTTCACATTGGCCGCATCGGCGGGAATCGCCAGCAGGTCGAACCACAGGTTGCCGCCTTCCTTGGGAATCGAGTAGGCGATGTTCACCCCGTTCTTCGCTTCCTTGGCCCGGTTGGCCGCTTGGAACACATCACCCGAGTAACCAAAGGCCACGCAGATGTCGCCGTTGGCCAGGTCCGAGATGTACTTGGAAGAGTGGAAGTAGGTGATATAGGGGCGCAGGGTCAGCAGCTTGGCTTCAGCCTTCTTGTAGTCGTCGGGTTTCGAACTGCGGGGGTCCATGCCCATATAGTTGAGGATCGCCGGGAACACTTCGTCGGCCGAGTCCATGAACGACACACCGCACTGGGTGAGCTTCTTCAGGTTCTCCGGTTCGAACAGCACTGCCCAGGAGTCGATATGGTCGATGCCCAGCACCTGCTTGACCTTGTCGACGTTGTAGCCGATGCCGTTGGTGCCCCACAGGTACGGCACCGAGTGCTCATTGCCCGGGTCGTTTTTCTCCAGCAGCTTGAGCAGCTTGGGATCGAGGTTCTTCCAGTTCGGCAGTTGCGAGCGATTCAGTTTCAGGAAGGCCCCGGCTTTGACCTGGCGGCCGAGAAAATGGTTGGAAGGCACCACCACGTCGTAGCCGGTGCGTCCGGCCAGCAACTTGCCTTCCAGGGTTTCGTTGGAGTCGAAGACGTCGTAGATCACCTTGATACCGGTCTTGCCCTGGAAGTCGGCGAGGGTGGTGTCACCGATATAGTCGGTCCAGTTGTAGACGCTGACGGTCGGCTCGGCTTGTGCGGTGGCGCTGAACAGCAAGGCCAGTGCTAGCGGAACGGCGGATTTCAATAGACGCATTTGACACCTCTTGGGGTTGTTTTTTGGTCTGGGTAAAGGTTCTGAATCAGACGCTCAGCAGCAGGAACTCGCGTTCCCAGGAGCTGATCACGCGCTTGAAGTTTTCGTGTTCGGCGCGCTTCACCGCCACGTAGCCACGGACGAACTGGGTGCCCAGGTAGCGTTCGATGGTCGGGCATTCCTCCATGTGCGCCAGCGCGTCCTCAATGGTGATCGGCAGGCGCAGGTTGCGACGCTCATAGGCGCGGCCCTCGACCTTGGCGCTCGGCTCGGTCTGCTCGACCATGCCCAGGTAGCCGCACAACAGGCTCGCGGCAATCGCCAGGTAAGGGTTGGCATCGGCGCCCGGCAGACGGTTTTCCACGCGCATGGCCTCGGGGCTGGAGGTCGGCACCCGCAGGCCCACGGTGCGGTTTTCCTCGCCCCACTCGACATTGACCGGCGCCGAGGTGTCCGGCAGGAAGCGGCGGAACGAGTTGACGTTGGGCGCGAACATCGGCAGCACCTTGGGGATGTACTTCTGCAAACCGCCGATATGGTGCAGGAACAGTTGGCTCATCTGCCCATCCGCATCGACGAAGATCGGCTTGCCAGTGGTGCTGTCGACCACACTCTGGTGCAGGTGCATGGCGCTGCCGGGCTCGTCGGCGATGGGCTTGGCCATGAAGGTTGCGGTGACGTTGTGCTTGAGCGCGGCTTCGCGCAGGGTGCGCTTGAACACGGTGATCTGGTCGGCCAGGTCGAGGGCATCGCCGTGGCGGAAGTTGATTTCCATCTGCGCCGGGCCGTCTTCGTGAATCAGCGTATCGAGGTCCAGGCCCTGGGCTTCGCACCAGTCGTAGACGTCTTCGAACAGCGGATCGAATTCGTTGGCGGCATCGATGGAGAACGACTGCCGACCGCTTTCCGCCCGGCCCGAACGCCCCAGCGGGGCCTTGAGTGGCAGGTCCGGGTCTTCGCAGCGCTGGGTCAGGTAGAACTCCATTTCCGGCGCGACGATGGGCTGCCAGCCTTTGTCGGCGTAGAGCTTGAGGACTTTTTTCAGGACATTGCGCGGCGACAGCTCGATGGGGTTGCCCTGCTTGTCGAAGGTGTCGTGGATGACGATGGCGGTCGGCTCGATGGCCCACGGCACCACATACATGGCCGACGAATCCGGCCGGCAGATCATGTCGATGTCGGCGGGGTCGAGCAGGTCGTAATAGACATCGTCGTCGACGAAGTCCCCTGTTACCGTTTGCAAAAGCACACTTTCCGGCAGGCGCATGCCTCGCTCATGGAGGAACTTGTTGGTGGGTGCGATCTTGCCGCGGGCGATACCGGTCAGGTCACTGACCACGCACTCTACTTCGGTAATCTTGTGTTCTTTCAGCCACGAAGACAGCTGATCGAAAGGGGCATTCATAAAGACCTCGTTATTGGTTTTTTTCGGCGCCGGGTGCTGTGTCCGCATCCCGGTCGAGCGGCGAGAGACTTCCCCTGCGGCGCATTGGCGACTATCTTGGGCGAGCGATGGGGGTTCCATCTATCCACTTTATGACGCCTCAAGACGCACCAAATAAGTGCGAGCGGTCAGCCGATGACAGAGTCAAACGCCTTGCGGGTTCAAGCGTTCAACACCGCCGATGTGGCCGAGCAGGTACGGGCCACACCGGGTTGGGTGCAGCATTACCAGCAGATGTCGCCGGGGCATTTCGCCGGCCAGATTCGTTACCTGGACCTGCAAGGGGTGCAGATCTACGAGGAGTGCATGAACACCCGGGTCGAACAGAACTTCAGTGCGCCGTCGGGGGCGCTGGTCTTCTGTTTCGATCGCAGTGACAACGCCTTGTATGTACTCAACGGCGAGAGTCGCAATATCTGGATCACCCCCGAGAACTACCAGGAAGTGGCGGTGGTGTTCGGTCCGGAGTTCGTTCAGCAGCATGGCCTGGATGTGGCGCGGCTGGAGGGGCTGTTCATGGCGCCGCTCAACTCGCAACAGAACGGCTTGTTCAGCCGCTGGCTGAGTGGGACCTTGACCCGCCTGGCGCAGACCTTCGATCCGCCGAGCCGGGAAAACCTCACTCAGCAACTGTTGGACGACTGCCTCTACATTCTCGACAACGCCTGTGTCTGCCTGGATCGAGGCTCTCTGCAGCGCCGCGCCGAAGAGCGTTCGATCATGAAACGCATCGGCGAGTGGGCGGCTGACTCGCCTGAGCAGACCGTCAACCTGTTGGAGCTTTCGCAGTTCGCCGGGGTTTCATTGCGCCAGTTGCAGCACACTTTCAAGGCCTACACCGGGATGACCCCGAGCCATTGGCTGCGCTTGCGCCGGCTCAACAGCGCCCGCCATGAGCTGCTCGGGCGCAATGCCCTGGACAAGACGGTGGCCGAGGTGGCGATGAATTGGTCGTTCTGGCACCTGGGGCGTTTCTCGAACAGCTATCGGGCGCTGTTCGGCGAACTGCCCAGCGAGACGCTCAAGCGCGGCCAGCGGCTTCGCTGAGCGCGCGTCTCAGGCATCGCGCAACAGGTCGTTGGCATTGAGCAGGGCGTAGGCGATCTGCGGGTTTTTCTCCAGGCCACGGCGGATCGCCGCTGGAATCGACTGACGGGTCTTGCGGCACAGGCCGGGGTGTTCGGCGATCTGGATATCGATGCCGCGCATGGTGCGCACTTCATTGAAGCCTGGGGCGACGGACACACGCAGGCCCAATTGTTCGTATATCCGCAGTTGCAGGCGCTCGAGGTCGGCCAGGCTTTTGAGGTTTTCCAGGCGCTCGAGCAGAATCTTTTCCTGCTGCCGGGTCAGGCTCAGGATGCGCAGGTCGGCGCCCGGTACTTGCAGCAGTTGTTCCCGCTCGCAAATGCAGGCGCCGGGTGGGCAGGGCTGACGGATCGGTAGGGCTGTCATGGACTCCGATCATAGCCAACCCGGCCGGCCTTTGCCTATCTGCTTACTCAACGGCCTCCAGCGCGTTCAGGATCTGGTAGGCGGCTTTTACCCTGACCGGGTTGGGATAGTTTTTGTTGGCCAGCATCACGATGCCGATGTGCTTCGCCGGCACGTAGACGACGTAAGCGCCGAAGCCACGGGTCGCGCCGGTCTTGTTGAACAGCGCAGCCTTTTGCGGTGGCTGCGCGGGGTTGAATGGCGTCGTGATCTTGTGGGCCTCGTAGGCCATTTCCGAGGAGTTGCCCGTCAGCAATTGCTCAAGTTTGACCGGGTAAGGGTAGAACTCCCATCCCAGCCCCTGGGTGGTCCCATCGACCTGGTAGTAACCGCTCTGCGTCAGGTCGATGGCTTTGTGCAGCGTCGCTTCGAGGGTTTCCGGTTGGAGGTTGGCCTCGACAAAACGCAGCAGGTCGGTCGAGGTGGTCTTGATGCCGTAGGCTTCGGCATCCAGTGCCCCCGGGCCGACCCTGACGGATTTATCATCCTGGGTGTAACCCTCGGCGTAATGGTCCATCTGTGCCGGCGGCACGTGGATATAGGTGTGCTTGAGGCCCAGGGCCGGCAACAGGGTTTTCTCCATCAGCACGTCAAAGGGCGCCCCCAGGGTTTTCGCCGCCACATAACCGAAGAGTCCCAGGCTCGGGTTCGAATACTGCCGATAGCTACCCGCCGGATAAGTCGGTTTCCATTGTTTGAAGTAGTCGAGCATTTTGTCCTGGGCGTCGAACGCGTCCGGGAACTGCAACGGCAGGCCACCCGCCGAGTAGGTGCCGAGCTGCAGCACCGTGATGTTGTCGAAGGCGCTGCCTTTCAGTTCCGGCAGGTAGTGGCTGACGCGCTCCGACGGGACGAGTTTGCCTTGGGCCTGGGCATAGCCGGCGAGGGTGGTGGCGAAGGTTTTGCTGATCGAGCCGATCTCGAACAGGGTGTCATCGGTCACCGCTTGCCGGCTGCTCTTCGAGGCCAGTCCGTAGTTGAAGTGATACGGCCTCCCGTTCACCAGGACGGCCACCGCCATGCCGGGAATATCCTGCTCTTGCATGATCGGGCCGATGGCGGCGTCGACGATGGACTTGATGTTGTCCTGGGTGTTATCCGCCGCGAAGCTGTTGCTTGCGCCGATCAGCAAGAGGGAGGTCACCAGGACTTCCAGTTTGGCAAGGTTCTTCTTGAACATGGTTCAAAGGCTCCCATTATGTTTCATTATGTTAACCGCTCGCCCTGGAGCGGTTCTTTGTGTCGAAAATACGCTGCTTCGATCTCCCTGCTGTGCTAGCGGAGGAGGGGTTGCCCCCTGTTTACGCGGCTTTTCGTGGGTTTCAGCTGGCCATGCAAGCGCCTGGACGCCGAATGTAGTCAGCGCGGGGGAAATCGACAAACAATCAAATTTCGGATTAGCTATTAGAAAAAATAGGGGCTTGATCATGGTTCGACCGCACTTGCCGCTGAATGCGCTACGCGCTTTCGAGGCGTCCGCGCGACACCTGAGTTTCACCCGGGCGGCGATCGAGTTGTGCGTGACCCAGGCGGCGGTGAGCCATCAGGTCAAGGGGCTTGAACGTCAGTTGAAGGTGACGCTGTTCAAGCGCATTGCCCGCGGGCTGATGCTGACGGCCGAAGGCGAAAGCCTGTTGCCGGTGCTGAACGAATCTTTCGACCGGATTGCCCAGACCTTGGGGCGGTTCGAGGGCGGGCATTATCGGGAGGTGCTCACGGTGGGCGCCGTGGGGACTTTTGCGCTGGGCTGGTTGTTGCCGCGCCTGGCTGATTTCCGTGCCCAGCAGCCATTTATCGACTTGCGGCTGTCGACCCACAACAACCGTGTCGACGTGGCGGCCGAAGGCCTTGATTTCGCTATCCGTTTTGGCGCCGGCGCCTGGCATGGCGTGGAGGCTATGCATCTGCTGGAAACGCCGCTGTCAGTGTTGTGCACTCCACAGATTGCCCGGCAGTTGAAATGCCCGGCCGAGGTGCTGAAGCAGACGCTGCTGCGCTCCTATCGAATGGACGAATGGCCGCGATGGTTTCACGCGGCAGGCTTGTCGGTCGAGGGGCGAGTCCCGGCGAGCATCGTCTTCGATTCCTCGTTGGCGATGATGGAGGCGGCGCTTCAGGGGGCTGGAGTGGCGTTGGTACCGGTGCTGATGTTCTCCCGGCAATTGGAGGCGGAGCTTGTTCTACAACCTTTCGATATCGCGATTGCCACGGGCAGCTATTGGCTGACGCGTTTGCAGTCGCGTCCTGAAACCTCGGCGATGGCGGCGTTCAGGCGTTGGTTGGTCGAGGCCGTGGCCAGGACTTGAGCGCGCTCAGGTGTGCAGCAAGGCAATGGCGAAGGACACGACAACGGCGCAGGCAATGGCAAAGTTGAGATTCATGGGAGTGCGTCCGGGACAGTAAGGGCGGGCCTATGGTGGACGGATCGCGGGGAAATAAAAAATTCTGTTTTACGATTTGAATGATCAATCGAAATGATGATTCAAACGTCGGGTTATAGGTACGGCGCAGCGGGCATGGCCGCAACGGGCTTCCGGCTCAGTTGGTGGTACATTTTGAGCCGCCGGTGGTTCTTGGCAAAGCCGCCGGTGGCCGCCACCGTCCCGCTTTGGATATGGTCCAGATAACGAAACAACTGACGCGGCGCAATACACTCGACCCGGTAGCCCAGTTCGGTCATCCGGTCTTGCAACTCGTAGCCGGGGTTGCCGCCGTTCATGTGAAAGTGCAGCCCGTGGTGCTTGATCAGGCGTGCATTCCACAGCGTGCAGAAGCTCTTCAGGTGCTTTTCCCGGAACGGCCTCGGCGCCCTGGCTTCCAGACCCAGGGCGCGCAGGCCGCGTCGGGTGTAATGCTTGGCAAAGCGTGAGGTCAGGCGCCAGACCGAGCGGACTAAGCCCCGGTGCAACTGTTCCAGGCAGCCGACGGCGACGATGCCCTCCGGGGTCGAGCACTGTCGGATCATCAGGCTGAACACTTCCGGGTCATGGATAAAGGTATCGGTGTGCAGCAGAAACAGGTATTCGGTTTCGACTTCTGCCAGTGCCAGGTCCAGGGCCCGGCCATGCGCCGCGCTGCCAACTTCAGGTGCGACGCTTTGGCGTTCGATCAGCTTGATCCAGTCCAGGCTGCGCAAGTAGTCGAGGCTCGCGTCGTGCGAATCGTTATCCACCACGAACACCGGGGCATCGGTTCCGCGCAAGGCGGTTTGCAGCAATTCCAGGCAGGTCCGGGTCAGTTCATGGGTCTTATAGTTGACCAATACGATGCTGTAGTTCGCTTGCAGGGGAAGCGTGCGCGCCATCATGGAAAGCCTCGATCATGGGCTGATAGGAGTGCCTGGACGTTCAGGCGTGGGCGCATTCTGTAAGGGCTCAGGTTTCAGGCGTTTCTCCGTTGGGTAACTTTTTTGATACCGGGCGGTACTTGCGTGCCCGGTCAAGTCCGGTGGCGCGCAGGCCTATACTCAAAGCAGGTGATGCCGGCAGCACGCTCGTGCTGGAGCCGGTTTTAGGGAGTCGCGACCTTGAGCCTGCGTGTGCTGGTCCTTGCCTGGATGCTGCTGCTGGCCGGATGTGCCGGCTATGAGCGTGCCCACGAGGCCGCGGCAGCGACCGTGGTTTCGCCACAGGTTTGGCAGCAAGTCGATGTCGATCTCCTCCAGGCTTCCGAGCAGGCCACGCTGCAAGCTGACGCCTGGGCGCGTAGCGCCATGGAGTATTGGCGCACGCGGATCTATCAGCAGACTGACGAAAAATTCATCCCCTGGTTCAACGATTACTGGACCCAGGAGTGGTTGTCGATCAAGGTCGGTTGGTATCGGCTCAATGACCAGGGCGAGCAGGACCCGTCGGCCAAGCGCCTGGCCAGCTACCTGCAAGAGCAATATCGCGCGCGGGTGCTGGCGCCGGTGGCTTTGGAGATCGATCCCGACTCGATCATGGACCAGGCGGCGCAGTTTTATCTGGAACAGATGGGCAAGCAGTTGGCAGTGATCGCCCAGCGTTATGGCATACCGGCGGACTCACTCGACCGGCACATCAATCAGATTCCGGCGATCTCGCTGGCCCCGCCCGCCAACCACAGCGTGTCGCTTTATCAAGCGCTGCATGCCGTGCCGTTGAGCCAGTTACCGGCTTATGTCGCCTTGAACGCGCGTATTCACCTGGCTGGAGGCGCGAACGACGGAACATCGAGCACGGGGATCAATTCGGTCGCGCGGCAGACCAGCGCGAAGCTTGAGTCCGAGTTCACCAGTCGTGGGGTGGCCGGCGCGGTCGCGACGGCGGTCGGGCGGGTCGCCGGGGCGATGATCTCCCTGGGCGTGGCGGGGGTTCGCGCGATCGTCCATGAGCATGAGCAACCGGATACCCGGGTGCGGGTTCGCAAGAGCCTGGGGGAGGCGTTCGACAAGGCCTGGCTGAAGATGGTGTCGGACCCGAACGCTGGGGTGATGGCCACGACTCATTACCTGTCGGCCCAGATCGAAGGGTACCTGGCGACAGCCGTGGAGCAACGGGTGCTGGTCGAGCCGCCGGGGAAAGTGACACCGCGTCCTTGATCAAGGTGATGAATGCTCAACACGGGGGTCTCTATAAGGTAGAGTCGGCCAGTTAGCAGAGGCCATCATTCGGAATCCGACCCCTTCATGCAAAAAAATGCTCAGCGCCCGCTTTGGCAGCTCTATCTGATTTTTCTGGCACCCATGGTGCTTTCCAATTTCCTCCAGTCGCTCTCCGGCACCCTCAACAGCATTTATATCGGCCAGATGCTCGGTACTCAGGCGTTGGCCTCGGTGTCGGGGATGTTTCCGATCGTCTTCTTCTTTATCGCCCTGATCATCGGGCTGGGAGCGGGGGCCTCGGTGTTGATCGGGCAAGCCTGGGGCGCTCGCGAGCCGGACTTGGTCAAGGCGGTTGCTGGCACAACATTGGCCCTGGGCGTCTTGATCGGCCTGGTCGCGGCGGTGCTGGGCAGCGTGTTTGCGCGTCCGGCGCTGATCGGCCTGGGCACGCCCGCCGATGTGCTCGACGAAGCGGTCGGTTATGCCCAGGTGATGATGTTGATCATGCCGCTGTTGCTGGTTTTCGTGCTCTTCACCCAGTTGTTGCGCGGCATCAGCGATACGCTGTCGCCCCTGCTGGCCTTGGCGGTCTCCACCACTACCGGCTTGCTCCTGACCCCGGCGTTGATTCGTGGCTGGCTCGGCTTGCCGCAGATGGGTATCAAGAGCGCGGCCGTGGCGGGGCTGGTTGGCACGGCGTTGGCGATGCTGTTGCTGGCTTTGCGCCTGCGCCATAAGGCCAGTGTCATGGCCCCGGATCGGATGTTGCTGATGGCGATGTGCCTGGATTGGCACATCTTGAGCAAAGTCCTGAAAATTGGCCTGCCCACGGGCTTGCAGATGGTGGTGTTGTCGCTGTCCGAACTGGTGATCCTGTCTCTGGTCAACCATCACGGCTCCCAGGCGACAGCGGCGTATGGCGCGGTGACCCAGATCGTCAACTATGTGCAGTTCCCGGCGCTGTCGATTGCCATTGCCGCCTCGATTCTCGGTGCCCAGGCTATTGGCGCCGGGCGTCTGGAGCGCATGGGGCCGATTCTGCGCACGGGCCTGATGATCAACGTCTGCCTGACCGGTGCCTTGATTGTCCTGGGGTATGGCTTGTCCCACTGGTTGCTGGGTCTGTTCATCACCGACCCGGTTACCCGCGCCCAGGCCGAGCGTCTGTTGCATATCATGCTCTGGAGTATCCTGGTGTTCGGTTTCCAGGCGGTAATTGGCGGCATCATGCGCGCCAGCGGCACGGTATTGGCCCCTGTGTTCATCTCGATCTTCTGCATCGTCGGTGTGGAGTTGTCGGTGGCTTACCTGCTCGATGCGCGTTTCGGGTTGGAAGGGGTGTGGATGGCCTTTCCGGTGGCCTACCTGTGCATGCTGCTGTTGCAGACCGCGTATTACCGGTTGGTGTGGCGACACAAGCGGATCGAGCGGTTGATCTGATAGCGCCGCCGAGCGTGTTCAACCCATGAAAAAGGCCCCTCGCGGGGCCTTCTCACGCATCGATCCGAGACTACTTGTCCAACCGCCTGGTACTCGGTCCGGCTGTTCCCGCATTCAATTTCCGGCGTAATGAAACCAACCACCACAGTGCGCCCACTCCCAGGGTAATCCCGGTGGTGATCGCCCCGGTATGGCTTTCCTCCGGCACGCTCAGGGTCAGGATCACCACCAGCGCCCACAATCCGCCCAGCACGATCATCGGCAGCAACCAGCGTCCGAGGCTGAACACCCCCAGCGGTGCAACCGGCATCCGGCCGTTCCGGTACGCCAGGTAGGCGGCGATCAAGGTCAGCAGGTAGGTGCAGTAGTAGGTCAGTCCGACCATCGAGTAGATCGCCGTGACAAACCCACCGCTGGCCAGGTTCAACAGCACGGCAATGGCGGTGATCAGCACGATGGACGCCACCGGGGTGCCGAAGTGCGGGTTGATCCGCGCCAACACCGTGGAACCCGGCAACATATTGTCTCGCGACAGGGCGAAGGTCATGCGCGTGGCCACCGCCATATTGGCAATCAGGCAGGCCAGGATCGAGGCGAAGGCAATCACGATCATCACGGTGCCGGCGGCGTTGCCCAGTTGCAGGCGCACGATGTTGATCACCGGGTTTTCCGACTGCTTGAGCAGGTCGCCCACCGAGCCGGGTATCGCGATGCTCAGCAGCGCAAAGACCGCGAAGCCCAGTACGCTGGACACCAGCACCGCGCGGATCATCGCCCGTGGCGCGGCCCGGCGCGGGTCCTTGGTTTCTTCCGAGAGGTCCGCCGCGCCTTCCCAGCCCAGCAGCACCGAGACCGGCAACAAGGTGGCCAGAGCCAGGGTGGTAAAGCTGACCTCGCCACCGCTGACCGGCGCCGCCGACGTCAGGATCGCCACGCCCTGGGTGTGTTCGAAGAAGAAAAACACCCCGAGGAACAAGGCCACCGCCAGCAGCACCGTGCCGACAATCTCGATCATCGCGCCGATATCGTTGATCCGCGTTGCCAGGCGGATACCGCAGATATTCAGCAAACCCACCACCAGCGTTGCCCCGATGCTCAGGCCCTGGATCTGCCCTTGCGTTGGGTTGGCCCAGATCTCCGGCGCGAACACCGTACCGATGGCCGCCGCAGTGGCCGCCGTACCCGCGACAAAGGAGATGAACGCCACCCAGCCGGTAAACCAGCCGAAGTGATTGCCGGCCAGGCGGCTGGACCACTGGTACGCATAGCCGGTCAGCGGAATGCGCCCGGCCAGATGGCAGTAGACCATGACGATGCAGCACACCAGCGGAATCACCAGCAACCAGAGCAGGATGCCGATGCCGCCGACCCGGTTGAAGGGATCGGCGAACAACGTGACCACGCCGGTGTTGATCGAAACCATGGAAAAGGCCAGGGCAAAGGAGGTAAACGCACTCATGGTGCGGTGCATCTTCTGCTCGTAGCCGAGGTTGGCGAGGTCGGCGTCGTCGCTGGATAGCCCGCTCCCGGCGGGTTCGGCGCCGGCCAACGGACGCTTGCTTTCAAGGACTGTGCTCATGCCCGTTGCTCCTCAATGATGCCCAGGACTTCGTCCAGTACGTCGAGGGCTTTGGCCAGCAACGGGCGCTCGATGTCCAGCGGCGGCTTGACCTTGATCAGGTTGCCGAGCCCGGCGTAACGACTTTCCCCGAACAATACGCCACGCTCCACGCCCAGGCGATAGACCTCATGGGATTCGCGGCAGGCCGGCTCCTTGGTGGCGCGGTCCTTGACCAATTCGATCGAGGCCATCAGCCCCGGGCAACGGACGTCACCGATTAACGGGTGGCGCTGTTGCATCTCCAGCAAGCGAGCAGTGGTGTATTCACCGGCCAGTCGGGCCTTCTCGCACAGGCCGTCGGCGACAATCGCTTCCACCGCCGCGTAACCGGCGGCCAGCGATACCGGGAAGTGGCCGAAGGTCAGGGCTTCCTCGCCTTCGTCAAACCACTGCAACTGGTCGTTGGCCAGGATCCCCGCCAACGGGAAACCACCGCCCACGCCTTTGCCGAAGACGATGATGTCCGGCACCACATCGTAGTAATCCGCCGCCCACATAGTGCCCATGCGGCCGAAACCGGTCTGAACTTCATCGAAGATCAGCAGCACGCCCAGGCGGTCGCAGAGCTCACGCACGCCCTGGTAGTAGGACCGCGGGAATTCGATATGCCCGCCGTTGCCCTGGATCGGCTCCATCATCACCGCTGCCACGCCGCCGTCGACGCCCTTGAGGATCGTTTCTTCCAACAGCCCGAGGCACAGTTGCGACTCCATTTCCGGGTCCATGCCCAGGCGCGTGCGATAGGGGTTGGGATGCGGCACGCGGGTAAAGCGCGGCTGGATCGGCAGGAACGGGTTATTCGGGTGCGGCCAGCTGGCGCCGAGGGTGGCCAGGGAGCGGCCATGGTAGCCGTCCTGCAGGACGATCAGGTTCTGCGCGCCGGGACGGTTCTTGAACGCCAGTTTCATCGCCATCTCGCCGGCTAGGCTGCCATGCAGGGCAAAGCCCATCTGGTTCAGTTGGGCGGGGGAGACTTCGCGCAGCTTGGACACCAGCCGGGTATGGGCCAGCGAGCCGAAGTTGGGGCGGATATGGGTCATGTCGCGCAGTTGCGCAATCGCCGCTTCCACCACCCGCGGGTCATTGGCGCCCAGGTTGTTGGACCAGGCCTGGGCGGTGCAGTCGATGTATTCCCGGCCCTGGTCGTCCCATACCAGGGAGCCGCGCGCCTTGACCAGGTTGATCTTGTCGGCGGGATGCGCCGCGGCGGTCGGGGAAAGGTTTTCGGGGGATTTCATCACGTCATTCATCTGCTTATCTCTTTTGTTCGGGGCAGTGTTCGTGGTTTTGCAGTGACTGGTTTTGTGGCTCGCCTGCATCGAGCTGGATCGATACTAGCGCCGGGGCCGTGGGCTTTAGAAAGACCGATGGACCGTTGATTATTTGGCCTGGCTTATAAGTCGTGGCATGATCGACGCAGATTTCGTCGAAGAACGGGAGGGCGGCAGATGCTGATCAACGGGGTGGATATCCGCCAGTTACGGGCTTTTGTGATGGTCGGCGAGGAGCTGAGTTTTGTCCGCGCGGCGACCCGACTGCATGTGTCCCAGCCGGCGTTGTCGCAGACGATTCGGCAGTTCGAGGCCCTGCTGGATGTGCCGCTGTTCGAGCGCAACACCCGCAAGGTCGCCCTGACCGACGCCGGGTTGGCGCTGTTGCCGCAGGCGCTGGAGATTCTCGCGAAACTGGCGCAGCTGGCCCAGACGGCCAGCGATCATGCGGTGGGGCTGCGCGGCTCGCTCAAGGTCGGCTTCCTGATTGGTGCCGGGGTCGACCTGATGCCGCGCATTCTCAGCTCGTTCGCCAAGCGCTTTCCCCAGGTCAAGGTGCTGGTCAAGGAGTTCGATTTTTCCGAGCCCCATGCCGGCATTGCCGAGGGGATGGACGTGTCCATCCTGCGTCCGCCCCTGGGCTTGCCGGGTGTCGAGCTGATCACCCTGGTGGAAGAGGATTGCGTCGCCTGCCTGCCCAGCACCCATCGTTTGGCCGAACAGGCGACGGTCAGTATCTACGACATTCTCGATGATCCGATCGTGGCCGCGCCGGGTAGCAATGTCTGGCGCAGTTACTGGACCGCGGATGCGTATCGCGATGGCCGCAGCGCGCCGGTCATACATGAAGCTTCCACGGTGGAGAGCGAGTTGCAGGCGGTGGCTTCGGAGCGCGGGATCAGCATCACCGCCTCTTCGACGGCGCGGTTTTATGCGCGTCCCGGGTTATCGTTCCCGGTTATCCGCGATATGCCGCCGTGCACGGTGTGCGTGGCACTGCCGGCCCAGGCCAGTGTGGCGGCGCGCAATTTTGCCGAATTGGCGCTGGAGGTTGCCGGGCGAGCGGGGTGAGTCCTGCGCCCCAAGCTGGAAGCATTCGTTGGTTTCGTCGCCCGATGGGGCCGTCAGGGCTGACGGTTCCCGGTTACATCAAGTGTTTGCCCTGTCCCCCTGGCTGAACGTGGCACCCATAAAAAGTTGCGCATTGGTACTAGGTAAATACCGCGGGAGCGCCTACCTTGGTAAAGGCCTGCGCAGGCAGGAGCCTGCGTTCCCAGCAAATAAAAACAAGAGAATCGGCTTATGAAGTTTGAACCCCTTGCGCGTTCGCTCCTGGCGACAGCGCTGATTCTGGCTATTTCCCCTGTTCATGCGGCTTCCCAGGCCCCGGTCGCGGGTGAGAATGGCATGGTGGTCACAGCGCAGCACCTGGCCACCCATGTCGGTGTCGATGTGCTCAAGTCCGGCGGCAACGCGGTGGATGCGGCGGTTGCTGTCGGATATGCGTTGGCGGTGGTTTATCCGGCCGCCGGCAATCTCGGTGGTGGCGGTTTCATGACCGTGCAGTTGGCCGACGGTCGCAAGACCTTCCTCGATTTCCGCGAAAAGGCCCCTATGGCCGCCACGGCCAACATGTACCTGGACAAGGACGGCAATGTCGTCCCCAACCTGAGTTCGAAAGGCCATCTGGCGGTCGGCGTACCGGGCACCGTCTCGGGCATGGAACTGGCGCTGGAAAAGTACGGCACGAAAAAACGCGCGCAGATCATGGCTCCGGCCATCAAGCTGGCTGACGAAGGCTTTGTGCTGGAGCAGGGCGATATCGACCTGTTGCACACCGCCACCGATGAGTTCAAGAAAGACCTTCACGACTCGGGCTCGATCTTCCTGAACAAGGGCGAGCCGATGCAGGTCGGCCAGAAGCTGGTCCAGAAAGACCTGGCCAAGACCCTCAAGGAAATCTCCGCCAAGGGCACCGACGGTTTCTACAAGGGCTGGGTCGGCAAGGCCATTGTCGATTCGAGCCAGGCCGGCAAGGGCATCATCACCCAGGCCGACCTCGACAAGTACAAGCCCCGCGAGCTGGCGCCTGTAGAGTGCGATTACCGTGGCTACCACGTCGTTTCGGCACCGCCGCCGAGCTCGGGTGGCGTGGTGATCTGCGAGATCATGAACATCCTCGAAGG
Source organism: Pseudomonas sp. GW821-FHT03C07 (assembly GCF_059420925.1). Lineage (NCBI taxonomy): Bacteria > Pseudomonadati > Pseudomonadota > Gammaproteobacteria > Pseudomonadales > Pseudomonadaceae > Pseudomonas > Pseudomonas sp. GW821-FHT03C07. The sequence continues at coordinate 234,471 of NZ_JBWKUQ010000004.1, forward strand.
TTATCCGATGGCGGACCTGGGCTATCACTCGGCCCAGGGACTGCACTATCAGATCGAAGCCATGCGCCACGCCTATGTCGATCGCAACAGCTACCTGGGTGACCCCGATTTCGTCAAGAACCCGGTGGCGCACCTGCTGGACAAGGGCTATGCCGAGAAACTGCGGGCAGCCATCGATCCGCAGAAAGCCGGGATCTCCCAGGACATCAAGCCCGGTGTAGCGCCCCATGAAGGCAACAACACCACCCATTACTCCATCGTCGACAAATGGGGCAACGCGGTATCGGTGACCTACACCCTCAACGACTGGTTCGGTGCCGGTGTCATGGCGAGCAAGACCGGGGTCATCCTCAACGATGAGATGGACGACTTCACCTCCAAGGTCGGCGTGCCGAACATGTACGGCTTGGTGCAGGGCGAAGCCAATGCCATCGCCCCGGGCAAGACGCCGCTGTCGTCGATGAGCCCGACCATCGTCACCAAGGATGGCAAGGCGGTCATGGTGGTGGGTACGCCCGGTGGCAGCCGGATTATCACCGCGACCTTGCTGACCATGCTCAACGTCATCGACTACGGGATGAACATCCAGGAAGCGGTGGACGCGCCACGTTTCCACCAGCAGTGGATGCCGGAGACCACCAACCTGGAGGATTTCGCGGTCAGTCCGGATACCCGCAAGATCCTCGAGGGCTGGGGCCACAAGTTTGCCGGTCCGCAGAGCGCCAACCACTTGGCGGCGATCCTGGTCGGTGCACCGTCCCTCGGTGGCAAGCCGGTAGGCAACAACCGCTTCTACGGTGCGAACGACCCGCGTCGTAATACCGGGTTGTCACTGGGATACTGAGGCTCACACGTAACCTGGTGGGCGCCGGCTTGCCGGCGATGGCGATGTCACATTCAGCGCCGCCATCGCTGGCAACTGGAGCCACCTGGCCACTCGTTCAGAGTCGGGAGATCGGCGTTGTTGCTGAGCGATTGAGCGTCAGGTAGACGTCCAGGTGCTTATCCTTGTCGGCGAGCACCACTTCATCGCCTCTCCTTGAAAGAAAAAAAGGGCACCTTGCGGTGCCCTTGTTCGTTGGCTAAAGCCCCTTGAGCTTGGGGATATAGGCCACGCTGCCACTTTCTTTCTTTTTGGCCAGCCGCGCACCGTTGGTGAGCTCGGTGGTGACCACCTCATGATCGGCCGACAGATAGCTCAACGGTACCTCGTCGTGCTTGCTGTAGCTGGTGACGATCAGGGTGCGTGACGGGTCCCAGTGCTGGCCACTGGTTTTCTCCAGCCAGGCCATGAACGCCGCGCTGTCGCCGCTGCGCGGGTAGTCCTGGGAGTCCTTGACGTAGTAGAACGGCGTGCCCTGGTTGTTCATGTACATCGGCAGTTTGTTGTCCACCTCGATCATGACCATTTTCCATTCGTCCCAAGGCATTTGCTGGCTGGCCTTGGCCCGTACGTCGTCGGCGAATTTGATCACGCCACCGCCGCTGTTGGTCCATGGGTAGAGCACGCCGATCACCAGCAGCAGAAGCAGCGCTGCCGCACCGAAGCCTTTCGACCAGCCCGGTCCCGCAACCTTGCCGGCCGCACGCTTCTCTTCAAGGCGCCGGGTCACCCACCAGGCCGCCAGCAACTGGGCGAACGGGACCAGAGGCAGTACGTAGTAGCTACGGCGACTGCCGCTGAGGGTGAAGAACAGGAACAACAACCCCAGTCCCCAGACCAGCCAGCGGGTGTTGGGCTCGATCTTCTTCCATTGGCGCAAGGCGACCCACAGGCCGAGGATCCAGAACGGGGCCCAGGGCAGGGTGTAGGCCGGCAGGTAGATCAGATAGGTGTAGATCGGCCCCATGTGGTCGAAGGGGTTGAAGAAGCGGACCACGTTTTCCTTGAACACCAGCGCCAGGCCGCTTTCGCCATACGTCGGCGAGCCATAGAAATGCGACAGCACGAACGGAATGGAGTACAGCGCGCCGGCAATCACCAGGGCGACGAACAGACGTGGGTTGAGGTGCCGTTTCCAGCGCCCGTCAGCCAGCACGTGAGGCAGCAGGATCAGTCCCGGCAGGATGAAGCCGATCAACCCCTTGAGCAGCGACGTCAGCGCGAGGATCAGGAAAAACACCGTGTAGCGGCCCAGCCGGGTATCGTCCGGCCCGCGCCAGTACCACCAGATGGCCGCGACCACGCCAAACACCGTGAGGATGTCGGCGGTCGCCACCCGTGCCCAGAACACGAAATAGAAGGTGGTGGCCAGCATCCAGCCGGCGATCAGGCCGGTGCCCTTGCGCCACAGACGTTCGCCGATCAGGTAGACCAGCCAGACCGTCAACCAGGCGGCAATCACCGACGACAGGCGCAGCGACCAGTGGCCCAGGCCACCCATCAGACCGGCGCTGGCGGTGATCAGCCAGTAGGAGGGCAGTGGCTTGTCGTAATACGGCGAGCCCTTGAGGTAGGGGTCGAAGTAGTTGCCCGATTGCAGCATCTGCAGGGCGATGTTGGCCCAGCGCGTTTCCGCACCCCACAACTCCCGTTGGCCCAGGCCCACCAGTAGCAGGATGGCCGATACGATAAGCAGAAGCGTCAGGGCGCCTTTGTCTGTTTTCCAGAAACTCTGATTCATGGTTGGGTCTGCGGGAAGATCATGATGATGGTATTACCCTTTTGATAACGCTTGCCGTCCAGTGGAAGCTGCTCGACTTCGCGCATTTCGTCTACGCTTTTGACACGTAGCACTACACCGACCGAGCCCTGTTTACGGGCTTCAGTCATCCATTGTTCGACGTTGGCGGAGTTGACCTGCCGCTCGGCGGCATCAGGATAGTCGAGACCGTACTTCAATTCACCCGCTGTGTTGAACAAATCCACCCGCGGACGTTGCAGGCGCCAGGCCAGCGCGGACGCGGCGCCCAGTTCGTTGCTCAGCAGGCGGTTGGTCTGGCGCAATTCATTGACATGTTCTGCAATAAATTGGTCCGGCATCCGGTTGTCGACGATGCTGGCCGGCATGCCCGCCGGCAGCAGCGCCACCAGCAAGCCGATCCCCAGCGCGGGCATGGCCCAGAGGGTCAGTGGACGTAGTGCTTGCAGGGCGTTGGCGATGATCCAGCCCATCAGCATGATGAACACCAGCGAGAGATTGAAGACTTCCGCATGGCTGTTTTCGTAGATCGACCGGCTGGTTTGCAGGTAGATCAGGGCCACCATGGCCGCTACCCCAAGAACCAGGTTGAGCCAGCCATTGATCCGCAGCATCCGGCCTTCGGCGCGGGCCACCCGATCGATCAGCGCATTACCCATCATCAGCGCCAACGGCAACAGGCACGGCATGATGTAGGTCGGCAGCTTGCCGCGGCTCAGGCTGAAAAAGGCCAGGGGCAGCAAGAACCACAACCACAGGAAACCGCTGCCGGGCTGGCGCTTGTCCTGCCAGGCCTGCTTGAACGTCGGCAGCAGCAGTACCGACCACGGCAGGCAGGACACCACCAGCAGCGGCAGGTAGAACCACCAGGGCCGGGCGTGCTGGGCGTTGTCGCCGGCAAAGCGCTGGACATGTTCGTGCCAGAAGAAGAAATTCCAGTAGTCGGGCTCCTGGGCGTTGACCGCCAGCACCCAGGGCAGCGCGACGATCACCGCCACGACCACGGCCAGCGGGCCATAGCGCAACAGCTCACCGAGGCGGCGCTGCCAGATCATGTAGGGCAGGGCGATCAGTACCGGCAGCAGCAGGGCGAGGAAACCCTTGGTCAGGAAACCCATGCCGCAGGCCAGACCCAGGCCGGCCCAGGCATACAGGCGATGGCGTCGCGTGCTGCTGTCGACCGCGAACCAGAAGGCGAAGAGGCTCAGGTTCGACCACAGGGTGAATTGCGGATCGAGGTTGGCGTAGCCGGCTTGCCCGGCGATCAGGCCGAAGCTCATGAACAGCAGGGCCGAGGCGAAGCTCTTGCGCGGGTCGTTCCACAAGCGCCGTGCGATCAGGTAGGTCAGCAGCACGCTGAGGCCGGTGGCCACGGCCGAAGCCACGCGCACCCCGAAAAGATTGTCACCAAATATTGCCTGACCGATGGCGATCATCCAGTAGCCGGCAATGGGCTTTTCGAAGTAGCGCAGGCCCATGAAGTGCGGGGCGGTCCAGTTGCCGGTCAACAGCATTTCCTGGCTGATCTGCGCGTAGCGCGGTTCGTCGGGAATCCACAGGCCGTGGCCCAGCATGGGCAGCAGGTAGAACACCACGAAGGCCAGGAGCAGTACCGGTACGGACCAGCGCCTGAGCGTCGCGGCGGAAAGTGGAAACACGTGAGGGTTCATGGGTCGACCTTAGCGGTAAGCGCCGCAGCTAGGGTTTGAGCGGGCCATGCACAATGCATGTACTTGATGGCCCGATCCAGAATTTCGATGTTTAAAACTGTAAAGGATAGACAAGGCCGTGTGAGGGCAGGGGGCGAATGTAGAGAGGCGCAGGTGGGAGTGAAGTGAAAGCGTTGTGAAAAAATCGGAAATAGCGCCAGGAGCCCCGTATTACCTGGGTTTCATAAACATTTTGACATACTTTATTGGGCGGTCATGGAGGCGACAGGAGCGAGCGGGTTTGCTCCTGTCGTGAGCCTGTCCATGGCCGGGGAGGGGGGCTTATTCGCCGCGAATATACTGTTCCAGTTGGCGGATCAGGTCGGCCTGTTCGGCAATGGCCTCTTTCACCAGGTCACCGATGGACAGCAGGCCGATCAGTTGCCCGTCTTCGACCACCGGAAGATGACGCAGGTGCTTGTCGGTCATGATACTCATGCAGGTTTCCACGCTCTGGTGTGAGTCCACGCTGATTACCGGCGCGTTCATGATTTCGTGGACCTTGGTGGTGACCGAGCTGAGCCCATGCAGGATCACTTTGCGGGCGTAATCGCGTTCGCTGATGATGCCCACGACCTGGCCGTTTTCGAGTACCGGAAGGGCGCCGACATTTTTCGAAGCCATCAGGATCAGGGCTTCGAACACGGTATGGTTGTGGGCGATCGTATGAACCCCCTGATGCTGGCTACCCTTGAGTTTCAACAGCTCTGCGACGGTTTTCATGGACGGCTCTCTCTTGCTGTTTTTGTTGGGCGGCCACATTCCATCGTAGCCGTTATTACAGAATCGTAGACGGATACTGTGAGGACGATGCAGAAAGCGGCCTGTAGACGCTGAAAAAACGTCATAGCCTGGTTTTTTGGCGTAGAACGCCGCCGTTCACTGAGCCCAACGCCTCAATCGGCGGGCCGCAAGGGGATAAACCGGTAGTGTCCGGCACCGGATTGAGTGACGGCAGCACCGTGAGCGAGCAGTGCCTGGGCGCTCTCTTCATCGGCCAGTTGAAAAGCCCACTGCTGTTCAGTGGCGCTGATTGCCCGATGCTCTTGAACCTCCTCGATCGCCGCCAGGAACGCCTGCATATCGGGCAGGTAAGTGGCGAAACCGTTGCCCTTGAGGGCGGTGGTGCTGATGTCGAGGCGGGCACAGATGGCTGCCTTGGCCCCGATATCCTCGCGGTCGGCCTGGCGCGAGCGCTCGATCAGCCCGGCCAGTTCCTGGTCGACCAACTGTCCGCCGACGATCAGGGCTGGGCCTTGCTCCCAGGACTCGGGTGGGCAGTCCTTGCGGTCCGTGCGCAGCGGGATATGCGGATTGATCTCCGCCGGATAGATACGGCAGACCAGCGGGCGCCGTTCATAGATGCCGCAACGATTGTCGGCATCGAGATTGCGGCACGGCCCGTTGTTGTAGGCGGCGAAAGTGACGGCCAGCCAGGCCTGGGTTGTCCCGCTGGCAACCAGGATCGAACGGCGACGGGCGTGTTCGAATTGTGCTGCGGCCACCCCGTGGCCGTTTTCCAGGAACGCTTCCACCAGGACGATCACCGTGCCGCCGTCCGCGGCCCATTGGCGGGACTCTTCGAGCGTCAGTGGAACGTAGTGGTCATTGCAGCATTTGCCGCAGCCCACGCAGGAAAATCGTGTGTTGATCAACTCGCCACCTCATCCAGCTCTTTTTGAACCGACGCACGAGCGCCGGCCCCCGTGGTTGCACGGAGTTTGAGCTGTGGAGGGGCGAGTAGCCTTTTTGTTACAGAGTTGGAGAAATAAACTCAGTGGCTGGGATTCAGTTGCTTCCATGTTCCGGCAGTCGGCGCCGAAACCGCCCCGGCGGCAGGCCCTGGGTGGCCTTGAAGCGGCGCGAGAAGTAAGCCTCGTCGGCAAAACCACACAACTGCGCAATCTGGCTCAGCGGCTTTTCGCTGTTGAGCAGGTGCGTGCGCGCCAGACGCATGCGGCGTTCCAGGACCAGCTCCGAGAAGGTGCTGCCGGTTTCCTTGCGCAGCAAGTGCGTCAGGTAGTTGGGCGACAGAAAGGCCGCCTCGGCGGTGTCCTTGAGGTTCAGTGCCGGGTCGGCGATATGCTCGCGCACATAACCCGATATCCGCGCCAACGCATCCCGCCGGCCGCGGCGTGCCGCCTTGTTCGCCGACAAGGCCTGCAACTCGCTCGCATACAGGCTGCAGACCTTGCCCGTCAGTTGCAGCAAGCAACCTTTGAGCGCCTGTCGGGTTCCGAGGTCGCGACCCTGATCCAGCTCACGCATCTTTTCCAGCAGGCCCAGGACCTCGGCGAAGTCGTGATCGGCGAGGATGAAATCCAGGTGCTCCTGGTGCTGGAAGGGTGAGAGTTCCGGCAGGTCATGAATGGACAGGTCCTCCAGGTCCAGCGGATCGCAGTGCAGGTGCGGCAGGAAAAATGCCTGGGAAAAATTGATCAGGACAAAATTGCCGTCTTCCGGGTGCGGGATCAGGTGCAGGCGATGGGGCAGGATAAACGCCAGGGCCTGGCGCGGATAAGGCCGGATGGCGCCGCCGATGTGCTGCACGGTGTCGCCGCCCAGGTTGATCTGGATCTGGAAGTAGTCATGCCGGTGTGGGGTGACGATGGCCGGGCGGGCCTGCTTGTCACGGATATAGAAGTCCGGGCGGTCGCTTCGTTGCTGCATGCCATAGGTGCGCACACGGGAGGAACTCGACATCGACACTGTCCTTAAGATTGAACCAGATGCCGACATTCTAAGAGGCGAGGGAGGTCTTTGCGACGCAATGCGGGGGTTTTCGCTAGTGCTGGTTTGTCATCGCCGGTGCTTTTGTTTTCTGCGGTTCGGAACTTTTCTGAGTGGATGTATCCAATTGTTTCGCTCTTGTCGGTTTTTTTATTACAATTGTTCGACAACGCGCTGACTCACGGCGCGTTGCAGGAAGTTTTATTCTCAGGGATGTGTCGTGTTTTTCAAGCCTTATTCGTGTGCCCGGCTGCGCGCTTCTGTGCGTGGCCGGTTCGTCGTGCAACGTTCGTTGTATCCCCTCGCAATCGTCAGTCTGTTTGCCAGCCTTGCTGCCACGGCGGCCGAGCCCGCGGAGCCGCTGGCGCCGCAACAGCCGTTGCAGCGCCAACAAGAGCGCGAACGGGTTTTGCGTGAGCAGCTCGAATCCTCTCCTGACGTACGCCTCAAGGCTTCCCCGGATGATGGCCAGGGCCGGCTGCCGGCCAATGAAACGCCGTGCTTCACCATTCGCCATATCGTGCTCGAAGGCGAGGCGTCAGCCGCCTTTCAATGGGCCCTGCGTGCTGCCAACCCGGCGTCCGATCCCGCGCTGGGCCGTTGCCTGGGGGCCGCGGGCATCAACCTGACCATGAAACGCATACAGAACCTGATCATCGCACGGGGTTTCATCACCACGCGGGTGCTGGCCGCACCTCAGGACCTGAGCCAGGGGACGCTTTCCCTGGTACTGATCCCGGGACGCATCAAACACATTCGGTTTGCCGAAGGCACCTCGTCGCGAGCGACGCTGTGGAACGCCATGCCCGCCCAACCCGGCGATCTGTTGAACCTGCGGGGCATTGAACAAGCCCTGGAGAACTTCAAGCGGGTGCCCACGGCCGAGGCTGACGTTCAGATCACTCCGGCAACCGACGCCAATGCCAAGCCCGGAGAAAGCGATGTAGTGATCCTCTGGAAACAAGCTTCGGTGGCGCGCCTGAGCCTGTCGGCGGACGACTCGGGGAGCAAGGACACGGGTAAATATCAGGGTAACGTCGCGCTGTCGCTGGATAATCCGCTGAGTCTCAATGACTTGTTCTATGCCAGCTTCAGCCACAACCTGGGTGGTGGCAAAAGTGGTGATCGCGGTTCTCAAGGGCACACCCTGCACTATTCGCTGCCGTACGATTACTGGCAGCTGGGCCTGACTTCCAGTGAGTACGACTATCACCAGACCGTGGCCGGGATCAATCAGAGTTATGACTATCAGGGCCGCAGCAACAACAACGAACTGAAGCTTTCACGACTGATCTACCGCGATGCGGTGCGCAAGACGTCGGCATGGGGCAGTGGCTGGACGCGCACTTCCAGCAACTACATCAATGACACTGAAATTGAAGTGCAACGCCGGCGCATGGCGGGGTGGCAACTGGGGCTTGATCACCGTGAGTTCATTGGCCGCAATACCCTGGATCTGGGCCTGGACTATCGACGTGGAACCGGGGCGGACCACGCCTTGCGCGCACCGGAAGAAGACCTCGGCGAGGGGACATCGCGGCCGAAGATCATCAACGCCAGTGCCCAATTGCAAACCCCGTTCCGTTTAGGGGCGCAGCAATTTCGCTACATCGGCGCCTGGCGCGGCCAATGGAATCGCTCGCCGTTGATTGCTCAGGATCGTTTCTCCATCGGTGGGCGCTACAGCGTCCGCGGCTTCGATGGCGAACAGATCCTGTCCGCCGAGCGCGGCTGGACCTTACGCAATGACCTGGGTTGGTTCGCCTTTCAAACCGGCCAGGAACTCTATCTCGGCGTCGACTATGGCGAGGTCGGCGGGCAGTCCAGCCAGTACCTGTCCGGCAAGCGACTGGCCGGTGCGGTGGTCGGTATGCGGGGGGGCTACAAGCAGGTTTCCTACGACCTGTTCATCGGCCAACCGCTCATGAAACCCAAGCATTTCGAGACTGCCGCCGTGACCAGTGGCTTCAACATCAACTGGTCATTTTGACGGAGACCGACATGCAGTTCGGCAATCTTGAAATCCTTGCACCCCAGCAGTTCGACGAACCCTGGAACGAAGCAACCGTGTTCGGTTCCGCCGTCTGGTTGTGGATGCAGTCGGCGGCCCATCGGGATGCGCCGTTGCATACCTTGTCGGCACTGCTGCTGCCGGCGATCAAGCAGCGCCAGTTCATGCTCGCCAGCGAGCAGGGCACGCCGGTGTTCTACATGGCATGGATGAACCTCAGCGCCGAGGCCGAACAGCGCTATCTGCACAACCCTGCGGTGTGCATGCCCGAGGCTGACTGGAACAGTGGCGAGCGTCTTTGGATCAGCGACTGGGTCGCGCCTTTCGGGCATACCAGGCAGCTATCGAAATTGCTGCACAGCCGTCTCTGGGCGCATCGCTTCGGCCGTCACCTGGGGCATCGGGGCGATGAGCGCGGCTTGAGTATCAAGACTTGGCAGGGCATCGGTGTCCTGCCTGCCGAAGCGCGTGCCTGGTTCGCCACGCACCCGCTGCCTTAGGTCTCACAACCCGCAGCTTTTTATCTTGATATCGGGCGCCTCTACGGATTGGCGCAGCTCAAAAGGAATTGAACATTAACAAGCATCTGTATCGGATCATTTTCAACAAGGCGCGTGGCCTGTTGATGGTGGTGGCCGAAAATGTGAGCTGCGGCTCGAAATCAACCGGCGGCGGAGTGACAGGCACAGTCTCTGGCGTCGGCTGCGTGGTACGTCTGACACCCCTGCGTTTTGCCCTGATGGCGGCGCTGGGCCTGATCACGCTGGGCGCCGCGTCGGCCCAGGCGGCCGTGGTCGCCGACCCCGGCGCGCCTGCTGCGCAGCAGCCGGGCATCGGGGCGACCGGGAGCGGAGTCACTCAGGTCAATATCACCGCGCCCAGCGCCGGTGGTGTGTCGCGCAATACCTATCAACAGTTCGACGTCGATCGGCGTGGCGTGATCCTCAATAACTCGGCGACCAACAGTCAGACCCAACTGGGCGGCTGGGTGGACGGCAATCCGGCGTTGGGCGCAGGCACGGCGCGGGTGATCCTCAACGAGGTCAATTCGAGCAATCCGAGCCAGCTTAACGGTTTTGTCGAAGTGGCCGGCTCCCGGGCGCAGGTGGTGATCGCCAACCCATCCGGGATCAGCTGTGACGGCTGTGGTTTCATCAACGCCAATCGCGCGACCCTCACCACCGGCAAGGCGCAGTTCGAGAACGGCGCAATCAGCGGCTATCAAGTCAATGGCGGCAAGGTGTCCATCAACGGTGCCGGGATGGATACGCGCAACAGCGATTACACCGAAATCATCGCGCGCACCGTTGAGGTCAACGCGGGTGTCTGGGCCAAGGACCTGAGCATCCAGGCCGGCAAGACCAGCACCGACAACGGCGCTACGCCGGTGGTCGGCATCGATGTCGCGCAACTGGGCGGCATGTATGCGGGCAAGATCGTCCTGGTGGGCAATGGCGCCGGTGTCGGGGTGCGCAATGCCGGGCAGATCGGCGCCAGCGCCGGCGACGTGGTGATCCGCGCCGACGGGCGTTTGGAAAACAGTGGACAGATCAGCAGTGCCGGTTCGACGCAGGTCGGGACCGGCGCCGGCGTCCAGAACAGTGGCACGCTGTACGCCAAGGGCGACCTGACGGTCAACACCTCGGCCGATATCGACAACAGCGGTATCGTTGCCGCCCAGGGCAATACCCACCTGACAGCCGTGAACCTGAGCAGCATCAGTGGCTCGACCCTGGCCGCCGGGGTCGACAGCAGTGGCAAGCTGGGGCAGACCGGTTCGTTGACCCTGAATGCTTCGGGCCAGCTCAGTGCCAAGGGGCAGAATCTCGCCGCCGAAAGTCTGCAGGCCCAGGCAGCGGCCGTCGACCTGAGCGACAGCCAGACCTCCGCCGCCCAAGTGACGCTCACCAGCAGCCAGGGTGATGTCGACGTCAGCCGCGCGCGCGTGACCGCCAAAAACACCCTGACCGCCACGGCGCAGAAAGTCTTGCGCACCGATGGCGGCAACGTCAGTGCGGCCCAGGTACGGCTCAAGGCCCGTGACTTGTCCAACGTGAAGGGCGCAGTGCTGCAGAGCGGTTCTTCAGCCACGAGTATCGAACTGCAAGGGTCACTGGATAACAGCCAAGGCGTGATCGCCAGTCAGGGCGCACTGAATATCACCGCCGCCTCGCTGACCAACTACCAAGGTAGTATCGGCTCGGTAAAATCGAGCCTGACACTGACGGCCGCGGGCGGCGTGCTGGACAACAGCGGCGGTCACATCGAGGCACTCCAGTCGATCGCGCTGGTCTCGGGCCAGTTGCTCAACATCGCAGGCTTCGTCGATGCCGGGCAGACCCTGAACATCACGACAGGGGCCATCAGCAATGGCAGCGGTGGGCAACTACAAAGCGGGACCAACACGACCATCGTGGGCGCCAGTCTCGACAATCACGGTGGGCGCATCGAAACACTGGGCGACCTCAGCTTCACGATCGGCGGCAAACTCGATAACAGCACCGGCCTGATTCGCAGCGGTGGCGATCTGTTGATGACCGCGGCGCAGCTCGACAACTCCAGCACCCAAGGCCTGGATCAAGGCATCGAAGGGCGTACCCTCGGTTTCACCGTCGATCAACTGGGCAACCAGGGCGGCTCGATCATTGCCTCTCAGGCGTTGACCGTGACGGGCAGCGGTACGGTGAACAACCAGTCCGGAAAAATCTCGGCCGGCACCCGGTTTCTGCTGACCGACCGTAACCTGGCGGCCAAAACCCAAATCGTCAGCAACCAGGGCGGCACGTTGATCGCGGGGAGCGCGTTGACGCTCAACAGCGCCAGCTATACCGGCAACGGTCGGGCCTTGAGCCTGGGCGATCTGTCTTTCACGCTCAATGGCGATTACGTCAATGCCGGCCTGCTGCAGGCCAACGGCAACCTGAGCCTGACAACCACGGGGCTACTGAGCAACCAGGCCGGCTTGCAGGCGGGCAACCTGCTGACACTCTCGGCCCGGCAAATCGATAACGCGGCCGCCGGTGAAATCAGTGCTCAGCAGGTACAACTGAATGCCAGCGAGTCGCTGGTCAACCGTGGTCTGATCAATGCTCAGTACACCCGGCTGAGCGCGCCCACCTTGAGCAACCTGGGTACCGGGCGAATCTACGGTGACCAGCTATCGCTGGCGGCGGGCACGCTGACCAATACCGTCGAAAACGGCACGGCGGCGGTGATCGCCGCGCGCGTGAGTCTGGATATCGGCGCGCAATACCTGAACAACAGCGAACACGGGTTGATCTTCAGTGCCGGTGACATGGCCATCGGTGGCGCGTTGGACAGCGACTACCACGCCACCGGTCAGGCGCTCGAACTCAATAACGCCAGCGCGACCATCGAGGCCCTCGGTGCCCTGAAGTTGAATGCGGCCTTAGTTCGCAACACCAACGAACACTTCTCGACACGCGAGGTCGAGCTTTTGCGTCAGGCGCTGCAACAGTATCAACTGACGGGCTCGGTCAATCGCTACGATCCCAATCAGATTTCGATCTACAACAACGAAGTCGACATTCTGGTGACCCCGGAAGGCAGCAACGACGATTGGAACCGCTACGACCTGACCCGCGTGGTGACCCAAACCCAGATTGCCAGTTCCGATCCCGGGCAAATACTCGCCGGCACTAACCTGACCATCAATGCCGACCAGGTCCTCAACGACAAGAGCCGGATCATTGCCGGTGGCGTGTTGCAAACCAACGCCAACAGCCTGACCAACACCGAAGTCGCGGGACAGCAGGTCACCACGGACAGCGGCACACTCACGAACTTCTATCGCATCCAGCAGAAAGGCCGTGACAAGCAGGGGGCCGACTCTGTCGCCTACAACCCGGCGGCCAGTGTGCAGGCGATCTCCTTGCAACCGACGGTCTATGCACAGAACACCGCCCCGCAAGGCAGTGGCACCCAGGTGGCGGGTCTGACCCTTGGCTCGGTGAGCGCTGGCGAGGTGTCCAGCGCAACCCAGGGGCCAAGCCTCACGCCGATCAGCGAGGTGCTGGCCAGTTCCACGAAAAACGTTGCCGGCGTGGCTGAGCGTATTCTCACCGGCGGAGTGAACAGTGCCTTGCCGGACAACGCGCTGTTTCGTCCGAACCCCGCCAGCACCACTGGCTATCTGATCGAAACCGATCCGCGCTTCACCAACTATGGCAAATGGTTGTCTTCGGATTACATGCTCGGCCGGCTGAACCTGGACCCGGCGGCGACCCAACAACGCATGGGTGATGGTTTTTATGAGCAGAAACTGATTCGCGAGCAGGTGGCACAGCTGACCGGCCGCCGTTTCGTCGATGGCTATGCCAATGACGAAACGCAGTACCGGGGCCTGATCGATAACGCCGTCACCTACGCCAATAGCTGGAAGCTGATTCCCGGTGTGGCTTTGACCGCGGCGCAAATGGCCCAGTTGACCAGCGATATCGTCTGGTTGGTGGCCAAGGATGTCACCTTGGCCAATGGCGAAGTACGCAGTGTGCTAGTGCCGCAGGTGTACGTGCGAGTCCGTGACGGTGACATCAACGGCGCGGGCGGGTTGATGGCCGGGCAGCAACTGAACCTGAACGTGACGGGCAATCTGGTCAACAGCGCGAGCTTGTCGGGACGGCAAGTGGTCTCCATCAAGGCCGACACGCTGAATAACCTGGAAGGGCGCATTCAGGGCAGCGCCGTTAGCCTTGACGCGACGCAGGACCTGAACAACCTCGGTGGCCAGATCAAGGCTGACAAGAGCCTGATGGTCAGCGCCGGGCGTGATCTGAATGTGCAGTCCAGCACCATCAGCACCCAGAGTGCGCAGGGCAGCCAGACCAACTTGTCGCGGGTCGCCGGCCTGTTCGTTTCCGATCCGGCGGCCACCCTGTTGGCCAGCGCCGGACGGGATATCAACCTGCAGGGCGCACAGGTGGTCAATAGCGGCAGCTCGGGTGTTACCAGCCTGTCCGCCGGTCGTGACCTGAACCTGACGACGGTCATCGAGACACGTGACCAAAGCAACCACTGGGATGGGGACAATTGGCGTACCGAGGCGAGCCGCAGCGAAAGTGGCAGCAGCCTCCAGACCCAGGGCGACCTGAGCCTGCGCGCTGGCAACGATCTCAATGTGCGTGCCGCGAGTGTCAGCAGTACGGCGGGTGTTGTGATTGCCCAGGCGGTGCGGGACGTCAACCTGATCTCCGGCGAGAACATGCGCAGCGCCGACGAAGCGCACAAGGTCAAAGGGAGCAATGGCTTCCTCTCCAGCAAAACCACGACCACCCGCGACTCCGTCACTGAAACCACCGCCCAGGGCTCGCACCTCGATGCGCAGCAACTGGCGGTTCAGGCCGGTCGCAACCTGGTGGTTCAAAGCAGCGAAGTAATCGCGGAAAAAGGTGCGGCTCAGCTTCTGGCGGGCAACGATCTTTCGATTGTTGCCGCTGTCGACAGCACGCAGACGCGCCATGACAAAGACAGCAACAGCCGCAGCCTGGGTGGATTCAAGGCCAGCAAAGTGACCGACAAGGTCAGCGAAAGCCGAACCACGGCGGTGGGTAGCCTGGTCTCCGGCAACAGCGTCGCGGTTCAGGCCGGACAGGATGCATTGGTCCGGGGATCATCGCTGGTGAGCACGGCGGATCTCACCGTGAGCGCGGGGCGCGATCTGAGCGTTGATGCGGCGCAAAACACCTTCACCCGCAACGAACTGCACAAGGAAAAGAACCACGACTTCACCGGCGTGCTGACGGGGAACAAGCTGGGCCTCGATGACATGACCGGCAACCAGCACCTGTCCATCAGTAGCCAGAACCATACCGGCCAGTCCTCGGAAACCACCTTGACCGGCAGCACTCTCGGTTCCAGTGCCGGCAATGTGTCGCTCAGCGCCGGTCGCGCGCTCGGGGTGACGGCCAGTGATTTGGTCAGTACGCAGAGCATGAGCCTGACCGGTGCCAATGTGAGCATTGCTGCCGGTATGGAGAGCGCGAGTCAGAGCAGCACCGACGAGACCCGCAGCCTGGCGGTGGGGCGAGTGCTGGGCGGCACGGTGGTCGATAGCTACAACACCATTCGCAGCGCGATACAAGTCGCGAACAGCGCGGACGATCCTCGACTCAAGGCGGTGAAGTGGGCGCAGGCTGCATTGGCCGGTTACAACCTGGGAGGGGCATCGTCGGATGCCTACGATGGTCGATCGGGCTATTCCAACAAGACGGGCAGTGCTAACAGCAATGGTTCGTTGATCAAGATCGGCACAGAGTTGGCGAGCACCCACACCACCAGCACCAGCGAGTATGACAGCCAGACGGCCAAGCAAAGCTCGCTCACGGCCGGTAAAACCTTGACGATCATCGCCGATGGCAGCGCGCCGGGGACGGCAGGCGATATTCATATCATCGGCAGTGGCATGAAAGCGGCCGATACGCTGTTGCTGGCGAAGAACAACATCACCCTGGAAAGCGCGCAGGACACCGCGAACTGGGCCAACGACAGCAATAACGACAAAACCGCGATCGGTGCCAGTTTCAATATCGGTGAGCAGAATGGATTCACCCTCGACCTGGGGGCGTCCATCGCCAAGAGCATGGGCACTGGCGGTTCGGTAACCCAGGTCAACAGCACCCTGGATACCGGCTCGCTGGTCCTGCGCAGTGGACAGGACACCACCCTGGCTGGCGCGCAGGTCCGGGCGCAGAGCATCAAGGCGGATATCGGCGGCAATCTCAATATCACCTCGCGCCAGGACAGCGAGACCCAGAAGAGCGAGCAGGGCAGTGCTGGTTTCGGCGCGAGCATTTGTATTCCGCCGTTCTGCTACGGCTCGACGGTGACGGCTTCCGCCAGCTTGGCGGCGGGCAACATGAACAGTAACTACAAGGCCGTGACGGATCAGAGCGGTTTGTTCGCGGGGGCGGGTGGTTACAACATTCATGTGGGTGACAAGACCACGCTGCAAGGCGCGGTGATTGCCAGTGAGGCGTCTGCGGACAAGAACTTGCTCGATACGAATCGGTTGATCGTCAGCGACATTAAAAACACCAGCGATATCAAGAGTCAGTCGGTTGGCCTGTCGCTGTCCTATGGCAGTTACTCCGGGTCGACCGTGGGGGGTAGCGTTCCGCTGTCGCTCAGCGACTCGGATCACAGTAAAACCCGTAGTGCGGTCAGCGAAGGCACGATAGTCGTGCGTAGTGCTGAGGGTGCGAATGATCTGGTCGGACTTAACCGTGATACCGCGAACGCCAACCAGAAGCTGGACAAGCCTGACCAAAAGGCGATGCAGGAGCGCATCGACCTTATTCAAAGCACTGTGCAATTGGCCACCGGCATCGTAGATGCGGTTGCCAAAGCCAAGTCGGATGCCGCGAATAAACTGGCAAAAGAGGCGGAAGAGTCGAAAGGGGTCATGTCGGATGCGCAGCTAGCGGCCACGAATGCAGCTGCGAATGCGGCTGCGGCAGATGCGGCCAGTTGGAACATTGGTGGCGACAAGCGAATCATGGCCGATATCGCCACGGGCCTGCTCGCTGCGGGGTTGGGCGGCGCGGGCGGGGCGACGGCGGTGGGTATCGTGGCCAATACCACGGCGGCGGATACCTACAAGAAAATCGGCGACTATGCCGATCAGCAACTGGCGGACGCGACGCGCAGCAAGGACACAAGTCTGCAAGCGGTGTGGGCTGAAGGTGGCTCGGCGCGTATCTTGCTGCATAGCCTGGCCGGTGCATTGCAGGGCTTATCCAGCGGTACGGCGGCGAATGGCGCGCTGAGCGCCGGCGCATCGGCGGCTGTTATGCCGACCTTGGACCAGGTACTGAAAAATAACGGTATCGACCCGGAAAACCGCGATGCTCTCGGCACTTGGATCGCCGCGGGGGTGGGGGCTGCCGTGGCAGGTGGCAGTGGTTCGATCGCGCAGGCGAGCGGTGCCGTTATTGCCGGCAATATCGATAAATACAACCGTCAGGCTCACCCTACAGAAGCACGCTTGATCGAAGAGGAAGCCCCCAAAATGGCGGCCGAGCTGGGCATCAGTCCAGCCGAAGCCGAGCAGCGAATGGCGCGCGCGTTTGCTTTCTATACGGATGCTCAGTGGAAACAAACGATAGGGGGGGCGGACAGTCAGTTTGATGCGAAAACGTTGGAGCATTTGGGAAGTGCGCTTTCACCACTGGCAGCTCGGTATGACAGTGTTGCTGCAACGCTTGAAAGCGGGGGGAAGGCCTATACCTCCGATGAAACGTTGAGTCTGATAAAAAACTACAACGTTGCTCACTCGGCTGAGTTCAAGGACTACAACGTCAATATTAGATATTTGGGCGATTCCGACAGATTCAATACGGCCAATCTGGTTGACTATTACAAGCTGAATCTTGATTACAGTGACAGCAAGCACGGGGCGATTGATCCGTACTTGGGTGGGCTGGTAGGTGGGGGATTAAGTGCCTGGTCTGGCGTCCGATCAATCGCATCTTTGGGGAATGAGCTTTTATCCGGTCATCCATTAGACGCCGCGAATAGCCTTCTCGATCCTTTTGTCGAACCTAGCTCGGACATGGTTACCAACTGGCTGACCACGAAAAGTGGTCAAGATTTTGTTTTCGGGCTGCAGAACAATAGCTACGAGAAGGGGCTGCAAACGGGGAAAACCACCGTTGATCTGGCGACGCTGCTGATTCCGGGGCCGGGTGAGGTTGCTGGGGTTGGAAAGGTAACCAAGGTTACGGAGCTCAGTAACCTTGCTAAGCTGGGCGACGAGTTGGTTCAGGCTGAGCGGGGGATAGGTGGTACAAAAAGTACTGATGCCATTGCAGGCTCGAACATTGGTCGTTCTGACCTTGGAGACTTGCTAGGTCGTGGCGGTAATAAGGATGTTTATGCCTATGGAGACAACCAAGCCGTTGGCGTCTTGCGTAATGGAACGAATTCGCAGGCGATTTCCGACGAGATCGACATGCTCGGTAAGTTGCATGATGCGGGAATTCCCACAGTGAATCCTCAAGCCGTGAGTGTTGACGGTACACCTGGTATGCTGATGGACCAGTTTGCTCAAGGGTCGAAAGATGTCGTGAGGCTTGTGGAGGGGAAGGTGCGCATTGTCGGCGATTCGCCACTCCTCAATCAACAAAGCATTTCAGATCTACAAGGTATTCGAGATACAATAGTAAATAACAATATTCAGATCAACGACCTGCAGTTTCTGATTAGCAACAAGGGGCGCGTTGTGGTTGCTGATCCGCTTGCTGTTAACTTTAACGCTGCGCCGTCAAGAAATAATCTTCGAATGATCGATTTGTTGATTCAGGCAGCACGGAAAAATGGACCGTTTTAATGGAGGCTAAGTATATGACTTCAATGGTGCCGTCTGTGGCAATTGAGTTTCTTCGGGGGCTCACTGGCAAGCAGGTCACCAAGCTTGTTAGGTATAGCTGGTGGCCTGGGTCGGAAATTGCCGCTCAATGTGGTATTGAGGACGAATTGGCCTTCTCGTTGACGGCCGGACCTTTAGCCGTCTATTTCGAGGATGGTGTAATCCTTGGATTTTCGAGTGACCCCTCTCTGAATAGCGTCATCGTCTGGGATGAGGCTGCGAGGGTCGCGAGTCAAGATCAGACCTCATTGGAAGGCGACGAGGAACTGTTCGCTATTTCTGAGTCTGGAGGGTTTGCTACTGTTTTTTGGAAGCAGCTTATCGGCTGTTGTGTAAGTAACGTAACAATACTTAAACGTGGGCAGATGAATGCGAAGGAGCGCCAACGCCCCAGCGAAGTCGGCTTGCGTTTTAGTTTTTCAGGAGGCAAGAGCTTTGTCGTATCCCATGGTTTGCATGATAATTCTGATGATTTTTCAGTGCTAGAGGAGTCTCAATTGAGTGCGGTTGAGCTGGAGGAGATTCAGATAAACTAACACCTTGCAGTTTTCGGTTAAAAAGGATGGCGATGGCTGAGTCTCTTATGGATCAAAAAGGGACGGATTTATTTGTTTTGCTCGCTTCATAAATAAATCTGTGGCGGGCTCACTGCTGCCGGTTAGGTGCAAAGGGAAACGGGTGATTTGGTCTGCTCCTGAGGTATCCTTGTCTGGCGGCAAGTAATTTTTAATGATGTACATGGAGTGTTCATGAAAAAGACGTCACTGCTAATCTTGAGCCTAATTCTGATATTGCCTGGGTGTAAATCCAATGTCAGAGACTCTTCCCCCAGTTTGCTCAAGGACGGTATCCAACTGCGCCAGAACAAAGTGACTGTCGATGCGCAGCACGCAAAGGTCATCATGAAAGCGTCGGGAGCTACCTTCCCAGTAGAGTTTTCGATCAGGCGCGCGATGGACCCTGACCAGCGCATGGATGTGCAGGGAACGGTAGTGGATACCGGCCGGGGCAAGTTGTTCGGCTGGATTGCCACGCTTAATGAAGCGGCCAACAGCGCAACATTGAAGCACTTCCCGCAGTTGGAAGTACAGGCCGACGCCGATCAATCGTTCGAGGTTTCGGGTTACGCCAGTGGCGAGAGTATTGGGCGTGCCTATCGATGTGGCCCGCTCAGAAGCACGTTCACACCGGAGCGAAGCAAGGTCTATCTGGTGGAGTTTCAGTTTGTGGATGATCGCTGTGAACAGCATGTCTACGATGTCACCCAGTCGGAGGCGCGTATTCCCGTGGCCAGCGTATCGGGCCTTTGAGGCCGATTTGAGTCACCGCTGAGCGTTCGCAACACACAGAATCCATTTGAAGAAGGAAGCACTACGTGAAACGGAATTTCTCCCTGGCCCTTATCGTCCTGGCTGCAACTCTAGGTGGCTGTGCCGCCAACAAACCGGCCAACGATCCATCCTTGATGGGTTCATGGAAAGGCCTGCGGGCAGAAAACGGCAAATGCCAGTTCCTATCCTGGAAGAATGACTTCAAGCCCGACGGCAGCTTCACCGTCACCTTTTTCCGGGATGCCCAGCAGACCCAGCCGATTCAAACCGAACATGGCAGCTGGTCTGCTGCCAATGGCAGGAATGAATTGAGAACCAATGGAGTGCGTTTGCCAGATGTCTACACCTACAAGTTGATTGACGCCGACACGGTGCATTACGTGAATGTGGCGTCGGACCCTTCCGGCGATTGCCAGGAAGATTACGAGTTCACTGAGCACCGCATTCGCGGTTAATCCAATCAGGTGTTTGGCCGCGCATTGTATGTGCCGAGCCAGCCGATACGGGCGTAAAGAGGGGGATTTGTTTTCATATGCGGTTGACCAGCACAGCCTGCAAAAAATAAATTCATCCTCTTTTAGCCAAATAACAGTCTAAAAGGGAACGGATTTATTTTTTATGCGTGAGTAAGGTAGTAGTTCTATCGGCTGCATGTGAAAATAAATCCGGCTCCTTTTCACATGTCCAAGGGAAATCATGCAGAGATTTTTTACCTGGGTCATAAACTTCTTCTCCGGTATTCGTTCGCTTGTCCTCATCGTGTTCGGGATCGTCTTCCTCGTTTGTGCTGGCATGGGGCTTTACGATGCCGCCACGCTTTGGCAAGCGCGTGACTGGCCGTCGGTTGCGGCTCGCGTCGATCAATGCTCGATGAACATGCGCTACAGCAAACAGGACTCGTGGTGGGACGTCTCGGCTACGTTCAGCTACGGGGACGACTTCGCTCGTCACTATCAGGAAACCTGGACGCCGCCAGATACGCCGAGGTATAGCCGTCACCCCGATCCCGTTATCAGCCAGAGTGAGCAGAACGCGCTGACGAAACGATTCTGCGACAAGGCGGCAGCCGAGGGGCTGAGGGTGTCGCCAGACCATCCATGGATGGCTTGGAGAAGCGAAGCTGTCGCAACGGGAGAGTGGAAGGCGAATGTTGTGATGATCTCGGTGTGTGGCCTGGGTGCAGTGATTCTTATTGCCCTGGGCGTGTCGCTATGGCCGGGAAGGGAGGCTGCGGTGAAGCCGGCTACTCGGAAAAAACGGCCTCAGGCGGCGAGGAAGAAGGTGTAAAAGGGGGCGGAACGGGAAGTACGGCTTCCCGTTCAACTACCCAGTCCTGTCAGCCGCCGACGCTGATGCTCTGTCCATCAAGCACCGAGTCCATCTTCAACTGTGCCAGCTCAATCAGGTGCACCACACCCATCGCCACTTTGCGGTTCGAGTCGGTTTGGTTATCGGCGTGCTCATAGGCCGTGGCCGCAGCGGATTGCAGAATCGAATAGACGTTGACCAAGGCATCTTCCTGGTGTCTTGGGGCAGGTAGATGATCATACAGCGCAGCGTTTGGTGCGGGTTTCGAACCAGCGTCCGGCCCGAGGTTGTAGTGAGACAAAGCCCGGTCGGCGGCACGAGGGTCGATGGTTTCAACGTTGGGTGCTACAGGCGGATTGGGGGTGACCTTGAACATGGCAAAACTCCTTGGTAAGTGGAGTCGCCAGACATCGCTGCTAAACAATGGGTGGCGACTGTACGCGGGTTAGCAGACCGGTTACCAAGGGACCCGGCGCACTCGAAAGTGCCCCACGCACAGCCACCATAAAGAACAGCAGGCGCAAAAAAACGCCGCTTGAACGGAAGGCGGCACTTGCGTGCCTCGGTAAAAACGAGCTGCTAAACCCGGCCACTGATTTGGCAGTGACGGAGTGAAGACTAGCCATGAGATCAGGCGCAAACAAGCGATCAGGATTTTCTAGGAAATTTCACTCAAGGGAAAGAGAGTTCTCTCGCTCGGCACAAAAGAGCCGGACAGTATCGCCACAGAGGTTAAGCCTGTCCGGCCACCGATCAGCGTTAGCCAATCGTCAACTCGAACGTCGCAATCCCCTCGATCCCCGCGCTGACCCGATCACCCGCGACCAGGGCACCGACGCCTGCCGGTGTACCAGTGAAAATCAGGTCGCCGGCCTTGAGTTCGACCGAGCGCGACACATGACTGATCACATCCGGCACCGACCAGATCTGGTCCGCCAGATCGCCGCGCTGGCGTTCGACATCGTTGACCTTCAGCCAGATCGCCCCACTTTGCGGATGCCCCACCACGCTGGCCCGACGCAAGGCCGTGCAAGGCGCCGACTCGTCGAAACCCTTGGCCCAATCCCATGGGCGGCCGAGCTTCTTGGCCTGGGCCTGGATATCCCGGCGGGTCAGGTCGAGGCCGACACCGTAGCCCCAGACGTGGGCAAGGGCGTTGGCTGGGTCGATATCCGTACCGCCTTCACCAATGGCCACCACCAGTTCGATTTCGTGATGCAGGTCCTGGGTCAGTGGCGGGTAGGCGATCACACCGCTGGCTGGTACCACCGCATCGGCGGGTTTCATGAAAAAGAACGGTGGTTCACGGTCCGGGTCGTGGCCCATTTCCCGGGCATGTTCGGAGTAGTTGCGGCCGACGCAGAACACCCGGCGAATCGGAAAGCGTGCCGACTCGCCTTCAACGGCCAGGGATGGGGTGGCGTGGGGGGCGAACACATAGTCGCTCATGGTATTTCTCCTCGTTGGAATCGGGCCGTGGTCTGTGGCCATGGCTCAAGTGTGGAGGAGTGGAGCGGCGGGAAATTGGACAAATCCAGCAGGCTTCTGGATTTTGCACGGCAGTGACAGCCAAGCGCATACCCTAATGTGGGAGCGGTGCTTGCCCGCGAAGAAGGCGCTGCGGTTTTTCAGATAGACCGCATCATCGTTCTTCGCGGGCAAGCACCGCTCCCACGGACTTAGTTACAGCGAGTCGTTAAGCACTTTTCGGCAGGGCGTGGTGAGCGGCCCATTCCGACTTCAGGGTTTGCAGCACACGAGCCATGAAGTCTTTGTCGGCTGCGGCTTTTTTGCCGACATAGCCCTGGCCCCGGCGGTACATCTTGATGCAGGCGAACAGCGCGGGCTGGGCCTGGCTGAAGGCGCGCTCGTCGGCGTAAGGCGAGCGAGGGTCGAGTTTCACGTCTCCGGTCTGGCTGACCCAGAGAATATGGTCGTCAAGGCTGTCCTTGCGCGCTGCGAACAGGCCAGCCAGTTGATCGATAGTCGTTTGATTGTTCAGATTCATGTTAAAGCCCCTTTGACCACTCGTTAATCTGTCTGGTTTACGCGTGTATCGATGCCAAGACGGCGAATCGCTGTGGTGCCGCACGCGGACAATGGTGTCCGTCGAGTGTGGCGCCGGCCCTGGGCGTGATTCGTGTAGCGAGAGTGAAAGCCTGCTACACACAACGTTTCAACGAGAAGAAACAACAGCGCGATCCTTGAACGGCGCTGACGACAGTAACGAAGTCAGCCACAAGCATTTTGAGGACGTTAGGCCAGTGCTTCTCGCCCGTTGGGACGATCACGACAGGTCAGCTTCATCAATCTGCCTTGTGGGCAGTACAGATCCGGAACAGCTCGACGGCTTGTCGAGCCTGTTGTAACAACAGCTTTTGCGGCGCTCCCGATCGGGGAGGCAGGTCCATCATGCAAGCGTCGAAAGCAGGCGTCAACTATTTTGTAGTGAATATTTTTAAGCACTACATATTGCGTAATCGTGATTTCCTACAACATTGAAAAAAGGCTGGATGGCCGAAATGTGACCGATAAGTCCTGGTTTAAAGCGCTTGACGATCCTCACCTCTGAATTCACGGGGCTTGCACTGTTGCAGTCCTCGCAACAGACCTTTCTGGATCTACCGGTGTAAAGCGGGGCAATACTGGCCTAAGCTCGGCAGCTTCTGAATCCGCCTCGGGAAACACGATGTCACAGATATTTCCGACGACGCGCCTGCGTCGCCTGCGCAGAAATGAAAGCCTGCGCGGCCTGTTCCAGGAAACCGAGTTCAGCCTCAACGACCTGGTGTTGCCGATCTTTGTCGAGGAAGGCATCGACGATTTCGTGCCCATCACCAGCATGCCCGGGGTGATGCGGATCCCGGAAAAGAAGCTGGCGAGCGAGATCGAGCGTTACGCCCGCGCCGGCATCAAGTCGGTGATGACCTTCGGTGTGTCCCATCACCTGGACGCGACGGGCAGCGACACCTGGAACGAGCAGGGCCTGGTCGCACGCATGGTGCGGATCTGCAAGGACACGGCGCCGGAAATGGTGGTGATGTCCGACACCTGTTTCTGCGAGTACACCTCCCATGGTCACTGCGGTGTGCTGCATGGCGACGCGGTCGACAATGATGCCACCCTGAAAAACCTCGGGCGCCAGGCCGTGGTGGCGGCACAGGCGGGGGCTGACTTTATCTCACCGTCCGCGGCCATGGACGGTCAGGTCCAGGCCATTCGCAGCGCCCTGGACACCGCCGGCTTTCTCGACACCTCGATCATGGCCTACTCGACCAAGTTTGCCTCGGCACTCTACGGCCCGTTCCGCGAGGCCGGCGGCACGGCGCTCAAGGGCGACCGCAAGGCTTACCAGATGAACCCGATGAACCGGCGCGAAGCGGTGCGTGAGTCGCTGCTGGACGAACAGGAAGGGGCTGATGCGCTGATGGTCAAGCCTGCCGGTGCCTATCTGGATATCATCCGCGATATCCGCGAAGCGTCGCGCCTGCCGCTGGCGGCGTATCAGGTCAGTGGCGAGTACGCGATGATCAAGTTCGGTGCCCAGGCCGGGGCCATCGACGAGCACCGCATCGTTCGCGAAAGCCTGGGGGCGATCAAGCGTGCCGGGGCGGATATCATCCTGAGTTACTTCGCGATGGACATTGCCCGCGACGGAGTCTGACGACCAACGATTCGGACAAAAAAAGCCCGGCTGATAAGGCCGGGCTCTTGGCTGGATGCTGCGGTAAAGCGACTCATGCACGATTCTGGATCAAGCGATCGGAACCACCTTCAGCTACGCGGCGATCGATCAGACGATCAGAGCCACCTTCAGCTACGCGGCGATCGATCAGACGATCGGAACCACCTTCGGCTACGCGGCGG
>NZ_JBWKUQ010000004.1:259551-481070 GCF_059420925.1 Pseudomonas sp. GW821-FHT03C07
GATCGATCAGACGATCCGATCCACCTTCAGCAACGCGGCGATCGATCAGACGATCAGAACCACCTTCAGCTACGCGGCGGTCGATCAGACGATCCGATCCACCTTCAGCAACGCGGCGGTCGATCAAACGATCAGAACCACCTTCAGCTACGCGGCGATCGATCAGACGATCAGAGCCACCTTCGGCTACGCGGTGATCGATCAGACGATCAGAGCCACCTTCGGCTACGCGGCGGTCGATCAAACGATCAGAACCACCTTCGGCAACGCGACGGTCGATCAGACGATCAGAGCCGCCTTCAGCCACTGCTTGTTGAGTGTGGGCGACCACGGGTTGAGCCGAGGAGGCGGCGAAAGCGTTGACTGCCAGTACCGAGAAAGCGAGGCCGAGAAAGAGTTGGCGTTTCATGGTGGTGTGCTCCGGGTGTTATGCGTTGGGTATGGAGCAAAGGTTACGCGCTTGGATTTTTAAGAGAACTTCATTGGGTCGATGGTGACCATCGACGGCAATGATGGAGTCCTGGCAGGGGAGGATGCCGCAATGCCTGTAGGAGCGAGCTTGCTCGCGATGGACTCAAGAGCACCGCGGTTACCTGCTAAACGCGTGTCATCGTTAACGACCATCGCGAGCAAGCTCGCTCCTACAGTGGCCAATGTTCGCTTTACTGAGCGGAATTGGACCATGCCGGGTGGATCGGGAGGTGGACGGCGAGGAGCATTGGCCTACAAGGCTGCAACTTCTGCATGGGCGATCAGCATCATCGCCGCCGACAAGGTATGCCCGTCGGTAATCTTGCCCGCGGCAATCATCGCCTTGAGCTGTGCCAGGCTGACGAACAGCACCTTGTCGACCTCGCCGTCGGTGCCTTCCACCGCTTCGCCGTCAATGTCCACCCGGCAGACAGCAACCGCGCTGGCGATCAGTGAGGTATTGCTGTGCAGCAGGCCCAGTTCCGTGATCTTCAGGGCCGGCCAGCCGGTCTCTTCCAGGAGCTCGCGAGCGGCGGCATCGCTGGCGGTCTCACCGCTGTCGATGGCACCACGGGGGAACTCGATCGATTGGGCACCGATGGCCCGGCGTTGCAGCACCGCCAGCATCAGGCGTCCATCCGGCAGGACGGGCACCGCGACCACGCCATTGATTACCTGGGCTTCCTTGATGATGAAATAACCCCGCTCCTTGACCACATCGAAGTAGGGCGTGTGCAGCAGGCATTGGGATTCAGTGTCGGGCTTCATGCGTGGCGTTACTCCAGAAAGCAGCGGTCGAACAGATAAAGTGCGTCAGGTTTGAGATTTTCCAGGGTGGCTTGCGGTCGGCCGCCGTCGCCTTGCTTCTTGCGCCCGGTTTCCCGCAGGTAGCCGGCTTCGGTCATCTTCATCAGGCGTTGCCGGGTGCTGGTCTTGAGCACCGGGCGCGCCAACACCCGGGAGAAGATCGCGGTGGCTTCCGGCGCACTGAACTCGGCGCCGAGAAACATCAGCGGCAGGCTGCTGTACAGCGATTTGGACAACAGTCGCTCCTGTGCCGCCGCCACCAGCGCGTTGTGATCGAAGGGCAGGCGCACCGAGGCGTCGGCGACGCTATCGAGGGCGAACCAGGCCTGTTGCTCATTCAGGGTTGGCTCTTCACTGACAATGGCCAGGTAGAAGGTCGAGGATGACCAGCAGCGTGGGTCGCGAAAGGCATCGCCCACGGTGCCCACCTGTTCGATCCAGGCCAGCGGCAGGTTGACCTTGTTGCTGGCACGCAGGCGTTCCACCGCGTCGTCCAGCGTCAGGTCGGCCACCGCGCCATTGACCACCACACCCGGCAAGGCCCAATGGCCCTGGAAGGGATCGGCTTCACGTTTGTGCAGCAGGATCTGCAGGGCCTGGCTGTCACGGCAGTAGAAAAGCACGCACAAGTCGACGGTGTGCAGGTAGTCGCTTTTCCTCGGCGCGCTGGGGGTACGGTCCGGCATATCAATTCCTGTGTGCGGCATAGACGCCGTAGTCTACCGGATCCATCCCGGGTGCCATCCAGTGGGCGGGCAATGTTTCGCCCTGCGCCAATCGCTCGCGCAGCAATGTACTGCGTACGCCGGCCTGTTCTTCCACGCAAAGTACCGAGAAACGCTCAAGCAATTGCGTGCCCAGATGAAAGTCCGGCAGCTGCGCGGCGACGTCATGCCCGACCACCAGGGCGATCTGCCGGGTGGGCAGACCAGTCATTTCGGCCAGGGCACAGAGCAGCTCATAACTGTAGACCGGGGTCTCGTTGTCCCGGGCCAGCTGCTGCTCGATCCGGCACACCGAAATCGTCGACGAGCAGGTCGGACGCACCTGTTCGACGATCGCTTGCAACCAGCCCAGGCGCTGTTCGTACTCGGCCATGCGCTTGCCATGGGGATGCCTGAAGGACGGCACCACCCACACCGAGCGTGCGTGACGGGACGCTTCGATCATCACCTGGGCATGACCGGCGTGAGGGGGATTGAAGGCGCCGCCGTAGATTGCGAGCTCGTACATGGATGGGTCTCCTTTGCTTTTAAAGTACTCGTCATGTACTTATGTATCAAGTGGATTTCTCATGATGTGTCTATATTTTATATGATTTGATTGCAGTGAATGAAATCATGCTTGCTTTGAAAGTACATGACGTGTACCTTTGTTTCATCGCAAAGGGAGAACCCGCCATGAACGCTCAAATGATCAAGACCGCCGCTTTCGATGTCGACGCCCAGAAGGGCTTTACGCCACTCTGTCCGGATGAGCTGCCGGTGGTGGGCGGCCATCTGATCGGTGCCGAGCTGAACTTCATGGCTTCGCTGGCCGATATCCGCGTCGGCAGCAAGGATGCCCACAGCCCCCAGGCTCCCTGGGTGGTGGAATCCCACGAGCAGATGCTCAAGCCCACGGGTCTTGAGCACGCCGACCTGACCTGGGTCAGCCACTGCGTACCCGGCACCGAAGGTTTCACGCTGCTCGATGAGCTGCCGGCGCCCCAGGACTACGACTATTTCGTCTGGAAGGGCGTGGAGCCGGCACTGCACCCTTACGGCGCCTGCTTCCACGACCTCCAGCACAAACTCTCCACGGGGGTGATCGAGTACCTGAATGCCCAGCACGTCCGGCAGGTGATCGTCGGTGGCCTGGCCCTGGATTTCTGCGTCAAGACCACCGCGCTGCAACTGGCGGGGGCGGGGTTCAAGGTCATCGTCTACCTGCCGGCTTGCCGCACCATCAGCGCCGCCGGCGCGCAGCAGGCGGTCCACGACCTGCAACAGGCGCGTATCGAAGTCGTCAACAGTCGCGAACAGCTGGCCCGCGCGGCGAGCCACAAGGAGTAAGTCATGGAAAGTGCATTCAACCGCGAAGGCGGCATCATCCAGGGACTGCTGGATACCGACTACTACACCTTCACCATGATGCAGGCGGTGCTGCACCAGTACCCCAACGTTGAGGTGGAGTATCAGTTCATCGTGCGGTCCCAGGAAAAACTCACGCACCTGATCCCCGAACTGCGCCTCGAGCTGGAAAAACTCGCCGGCCTGCAAATGCGCGAAGGCGAGCTGCGCTTCTTGTTCAACCGGCGTTTTCGCGAATACCTGACAGCGGATTTCGAGCAGTTCCTCGGACTGTTCCGGTTCAACCTGCGCTACCTCCAGGTCGGTGAAATCGACGGCCAGCTGAGCATCCGCGTTCGCGGGCCGATGTTGCACTGCATCATGTTCGAACAGCCGGTATTGGCCCTGGTCAGCGAGTTGCGCAACCGCGACAAATATCCCGACGTGGCGCTGGAAGACGTCAGCCGCAAGCTCTACCAGAAGTTCGAGTGGCTGGAGAAGCACCTCAGCCGCGATGAACTGGCCGACCTGCGGGTCTCGGACTTCTCAACCCGCCGGCGCCTGTCGTTCCGCGCCCAGCGTGAGGTGGTGGATATCATGCGGCGTGATTTTCCCGGGGTGTTCGTCGGCACCAGCAATGCGCACCTGGCCTACGAGTTCGATCTGCCGCTGATCGGCACCATGGCCCACCAATGGCTGATGGTCCACCAGCAACTTGGCCGCCTGCGCGAAAGCCAGAATGCGGCGCTGGAGAACTGGGTGCGCGAATACCGCGGGCGTCTCGGGATCGCCCTGACCGATTGCATCAGCACCGACTTTTTCCTCAAGGACTTCGACCTGTATTTCGCCAAGCTCTACGACGGCCTGCGCCAGGACTCGGGCGATCCGATTGTCTGGGCCGACAAGGTGCTGGCGCGTTATGCGCAGCTGGGAATCGATCCGATGACCAAGGACCTGATGTTTTCCGATGGCCTGAACTTCGAGACGTGCCTGCCGATCCTGCGGCATATCCGTGGCAAGGCGCGGTTCGGTTTCGGCATGGGCACCAGCCTGGCCTGCGATGTCGACGGGGTCGAACCGCTGAGTATCGTCATGAAGCTGGTGCGAGTCCATGGCGAACCGGTGGTGAAGTTTTCCGATGACCCGGTGAAGAACGTTTGTGAAGACCCGTCGTTCCTGCGCTATGCGGCGCAGGTGTTCAACGTGACTGAGTTCAACCAGAAGCTGGAGGTGTGAGATGGGAACCGAAAATCAGGATCGTATTGCCACAGCGCTTGGGGTGAACCGGCAACTGGCACCGGGCGATGAGACGGCGGAATTGGCTCGCCGCATCGATTTCATCAAGACGCTGTTGCAGCGCTCCGGTTGCCGGGCGTTGGTGCTCGGGATCAGCGGCGGCGTCGACTCATTGACGGCCGGTCGGCTGTGTCAGTTGGCGGTGCAGCAGTTGCGCGAGGAGGGGGGCACGGCGCGCTTTATCGCCATGCGCTTGCCGTACCGGACCCAGGCTGACGAAAGCGACGCTCAGGCGTCCCTGGCGTTTATCCGGCCGGACCAGATCAGCAGCGCGAATATCTCGGCTTGCGTGGACGGCTTGATGGGCAGCCTCGACGTCGAAGGTCTGGAGGCAACCCCGGCACAAGTGGATTTCGTCAAAGGCAATGTCAAGGCCCGGGCGCGGATGATGACCCAGTACGCGCTTGCCAACTTCGTCAACGGGCTGGTGGTCGGCACCGATCACGCGGCGGAGGCGCTGATGGGTTTTTTCACCAAGTTCGGCGACGGGGCCTGCGACCTGGCGCCCTTGTCCGGCTTGACCAAGGGCCAGGTACGGCGGCTGGCCTTGGCCCTGGGCGCGCCGGAGCCACTGGTGCACAAGGCGCCGACGGCGGATCTGGAAGAGCTGCTGCCGGGCAAGCCGGACGAGGTCGCCTATGGCTGCACCTATGCCGAGATCGACGCCTACCTGTTGGGGCAGCCGGTGTCGGCGCAGGTCAGCGCGATCGTCGAAGCCGCCTATGCCAGGACCGCGCACAAGCGGGCTTTGCCGTACTCGCCGGTGTGAAGCGGGATCAGCGCGGGGCGTCGAGGGTGTTGTTCAAGGCCACATACTGCAACAGCATGATGGTCTTGGCATCGACGATTTCCCCGCGGCGGACGGCTTGCAGGGCATCGTCCAGGGACAGCTCCAGTACTTCCAGATCCTCGCCCTCGGCTTCCAGGCCGCCACCGTGGCCGACCTTGCTGTCGCCGTCGTATTCGCCGAGGAAGAAATGCAGTTTCTCGGTCACCGAGCCGGGGCTCATGAAGGCTTCGAAGATCTTTTGCACGTTCTGCACGCGGTAGCCGGTTTCCTCCTCGGCTTCGGCGCGGATGCGGTCCTCGGGCGAGGCGTTTTCCAGCAAGCCGGCGGCGGCTTCCACCAGCATGCCGTCGTGGCCGTTGATGAACACCGGAAAGCGGAATTGGCGGGTCAGCACCACGCTGCGTTTTTCCCGATTGAACAGCAGGATGGTCGCGCCATTGCCGCGGTCGTAGGTCTCGCGGCTTTGCCGTTGCCAGGTACCGTCGCTGCGCAGGAAGTCGAAGGTGGTTTTCTTCAGCAGGTACCAGTCGTCCGAGAGGACGGTGCTGTCGATGATGCGAACCCGGTCTTTCGTTGCGGTCATGATCCACGCCCTGTGGTATGCAAAGCGCAGATCATACAAGGGCGCGTTGTCTTTGTCGGGATTCTGCGCTGCCTGTCAGGTCCTCTTCGCGGGCAAGCTCCGCTCCCACAGGTTTTGCAGTGCACACAGAACTTGTGGTTGCCGCGGATCTAATCACAGGTTTTTTGCAGTGCACACAGAACTTGTGGTTGCCGCGGATCTAATCACAGGTTTTGCAGCGCACACAGAACTTGTGGTTGCCGCGGATCTAATCACAGGTTTTGCAGTGCACACAGAACTTGTGGTTGCCGCGGATCTAATCACAGGTTTTGCAGCGCACACAGAACTTGTGGTTGCCCTGGATCTAATGTGGGAGCGGAGCTTGCCCGCGAAGAGGCCGTTGAGGTCGCTAGAGAGACTTGCAGACCTCAATCACCCGTTATGCCAGCGCCATCGGCCGCTTCTGGCGATTAGCGACCCTCAGGAAACTCAACAGTGCCACCAACGGCAAGGCACTGCCCAGCGCCATGATCGCCAGCCAGCCACCTTGCTCATACAGCACGCTGGCCAGGGCCGAGCCGCTGGCGCCGCCGATAAAGATGCTGGTCATGTACAAGGCATTCAGGCGACCGCGGCTGGCGGCGTCGAGGGCATAGACCGAGCGCTGCCCGAGGACCATGTTCATCTGCACCGCGAAGTCCAGCAACACACCGGTCACGGCCAGGCCGATCACGCTATAGGCCGGATGAATCAGCGCCGGGGCAAAGCTCAGCGTCGCCAGCAACATCGCCAGCCAGGACGCCCGGTGCGTATGCCCGGCATCCGCCAGTCGACCGGCCAGCGGAGCGGCGAGGGCACCCATCGCCCCGACCAGGGCGAACAAGGCGATCTCCGACTGCGACAGACCGTGGACCCGCGACAGCTCCAGCGGCACGGCGGTCCAGAACAGGCTGAAGGTGGCAAACATCAGGCCCTGGTACCAGGCGCGCTGGCGCAGTACCGGCTGGTCACGAAACAACTTCCCCAACGACCCGAGCAGTTGCCCGTAGGTAGCGCTGTGATTGGGCTGGCGCTTGGGCATGGTGGTAAGGATCACCAGCATGATGAACAGCATCAGCACGGCGGCGGCGATAAACACCGTGCGCCAGCCGAAGTGGTCGGCGACCACGCTGGACAGCGGCCGCGCCAGCAGGATGCCCAGCAGCAGGCCTCCCATGATCCCGCCGACCACGCGCCCACGTGATTCTTCAGGGGCCAGGTGCGCGGCCAGGGGGATGAGGATTTGCACCGATACCGAACTGAAACCGATCAGCAGCGACACCACCAGGAACACCCCGGGCTGCCGGGCCAGGCCGGCCGCCACCAGGCTGAGCACCGCGATCAGCGCGGTGCCGATCATCAGCTTGCGGTTTTCCAGCAGGTCACCCAGCGGCACCAGGAAGAACAGGCCCAGGGCGTAGCCGATCTGGGTCAGGGACACGATCAGGCTGGCGCTGTGGGCGGAAATACCGAGGTCCGGAGCGATCAGCTCGATGATTGGCTGAGCGTAGTAGATATTGGCCACGATGGCGCCGCAGCAGAAGGCGAACAACATCACCAGGGCGCGGGTCATCACGGGGGCAGCATGAGGGTGGGTTGGCATGGCTTCAAGGCTCTGGAACAGGTGAGGTAAGCGAGTCTAGACATTGAGCCGCGGCGGTGTAAGACGGCCGCGGGCATAGTCGATATCAGCCTGGTTGATTGTCCAAAGGCTCCTGTGGTGGCTGTTCGGCCGCCCCGAGAGTCGGCCGCTCGTGGCACGACGATCAGCCAGGTAATGAAGGTGATGCCGCGCGTGCTGATCGTCGAGGATGATCGACCGCGCCGGAACGGGTCATGACCGTCCATGGCGCGGGCTATCTGTTCACCGCCCTGACCTCAAGGGCGGCTTGAAGCAAAAGTGGGTGGATCAGAGATTGGTGGATTCGACCAGGCGCACCAGCCCGACCTCTTTGACCACCGCCTGGCTCAGCTCGTCGAAGCTGGCGAACAGCCGCGCTTGGTTGAATCCCCAACGCTCATGAACGATATAGAACTTGCCGGTATTCCTGTCGGTTCGAATGATCGTCGTGACCAGGGATCGATCCCGGGAGCGATTGATCAGCACGGGCCCTTGCGGGGCATTTTCTATAGTGAACATGCCCGCGCGACTGAGTTTCGGATGGGTGTCAAGCCTGGGCTGGCGCAGGTAGGTGACATTGCTGAGTTCGACCACTTGCCTCATGTTGGCTTGCTTGAGTACCCAGATCAGGTCGTCGATGCTTCTGTATTTGATTCCAGCGATATTGAGGTTCATGGGGCCCTCGATATGAAACACATCGTAGGAACGCCCTGCACCGTCGACAAGCTGGCTCCGTGTCACCGGCTGCTGCGCCGTGACCAACGAAAGGCCAGGGTTCTGGGGATCGACCGGCCGGTAGACGATGGTGTACTGCTCGCCGCTTTGTTCGATCAGGAAATCCCCTGGCCGGATCAGCAGCCCCCTGTGCGGCTTCGGTACATGTGGCAGGGCCTGGGGCGCCACGTTCACTTCCACTTTCGCATCGGCCCGCACGAGTTGAATATCCTGTGCATATTTGCCTTGGGTGAACTCTCCCGGGTCCCGCAGGACGCGCAGCGGCGAGGGGTGCCCACCGACATCGACGGTCCGCAGGTTGACGGCCTCCAACAGGTCGGCGAGGCCCGGCTCGCCAAGCACGGCGCTGGCATGTGAATCCTGGGTCAGGGCAATCCAGCGATGCGGGCCTTGTTGCAGTTGGTCTGCCTTGATGACTTGCCGGGCGTAGTATTTCAGGGCTCTGATCCGACTCGGGTTGTAGTGGCGCACGCCCTGGCGGTAGCTCGTGGCACAGTCGAGCGCCTGGACGCGAATGCCATTGCGTTGTGCGCTGCCAATCACCTCATACAATGAATGGGGGCCGTGCGGGTCGATGCCCTGAGCGATATCTTGCTCTGTCAGTACGTTCCTCAGACGCTGGGGCATGACACCGGTACGATGGAAGTCATTGAGGTGAACCTGATCGAAGTCCGTCAGGAGGTTTTCCATGTACAGGGTCTTGGCCTGGTGTTCCACGGCGAGCGAACGCATGTTGTCGATCAGGAACTTGCGACCGCCCTTGGCGTGGTAGGGCGCACCGAGGACGATACCGTTTCCGGTCTGGTAGCCACGTTCGATCAGTTGTGTCGCCAGCCCGGCGTCCAGCAGGTCGGGCGCCAGTGTTCTGGCCACGGGGGCCGGGTTTTCGGCGAAGAAATTTTGGCTGTCTTCAAGCAACCGTTGTGAGTGTGAGAACACTTTAGAGGCGGCCTGGCGCTCCAGTGCTGTAGCATTCGGGGTATACCAGTGGGGGTCAAGCCTTCTGCTGGTCGTGCGAATCAGCTCTTCGATCGCGCCCCGTTGGGCGGCGGGGATCTCATAGCGCGCGGTGCCGACCGGTTCGGGCGCGCCGCCCAGCCCGCGAATCCTGGGCAGGGGCCGCCAACCTTTGCCCTCGCGCACGAGCTCAATGTCTTCCGCCCAGTTGTTCTCCCTGAGTATGTAGCGCTTGCCGGCCCGGGAGCCGGTGCGGTACCACTTGCCTTCCAGTTTCACGTACTGCTCCATGCGCGGCGTGCGGTCGATGAACAGGCCGTCGCGCAGATAGTTCAGTTCCGGCGGTGTTTTGATTTCAAACTCACGCAGATCCGCGGCCATGGACCTGAGTGATGTCGCCGACGAAGGCTCGGCGCTCAGCAGCGGTTGCCGGCTGCCGTCGTGGCGCAGCCGGTAGGTTTTGATCAGGCGGGAAGTCTTCCCGCTGGGCAAGGGGCGGATCTGGCGCAACAGAGGCTTGAACGCCTGCAACGGCAAGATGCCCGCGGCGTCGAGGAGCGTCTGGAGCAGCGCGTCCGTGGCCTCTTGATAATGGCCATGGATAAGGGCCTGGTTGAAGTTGGCCAGGCCGTACAGACCACGCAACAGGTAGGCCGGCAGGCTGAGCGGCAAGGGGGCGATGCCGAGGAT
Organism: Pseudomonas sp. GW821-FHT03C07; assembly: GCF_059420925.1. Lineage (NCBI taxonomy): Bacteria > Pseudomonadati > Pseudomonadota > Gammaproteobacteria > Pseudomonadales > Pseudomonadaceae > Pseudomonas > Pseudomonas sp. GW821-FHT03C07. The sequence continues at coordinate 269,571 of NZ_JBWKUQ010000004.1, forward strand.
GAGCTCGATGGCGATGCGCAAACTCACGTTGATCCAGTACCAGACCGTTTCACTGTCCACCCGTTGGTTGCTGGCCCCGAAGTATTCCACGCTGGCGATCAGGTGCTTGACCCTGGCCTCGTACAGTGTGCTGAACAGGTCGCCTTCGATAGGAAAGTAACGTACCAGCGGGGCTTGGCGCGCGAACAACTGGGCCGGGTCCCACTGTTCGTTCCGGGCCGCTCGTGTGATGCAGTAGCTCTTCCAGTCTGGTTCGAGCAGCAACGCTTCGATGGCCGCTTTGTTCGCCAGCTCGCGCCAGGTTTTACCATCGGGGCCCTGCGGCGTGTAGAACAGCAGCGTGCCGGATGGATCGTCGGTGCTGATGACCAGCACCTCGTCGATACTCACACCGTTGCGTGCCTGCCCCGTGCCGCCGAGCATCAGGTAGTTGGCGTTTACCTTGTAACCGTCCAGCAGCGGACGACCGTGTACCGCCGAGTGCTTGAGCAGATGTTCGATGCGCCTGTAGCCTCGTTCCGGGGCGCTGTCCCTGGCGTCGAGAAAGTCCCCGCTCAGGCGTGCGACATAGGCATGCAGCTTCATCCGCGCCCGTTCGCCTTCGATCCAGGCCGTGCGCAGCGCCGCCTGGTCCGGGCCCAGCAATTTTTGCTTGAGCAGCGTCTGGTACTGGCCTGGTGCGTCCACGTCCTTGACGATAGCCCGCACGTCGGCGTCCGACAGGTGCAGCGCGGTCCCTGTCGGCGTGCTGATTTCGGCCTTGAAGTTGACTGTTTCGCCGAGGCGCACGCCCTTGATGTTCTCCAGCGCCAGGGCCGTCAACGACAGGCTGCGGCGGTGTTCCTTGGTGGTCGGCGGTTGGCTTTGCCAGGCCGGGCTCGGGTAGATGTTGGTTTGGGTGACATGCACCTCGATGCTGTCAGGGTCGAGCGGGACCTGGGGATAGCGCTGTTGCAGATGGGACTTGAGCAGACTGGTTGCGTAAGCCTTGAGGGCTGGCAGCTCACTGAGCGACGCGGGGATCGGATCGGTTTTCAGGGTGGGTCGCCACAAGGTGACGAGTCGGGTCTGTTCGTCCAGGCTGATATTCCTGATTCGGTTCAACAGGTCACTGAACATCAGGTCGCGATTGCGCCGACTGAGGACGGGGAGGATATCCAGCAGCCTGGCCAGGCTGACGGCACCGTCCAGTTGTCGGGCGAATTCGCCGACGTCGTTGTACAGGCCCGGAGCGCCTCTGGCGAAGCGCCAGGCATCGGCGAAGTCCTCTTTTTGCTTGGCGAACAAGCCGTCCACCAGCCGTTGGAAGGGATCGCCCGGTTCGAGCCGGTAGCTGAACGGTGCCGTGCGGTCGGGGGCGTTCGCGGGGTTCCAGGTGCGCTGCCGCTGCGGCAGCAGGTCGAGCAGCGATCCGCGCTCGACCTCGTCATCGAGGCGCTCGGTCAGATTCCTCTTCAGAGCCTGCAATGAAGCGAACGGCTCCAGGCCACGGCCGATCTGATAGAACAACACCGGTAGTTTGTAGGTGTCTTCATCGGGACTGCGGGTGATGACCAGGCAGCCTTCGAGGAACAGGTCGGACGGTTGCAGGGCGATCCGGTAGACGTGGATCGGTCCTTGCGCGGGGAATTTTTCCTGGCGCCGGGCATGAGTGGGGTGTTCCAGAACTCGCTCCAGATCCTCCCGATGGCTTTTATCCAGGCTCAGGTCCAGCTCGCGCAATTGCGCTTCCAGGCGGATCTGCGTGCGCAGGTTTTCCCGCAGCAGTGGTGCGGCGCTGGCCCAGAAACTCTCCAGTTGTTCGGTAAAGCGCGTGTCGAAGCCAAGGCCGGCATCCTCCAGGGTTTTGCTGAAGCGCCCGAGGTCCAGGCCGCTCAGTTGCTGTTCGTTATAGGCGGCGGTGGCGCTGGCGTAGAAGCCGCTGGTGGCCGGGTCGAACGTTTGGGTATTGCCGGCCAGATGCTTGGCAAAGACCTCCGTCAGCGTCTGCGACTGCCTGACACCGCGATAGCGCACCTGCTCTGCGCGTTCACCGCTGTCCGACAGGGGCCAGTAGCGGGTCTCCTCGTAAGTATTGAGGAAGATCGCATCGGGATTTTTCGAGGCGGCCTGGGGAAAGTCACGGGCCAGTTGCCGGCTCAAGAGCAGGCCGGCGAACCAATGGAAGTTGGGCTGCTGGCGCACCAGCAACAGCGTGCGTTCATTGGTGGCAGCCAGATCATCGAAGGCGTCCCGCTGGCTCTGGGCGAGTGGGTCGGGGGCGGCGAAGCTGGTGGGTGGATTCTGTTGGTAGCCGTTGCCATCGGAAAGACGTTGTGAGGGTTCCAAGGGTGAGAGTCCTAGCAAGGCGCCCAGGTGGGCGCGTGAAAGAGGAGGGTGTTGGCGTAGCAGGTGCTGGATGGCCTGGCGGTCCGTCAGGCCGAGGCGGTTGCGCAGGGTGCCGGGCAGGGTTGCGAGGACCGCGGGTAGATCGGCTTCTGGCTTCTGCTCCGGCCCTGCGGCGGCATGCAGGGTGAAGCTGCCGTTGCGGCGCAGGATGAGGTGGGTCTGTTCTGCGTGCTGCTCGCCGGCGCCAGCCAGCAACGGGCCGTCCGGCGCGTGGTCGCGCAGTTCCAGGCGCACGCCGCTCGATGGCCAGCCCGGCAAGGTGGCAAGGCTGTGCAGCAGCAGCCGGCAGGTATCGTCGTTGCGCTGCCGGCTCTCCAGGAACAGGCCCTCATAGGCCAGGCTGAGACGCTCCTCCTGCAGATACCAGTGGGCATCGCGCTCCTGGCCCTCGCTCGGTTCGCCCTCGGACAATGCCAGTGACTGCCGGTCATGCTCGCTCGAGTTGGCGAGCAGTTCTTCGGCCGCCGCCCGGGACAGCCGGGGGATTCGGCTACGCAGCAGATTCACCAGCGGATCGTGGGATTGCTGCCGGAAGGCATGGAGGTTATCGAACAGGTCCTCGCGGTGAGAGGACAGTACAAGAGCGGCCTTGTGCTTGAGCGCCGATAACTGGCTATCGAGGGTGGGGTACCGCCCGCCCAGCAGTGACGCGCTCTGTGTCGGATTCAGGTGTTGCAGGACGCTGTGCCACAGGTTGCCATCGAGCACCCGGGCCCGGTTGACACGCACCCTTGGCAGGCTGGGCGAGAGGTCAGGACCGTACTCGGCCGCCGCCGAATTATCGGGCGGATCGTACACGTGCAACACACTCGTCGCCGGCCAGAGCAGTTCCAGGCCGAGCAGTTGCAACTGCCAGGACAGGGTTGTCACCTCGGATACGGAAGGGGACTCAAGGCGCAGCGCGTCGATGAAGTCCTGTATCTCCTGCTCCAGGTCGAAGCGCAGGCGGGTGTCCAGCAGCAGCGCTGGCACCTGCCGGGATTCGCTGTAGAGGGCGCGCAAGGCGGGAGTGTCGATACCGCTGGCCAGACGAATGCGTCGGGCGGTCTCGGCGGGCAGGTCGCCGAGAAAATGCTCGATGGCGTGTTCCAGTGACACCGACGTGGCGGCGCTGGCGGGGGGATCGCTCGAGAAGATCGGGGGGCTCATGCTGGAGGTCCTTGTCGTGGCGTGAGGACCGTCATTCAACGCGCCAGCCGAAGACCGAGTGCGGTAATTAATGCTGTGGCAGCCGGGTATCGCACAACTGGGCGGGCGGCTCGATCCCAACCAGGCCACCCGCCAACGCCGGCTTCTACACGGACATGCCCATGGCTGGCGTACTGTCCGCCGGCGCAATCGGCCGGCTCAGCAGGCCGGTATGGCGATTGTGCAGGGCATGCACCTCTTGGGCGAGATTGTCCATGAAGGTCCGGCCACGGGGAGTGAACGCGTCGCAGGCTTCAAGCTCCGGCAGGGCCTTGAACAGACCGCGCAGGATACTCAGCATCCGCTCTTCGGCCCGTTGCATTTCCACGGCCGGGCGCTGACGCACGCGCTCAAGGTATTTGACCTGGGCGAGCGCGGCGAAGAACGCATGGACATAACCATGGAGATCGCGCGGCAGGCCGGACCCGGGCAGGTTGAACAGGCGTTCCTCGGCGCGTTGTTCATCGATGAGCGGGCAGACTTCGACCAGGCTGTACAGCAGTTGATGAGTGGTCTCATGGACCAGTGACTCTTCGATATCGAGGATCGAGTGGTCCTTGGCCGAGAGCAGGATGGCACCGGTGTAGCGCGCCGCCGAGCAGCTGCGGAAGGTGCCGTCGGGCAGGTAGCAGATCAGCTTGACCAGGTGCCGGAACTGCTCGTAGCAGGCCGGCCAGGTATTGGCGATACGCGACAAGGCGACGCTGACCACGTCGCGGAAGAAGTGGATGGAGTAACCGTTGCGCTCCAGGTGCTTGCGGGTGCTTTCGTCTTCAGGGAACTCATAGCTGGGCGGTGTCGCGGCGGCGATCAGCGGATCGACATTGAAGCGCCGGATCGGCGGATGGTTCGAGTACTGGTGATCGACCGCTGTCTGGGTGATGCGTTGCAGTACCGCCGGCAACCCCAGGAGCATGTCCTGCAGGGCGGTGCTGTCGTCCACCGGTTTGCTCAGTACCGCGTTGGCATGCTGAAACGCCAGGCTCATCCAGATCTGGAACACCGGGTCGTTGATGATCAGGCGCCGCTGGGCGACCGGCAGCAGGATCAGGTGCGTCGCACTGGAGAAAAACGGATTGAGCCTGGCGCTGCCCTCGAAACGCTGGAAGCATTCGGCATAGAGCGCGGCGAAGGTGCTGTAGCGCTGTTGGCTGAGCCGATCGAGTAAACGGTGAAAGCGGTCCGGAGTGGCATCGGGTAAAAATGTGTTGCACTGGAAAAGTTCGTCGAGCGGGGATTGCAGTCGGGTGGTCATGTCGGTGTCCTTGGGATATAACTTGATGAATAACGAGCGCGCAATAACCCGCCTTCAAGAAAAAGCGATGTTGGAATTTAAAGTGTTGGCAACATTCGGGCAGCGACAAGCGTCAGTGGCCGCTCGTTTGAAGTTTTATTCAATGGGGTGTAACAAACACTTCATGATCGTCATCCTGGCGATATATCTCGGAGGTTCCCGCCGGCTTAATCGGTTCGAACCTGTTGTGGGTCGAAGTTGGCGCGAGCCGTCAGAGGGCTATGCAGGGCTTTCGCGGCCAGCACCAACTGGGCCAGGTCCAGACTCTTGAGCGCCACCACCTCGTCGATCCGCAGGGTCATGTCCAGGTTCTTGCCAGCGTGGCTTGGATTCATCTGCAACTGTGCGGCAAATGATGGGTCCCTTATTGCTCGGTTCAGAATAGCGGCGAGACGTTGCTGATGGCAGGTATGGAAAGGGGGCATGGCGATCTCCAGATAACGGTTGAAGATTTTAATAACGCAGGGCGAAGCAGGCCAAGGGGCTGTTTTCAATGGGGTGGGTGCCCGAGTGAATATAGCAAGATGATTGCATTTTTCAATATGCAGTTATTGATTTTCTGAAGGTTTAAATAAGGCGGGTCGAGAGTGATATTAGTGATCGCTGTAGGAAAGGTTTGCAATAATTTATGAGTGAGATAGTTCTGTGGTTTTGTTCGTACATATAAGCAGTGTGTCTATTCTGCTGTTTGGGCCTGTTCATGCGTTTTCACAGGACTGTGTTGTGCAAGCCGTGTCTCGACTGGCGGCTCTTGTCAGGAAAATCCGACAGGAGTACAAATGTACTCCATGACGACTTTAACCCCCCGCCGTTCCGCCATCCTGACCTTTATCCGCGAGCGTATCGTGCGTAACGGCCAGCCCCCGAGCCTTGCCGAGATCGCCGAGGCCTTTGGTTTCGCCTCACGCAGCGTGGCGCGCAAGCACGTGGTGGCCTTGGCCGAGGGCGGTTTTATCGAGGTCAACGCCCATCAGGCGCGGGGCATTCGCCTGCTCGATCAAGCCCCGCGGGCCGAGTTGCTGGATATCCCGCTGTTGGGTCGGGTGGCGGCGGGCCGGCCGATCGATGTCGATGCCCAGGAGCATCGCCGCTTGTTGCTCGACCCGGCGCTGTTTTCCCGCGCCCCGGATTACCTGCTGCAGGTGCAGGGCGACTCGATGATCGGCGATGGCATTCTCGACGGTGACCTGGTGGCGGTACGCCGCACGGGCGAGGTGCGCAACGGTCAGATCGTCGTGGCCCGGCTGGAGGGTGAGGTCACCATCAAGCGCTTCGAACGTACGACCACGGGCATCCGCCTATTGCCGCGCAACCCGGCCTATGAGCCTATCGTTGTCGATCCCGAGCATCAGGAGTTGACCATCGAAGGTGTGTTCTGCGGCCTGGTGCGGCCGGCATGAGGGGCGCCGTCGTCGCCTTGGACTCGCTGCTTGACGAGCGCCGGGTGTGGAAAGGTCGCGCGGTCGCGCCGCTGGCCGAGTCGCAGTCCGATCGCCAGCCCAGCGGCCATGCGAGCCTCGACGCCGCCTTGCCCGGTGGTGGCTGGCCGCCGGCAGCGCTGACGGAAATCCTCATCGCCGGGGAGGGGGTCGGCGAGTTGCAACTGGTCTGGCCGACCCTGGCGCGGTTGTCGGCCCGGGGTGAGCGGATCGTCCTGGTGGCGCCGCCCCATGTGCCTTATCCCCAGGCGTGGTTGCGCGCGGGGGTGGACCTGCGGCAGTTGGCGGTGATCCAGGCGCCGCCGCGTGATGCCTTGTGGGCGGCCGAACAATGCCTGCGCTCCGGCAGTTGCGGCGCGGTCCTGTGCTGGCCGCAGCAGGCCGATGACCGGGCCTTGCGGCGCTTGCAGGTGGCGGCGGAAAGCGGCCAGACCCTGGCCTTCGCCTACCGCTCGTTGGCGGAGGCGATCAATCCGTCGCCGGCGGCCCTGCGGATTGCCGTCGAGGGTCGGCCCGCGCAGCTGCGAGTGCTCAAGTGCCGCGGCGGGTTGGCCCATTCGGCACCGATTGCCTTCAGCAGCGGGCATTGAGGCGGGTATGCGTTGGGTCTGTATTGTTTTTCCGCAATTGGCACTGGATGGGGTGCTGCGTCGAACCCCTGAACCTGAAGCACCGCTGGCGCTGCTGACGGGCTCGCCGCAACGTCGGATGGTGCAGGCGGTGAACGCTGCGGCCCGGGCCTTGGGCCTGCGTCCCGGGCAATCGCTGACCGCCGCCCATGCCTTGACCAAGGCCTTTGCCAGCGCCGAATACGATCCCGCCGAAATCGAGCAGTGGCAACAGTTTCTCGCCGCTTGGGCCTATCGCTTCAGCTCCCAGGTCAGCCTGCGTTATCCGCGGGCCTTGCTGTTCGAGATCGAATCCAGCCTGGGCCTGTTCGGACCCTGGGCGCAATTGGAAGCGCGCTTGCGCGAAGAACTGACCGGTCTGGGCTTTCGTCACCGGATCGTTGTCGCGCCCAATCCGGCGGCGGCGCGGGTCCTGGCCAATGCCTATGATGGCCTGGCCCTGGCGGACAACGGGGCCTTGCGCCAGGCCCTGGGGCAGATGCCGATCGACCGGGTCGGGTTGGAAAAAGACGCGGCCACGGCCTTGTCGCGCATGGGCCTGCGGACCCTGGAGCCAGTGCTGGCCTTGCCTCGGCATAGCCTGGCGCGGCGCTTCGAGGCGTCGTTGCTCAAGCACCTCGACAGCCTGCTCGGCGAGCGGCCGTTGGCCCTGGCGTTCTATCTGCCGCCGGATCGCTTCGCGGCGCGGATCGAGCTGAATTTCGACGTGACCTCGAATCAGGCCTTGCTGTTTCCCTTGCGGCGTCTGACCGGGGACTTGTCGGCGTTTCTCTGTGGGCGTGACAGCGGTGTGCAGCGTTTCGAGCTGATTCTGGAACATGCCGGGGTCGCGGAGACGCGGATCCAGGTCGGCCTGCTGAGTGCCGAGCGTGATCCGGCGATGCTTTTCGAACTGGCCCGTGGGCGACTGGAGCAGGTCCAGGTCGAGGCGGCGGTGCGCGGCTTTCGCCTGGAAGCCGAGGACCTGCCAGCCTTTGTCCCGCAGCACCGCGAATTGTTCGACGAACGTCCGCAACAGTCCTTGCCCTGGGAGCAATTGCGCGAACGCTTGCGTGCCCGGTTGGGGGATGACGCGGTGCAGGGCTTGCGCTTCCAGGCCGATCACCGCCCCGAATGCGCCTGGCAGCCGCTTCCGGCGAGCACACCCGAGCCGCTGGCCGCCGCCGGCCCGTTGCGTCCCGGTTGGCTGCTCAAGGCGCCGTTGCCACTGCCCGAACAGGCGGTGCGGGTCCTGCTGGGGCCGGAGCGGATCGAGTCGGGTTGGTGGGACGGCGCGGACGTGCGTCGCGACTATTACCTGGTCGAGATCCGCGCCGGCCGACAGGCCTGGGCTTATCGCACGGTGGGGGAAAGCGGTCCGTTGCTGCTGCAGGGCTGGTTCGCATGAGTGGCGAATACGCCGAGCTGCATTGCCTGTCGAACTTCAGTTTCCAGCGCGGGGCTTCCAGCGCCCAGGAATTGTTCGAGCGGGCCAGGGAACAGGGCTATCAAGCCCTGGCGATTACCGACGAGTGCACCCTGGCAGGGATTGTCCGGGCCTGGCAGGCCGCGCAGGAGAGTGGCCTGGCGCTGATCATCGGCAGTGAAATGCAGATCGAGAGTGGGCCCAGGTTGGTACTGCTGGTGGAAAACCTGGCGGGCTACCAGGCCCTTTGCCGATTGATCACCCAGGCCCGGCGTCGTGCGGAAAAAGGCTGTTATCAAGTGCTGCGGGCGGACTTCGAGCAGGCGCTGCCAGGGTTGCTGGCGTTGTGGCTACCTGAGCAGAACATTGCCGATGCCGATGGCCTCTGGTTGCGCGAGCGTTTTCCCGAGCGCCTGTGGCTGGCGGTGGAGCTGCATTGTGGCCAGGATGATGAGCGGCGTTTGGCGCGTTTGCTGGCCCTGGCCGCCGAACTGGCGATTCCCGCCGTGGCCTGCGGCGATGTGCATATGCATGTGCGGGCCCGGCGTGCCTTGCAAGACACCATGACCGCCATTCGCCTGCACACCCGGGTGGCCGATGCCGGGCAGCAGCTGCATGCCAATGGCGAGCGGCATCTGCGCAGCCTCGAGGCCTTGCGCGGGATTTATCCGGAGGCCTTGCTGGCCGAGACCCTGGTCATTGCCCGGCGCTGTACCTTCGACCTCGGCCAGTTGCGTTACCAGTATCCCCGTGAGCTGGTGCCGCAAGGGCAGACCCCGACGTCCTGGCTACGCCACCTGACGGAAGAGGGGATTCGTCGACGTTGGCCGGAAGGGATCAACATCCGGGTTCGGGACCTTATCGAAAAAGAACTGAAACTGATCGCCGAGCTGGACTACGACAGTTATTTCCTGACAGTGCAGGATATCGTTCGCTTCGCCCGCGAGCAGGGTATTCTCTGTCAGGGTCGCGGTTCGGCGGCGAATTCGGTGGTGTGTTATGCCCTGGGCGTCACCGAGCTGAACCCGGATCGCACCAACATGCTGTTCGAGCGCTTCCTCTCCCGCGAGCGCAACGAACCGCCCGATATCGATGTCGACTTCGAACACGATCGTCGCGAAGAGGTGCTGCAATACGTATTCCAGCGGTACGGCCGGAACCGGGCGGCGTTGACGGCGGTGGTCAGCACCTATCATGGCGCGGGGGCGGTGCGGGATGTGGCCAAGGCGTTGGGCCTGCCGCCGGATCAGATCAATGCCCTGGCCGACGCCTGTGGCCACTGGAGCGATGAGCCGCCGGCGCCGGAGCGCCTGCGCGAAAGCGGCTTCGATCCCGACAGCCCGGTGCTGCGCCGGGTGCTCGGCCTGACCCGGCAACTGATCGGTTTTCCCCGGCACCTGTCCCAGCATCCGGGCGGTTTCGTGATTTCCGAGCAGCCGCTGGACAGCCTGGTCCCGGTGGAGAACGCCGCCATGGCCGAGCGCACCATCATCCAGTGGGACAAGGACGACCTGGACAAGGTCGGCTTGCTCAAGGTCGATGTCCTGGCCCTGGGCATGCTCAGCGCGCTGCGCCGTTGTTTCGACCTGGTGCAGCACTATCGCGGCGGGCCGCGCTGGACCCTGGCGAGCCTGCCGCCGGACGATCAAGCGACTTACGCGATGATCGGCCGGGCCGACACCATTGGTGTGTTCCAGATTGAATCGCGGGCGCAGATGTCGATGCTGCCACGGCTCAAACCGAAGAATTTCTATGACCTGGTGATCGAAGTGGCGATTGTCCGGCCGGGGCCGATCCAGGGTGGCATGGTGCATCCGTATCTGCGCCGGAGGAACAAGGAGGAGCCCGAGACCTATCCGTCGGCGGAACTGGAAGCGGTCCTGAAACGCACCCTCGGAGTGCCGCTGTTTCAGGAGCAGGTCATGCAGATTGCGGTGGTGGCGGCGGACTACACCCCGGGCGAAGCCGATCAGTTGCGCCGCTCCATGGCTGCCTGGAAGCGCCATGGCGGGCTTGAGCCGCACCGCCTGCGGCTGGCCGAGGGCATGGCGAAAAACGGCTATGCGCCAGAGTTCGCCGCGCAGATCTTCGAGCAGATCAAGGGCTTCGGCAGTTATGGTTTTCCCGAATCCCATGCCGCCAGCTTTGCCTTGCTGACCTACGCCAGTTGCTGGTTGAAGTGCCATGAGCCGGCGGCGTTCGCCTGTGCGCTGATCAACAGCTGGCCGATGGGCTTCTACAGCCCGGACCAGATCCTCCAGGATGCTCGGCGTCATCACTTGCAGATCCGCCCGGTGGATGTGCGGGCCAGTGCTTGGGATTGCAGCCTGGAGCCGACCGATGAGCCGCAGCCGGCGCTGCGCCTGGGTTTGCGGATGATTCGTGGGTTGCATGAGGAGGATGCGCGGCGGATCGAAGCGGCACGCCGGGCCGGGGCCTTCGAGGATATCGCCGACCTCGGCGAGCGGGCCCGGCTGGATACCCGGGCCCAGGAGCTGCTGGCCGATGCCGGTGCCTTGCAGGGCCTGGCGGGTGACCGTTATCAGGCGCGTTGGGAAGTGGCCGGGGTCGAGGCACAGCTTGGGCTGTTCGCCGGGTTATCGAGGGCAGCCGAAGCTCCGGTGACCTTGCCACGCCCGAGTGTCGGCGAGGACCTGCAAGCGGACTACGCCAGCCTCGGCACGACCTTGGGGCCGCACCCGTTGGCGTTGTTGCGCGAGCAATTGAAGGCTTTACGCTGTCGCAGTTCGCGGGAGCTGCTGGAGGTCGAACACGGGCGGCCGGTGAGTATTGTCGGCTTGGTCACCGGGCGCCAGAGGCCGGGCACGGCCAGCGGGGTGACCTTTGTCACCCTTGAGGACGAGTTCGGCAACGTCAATGTGGTGGTCTGGCGCGACCTGGCCGAGCGGCAACGGCAGGTACTGGTGGGCGCGCAGTTGCTGAAAGTGGACGGACGCCTGGAAACCGAAGGCGACGTACGGCATGTGATTGCCGGACGCCTGAGCGACCTGGGCTCGATGTTGGCGGAGATCACCGTACGCAGTCGGGATTTTCGCTGAGGTCTGGATAATGGGGTGCCTGGGCCGGCCTCTTCGCGGGCAAGCTCCGCTCCCACAATGTCCGCGTCGGACCTGAATCTTGTGCCCGGCGCAAATCTAATGTGGGAGCGGAGCTTGTCGGGGCGCCGCATCGCCGCGAGGAGCCCCTCAAGGCCACCCGATATCTACGAACAAACCCAGTGCTCGAGGTCAATCCTTCGGCTTCACCGTCGCCACATCGGACGCCTTGACCCGCACCTCTTTGCCGGAAATATCCTGGCTACAGGCACGACCGCCGGCTGTGCCTATAATCAGCGCCCGGACGGGTGGAAGGTCGTGACCCGTTGCCGCATTCCCTACCGCTTGTTGGAAGCTTTCCATGACTGATCTTTCCGAGTTCACCATCACGCATAAATGGCCTGCACAACATCCAGACCGTCTCCAGCTCTATTCGTTGCCTACGCCCAACGGCGTCAAGGTCTCGATCCTGCTTGAAGAGCTGGGCCTGCCGTATGAAGCGCACCTGGTCAGTTTCTCTACCAACGATCAACTGACGCCGGAATTCATGGCGTTGAACCCCAACAACAAGATTCCAGCCATCATTGATCCCAATGGTCCCGACGGCCAGCCGCTGCCGTTGTTCGAGTCCGGGGCGATCCTGATCTACCTCGCCGAGAAGACCGGGCGCTTCATGTCCAAGGACCTGGCGCGGCGTTATGAAACCATCCAGTGGGTGATGTTCCAGATGGGCGGTATCGGGCCGATGTTCGGCCAGCTCGGCTTCTTCAATAAATTCGCCGGCAAGGACTACGAGGACAAGCGCCCGCGTGACCGTTACGTCGCCGAGAGCAAGCGTCTGCTGGGGGTATTGGACCAACGTCTGGAAAGCCGCCGCTGGATCATGGGCGACGACTACAGCATCGCCGATATCGCCACCTTCCCGTGGATCCGCAATCTGATCGGTTTCTACGAAGCTGGCGACCTGGTGGGGATCAAGGACTTCCCCCATGTGCTCCGCGCTCTGGAGCAGTTCGTGGCGCGCCCGGCGGTGATCAAGGGCCTGACCATTCCGGGTTGAACCCGAGTAGGTCGGGGGGCTGAGGGACACGGCGATGATGGGCGTTTGCCCCAGTACGAATCGCCGTGATCGAAGCCAAGGATAGTCGCAGGCGTGCTCAATCGTCCCGCGTCAGTACTTCCAGTAGTTCGATTTCAAAACTCAGGTCGGCGCCAGCGGCCACGCGCGAGCCCATGCCGCGCTCACCGTAGGCCAGGTGCGCAGGCACGAACAGCCGACGTTTGCCGCCGACCTTCATGCCCATCAGGCCGATATCCCAGCCCTTGATTACCCGTCCCGTGCCAATCACGCACTGGAACGGCTTGCCACGGCTGTAAGACGAGTCGAACTCGCTGCCATCCTCAAGGGTGCCACGGTAGTGCGTGGTGATCAGGGCGCCCTTGACCACGGTCTTGCCGTCGCCTTCCAGCAGGTCTGTCATCTGTAATTCAGTGTTGCTCATGACTTCTCCAGGGTTGGTACCCCATCTGACTATTCAGGCGGCAGGTATAGCAAAACCGACTCTCCGTAACCAGAGGCCGGGGTCATGGCCGGCCTCGCGGTTCATCAGTCGTTGATGAGCGAAGCCACAGCCCACTAAAAAACCATGGGCGCACGTTCCGTGTGGACTAAGATAGCCACTGGCCATTTATTCGTCGTGTGTCCATGTTCAAATCCCTTGGTTTTCAATGCTGACCTCATGGCTTGAGGCCGCTGTCGCAGTACCCGTGATCGCTTTGATCGGGGTGCTGCTTTGTCGTGAGCGCAGGGCTCGCCGGGAACTGGCCGAGTGCCGGGCGCTTTTGCACCAATTGAGCGAACGCCACCGGCGGGTCGAAGCCGCCGACGATGTCGAACGCTTCAAGCGCAGCCAGTACTTTGCCCGCATCGGCACCTGGGACTGGGATGTCGATACCGAGAAGCTCTACTGGTCGGAGGCCATCTACGGCATGTTCGGCTACAAGGTGGGCGAGGTGATCCCGTCCTACGAACTGTTCTGCGCCAGCGTGCACCCCGAAGACCGGGACCGGGTGCGGGCCGGGGAGGCGCGTTGCATTGCGACTGGCGAGAACCACGACGAGGAATACCGGGTGATCTGGCCGGACGGCAGCGTCCACTGGCTGCGCGAGACCGGCAATGTGGTGAAGAACGTTCATGACTCGGCGATCAAGATGATGGGAGTGGTGCGTGATATCACCGAGGAAAAGGCCTGGGCCAGCCAGTTGCATACCCTGGCCCACCACGACGCGCTGACCGGGCTGCCCAATCGACTGGTGCTGGAGGAACGTCTGTCCCGGGCGCTGGAGCGTGCCCGCCTGGAAACCACACGGGTGATCCTGGTGTTTCTCGACCTCAACGGCTTCAAGGACATCAATGATGCCCACGGGCATGCGGCCGGCGACCGGATCCTGGTCGCCACGGCAACCCGTCTGAAAAACCTGATGCGCAGCTCGGACACGGTGGCGCGCATCGGTGGTGATGAGTTCGTGTTGGTCCTCGAAGGGCTGACCCAGCAGAGCAATGGCTTGTTGGAGGAGGTGCATCTGCTGTGCAAGAAAATGCTCGTCGAGTTGTCGATGCCGATCAGTCTCGGTGATCAACTGGCGCAGATCGGTTGCAGCCTGGGTGTGGCGGTATTCCCGGACCATGCGCCGAGCATGGATACGCTGATCCATACCGCCGACCTGGCGATGTACGAAGCCAAGCGCAGCGGGAACAACCAATATCGCTTTGGCCGCCAGGCCGCCTTACAAGCCCATGCAGACTGAGATTCGCCCGCTGGCATCGGGGGCTACGGACCCTGTATGGCATAAACGCATGTAGGACATGCACGTCGTCCAGGCTGCGATTTCCTGTCTGAATAGAGTATTGTGGTTGCCTGCTAAAAAAATGTCATAAGCCTGAGCGATTCAGGCGGTTATCAGATGATTGAGGGTGCCATGGGTCAGGAAAGCATTAACTGGGACAAGCTGGGTTTCGATTACGTCAAGACCGACAAGCGCTACCTGTCGTACTACCGTAACGGTGAGTGGGACAACGGTGCGCTGACCGAAGACAACGTCCTGCATATCAGTGAAGGTTCGACCGCGCTGCACTACGGTCAACAGTGCTTCGAAGGCATGAAGGCCTACCGTTGCAAGGACGGTTCGATCAACCTGTTCCGTCCTGACCAGAACGCCGCGCGCATGCAGCGCAGTTGCTCGCGTCTGCTGATGCCGCACGTACCGACCGATGTGTTTATCGAAGCCTGCAAGCAGGTGGTCCGCGCCAACGAACGTTTCATTCCGCCTTACGGCACCGGCGGCGCGCTGTACCTGCGGCCGTTCGTGATCGGCGTGGGTGACAACATCGGCGTGCGTACCGCTCCCGAGTTTATCTTCTCGATCTTCTGCATCCCGGTCGGCGCTTACTTCAAGGGCGGCATGAAGCCGCACAACTTCGTGATCTCCAGCTATGACCGTGCGGCCCCGCAAGGCACCGGTGCGGCCAAGGTCGGTGGCAACTACGCCGCCAGCCTGATGCCGGGTGCCGAAGCCAAGAAGCGTGGCTTTGCCGATGCCATCTACCTGGACCCGCTGACCCACTCGAAGATCGAGGAAGTCGGTTCGGCCAACTTCTTCGGCATCACTCACAACAACGAATTCGTGACGCCGCAGTCGCCTTCGGTCTTGCCGGGTATCACCCGTCTGTCGCTGATCGAACTGGCCAAATCACGCCTGGGCCTGAAGGTCATCGAAGGCGATGTGCTGATCGACAAGATCGCCGACTTCAAGGAAGCCGGTGCCTGTGGAACTGCCGCGGTGATCACGCCGATTGGCGGCATCGAGTACAATGGCAAGCTGCACGTGTTCCACAGCGAGACCGAAGTCGGTCCGGTGACCCAGCGTCTGTACAACGAACTGACCGGCGTCCAGACCGGCGACGTTGAAGCACCAGCGGGTTGGATCGTCAAGGTCTGATCCGGGTGGTCTGAAGAGCCCGGCCTGAGCAATCAGGTCGGGCTTTTTTTATTGTCGGATGAATGACGCGCATTCAAGTCGGCTCATGCATCGAGTCGACTGATTCATGCGTTAAACTGATCAATCAGTTTCCGACGAGTAAGCCCGGTGGCCATCAACTTCGATTTGAACGACTTGCAGGCCTTCCGCGCGGTGGTCGAGCAGGGCAGTTTCCGCAAGGCGGCGCAGGCTATCAACCTCTCCCAACCGGCCTTGAGCCGGCGCGTGGAAAAGCTTGAGGACGCCCTGGGGGTCCGGTTGTTCGAGCGTACCACCCGGCGGGTCAGCCTGACCCAGGTGGGTCGGGCGTTCGCGCCGACCGTGGAGCGGCTGCTGGACGACCTCGACCTCGCGTTGCTGGGCATCACCGACGTGGCCTCGACCCGGCTGGGGCATGTCACGGTGGCGTGTGTGCCGTCGGCGGCCTATTACTTCATGCCGAAGGTGGTGGCCCACTATCACCGGCAATACCCGAAGATCAAGGTCAAGGTGCTCGACTCCAGCGCCAACGACGTACATGCCGCCGTGCTCAGTGGCGAAGCGGATTTCGGCCTGAGTTTCACCGGCAACCTGCAGGCGGAAATCGAATTCGAGTTGTTGGTCGAGGAGCGCTACGTTGTCGCCTGTCGCCGTGATCATCCGCTGGCCGGTCGGGCCAGCGTGACCTGGACCGAGTTGTACCAGCAGGACTACATCAGCCTCGACAAGACCTCGGGCAATCGCTTCCTGCTCGACCAGGCGCTGGTGGGCATCGAGGCGCAGAACCCCGGGGTCTGTGAAACCCGGCATGTCACCACCATGATCGGTCTGGTGGAGGCTGGATTGGGGATTGCGGCGGTGCCGACCATGGCGATGCCGGTGGCCGGCGAGCATCCGATTCTCACCAGTGTGCCGCTGATCGAACCGGAGGTAATGCGCAAGGTCGGCTTGCTCAAGCGCCGGGGGCGGGTGTTGACCCCGGCGGCGCGGGAGCTGGAGCGGCTGATTGTTGAAATGAAACTGCCGCACACCAGCGGATCCTGAGGGGGGCACGAAACCTGTAGGAGCCGGCTTGCTGGCAATAGCGGCCGTTCAGGCGCTGCAAGGTCTACTGGCCATCGCCAGCAAGCCGGCGCCTACAAGGGAACGTGTAATCAATGAGGAATGGAATCCAGTCCGGTGGCTTTCACGGTGGCCTGGGCTGCCGGGGAGGCGAGGTAATCCAGCAAGGCCTTGGCCTGTGCGGGATGTTCGGCCCCCACTGGAATCCCGGCGGCAAACCGCGTCACCGACTGCACCGATTCCGGGATCTTGCCGACATAGGTCACCCCTGGCACCGGCAGCAGTTCGCTGACCTGCTGGAAGCCCAGTTGATAGTCACCGGTCGCCACCACCGAGGCCACCGGGATCTTCGGCACCATGGTTGCCTTGGGCTTGAGTTGCGCTTCAATGCCCAGGCGCTTGAACAGTTGGTCCTGGATATACACGCCACTGGCACTGTCGGAGTAGGCCACGGACTTGGCCTTGAGCAAGGTGTCTTTCAACTCTTGCTCGGTACCGATGGGCGGTTGGGCGCTGCCGGCGCGAACCACCAGGCCGATCCGCGAATCCGCCAGCTCGACCCGTGAGCCGGGCAGGACCTTGCCCTGCTTGATCAACTCGTCGAGGGCGTAACCGACCATGATCAGTACATCGGCCTTTTCACCGCGCTCCAGCCGGTTGGGAATAGCCTCCGGCGCCTTGCCCATGGATGGACCGAGAATGGTGTCGAGGGTGTTGCCGCTATCAGCGGCGAATTTCGGGCCGAGCAGCTTGTAGGCGGCGGTGAAGCCGCCGGAGGTCATCACGCGGATTTCTTCGGCCTGGGTCGCCAGACTCGCCAAGGTCAGGCTGCCGAGCAGGGCGAGCTTGAAAAACAATGCTTTCATCGGGGTTCTCTCAAGGATCATCGGTTTGTGGTGCCTGATCCGCCGTCTTCGCGGGCAAGCTCCGCTCCCACAGTGTCCAAGTCGTACGCATGATCTGTGTATAACCGAGCACTAATGTGGGAGCAGAGCTTGTCGGGTCGCTGTATCGCCGCGAAGAGGCCTTTCAGGTCACCCTGAAAACACCGGGCTTACACCGCCGGCTGGAGCTGCATCCTGGCCTTGCGATAGAGAAACAGCGTCGCGCACAGGGCGCAGAACGCGGCGAAGCTCATCCAGTAACCCGGTGCGGCCTTGTCCCCGCTGTACTGGATCAGGAAGGTCGAGATCGCCGGAGTGAAACCGCCGAACACCGCCGTCGCCAGGCTGTAGGCCAGGGAGAAACCGGCCACCCGGACTTCCGCCGGCATGATCTCGGTGAGGGCCGCGACCATCGCGCCGTTGTACATCCCGTAGAGAAACGACAACCACAGCAGCACCAGCAGCATGCTGGTGAACGTCGGCGCCTGGACCAGCAGCGACAAGGCCGGATAAGCCGTGGCCAGGGTCAGACCGGACATGGTCAGCAGCACCGGACGGCGGCCGATACGGTCGGAGAGGGCGCCGCCCAGGGGCAGCCAGAAAAAGTTCGACACACCCACCAACAGGGTCACCAACAGGCTGTCAGCGGTGCTCAGGTGCAGCACGGTCTTGCCGAAGGTCGGCGCATACACAGTGATCAGGTAGAAGGCAGTAGTGGTCATCGCCACCATCAACATGCCGGCGACCACAATCACCCAGTTCTGCGCCAGGGTGTTGAACACCTCGCGCATGCCCGGACGGTGACGGCGCTTGGCGAATTCCTCGGTTTCCGCCAGGTTGCGGCGCAGCAGGAAGATAAACGGCACGATCATGCAGCCGACCAGAAACGGAATGCGCCAGCCCCAATCAGCGACAGTGCTGGCCGACATCCACTGGTTCAGTGCGTAGCCCAGGGCGGCGGCGATCACCACGGCCACTTGCTGGCTGCAGGACTGCCAGGCGGTGAAGAAGCCCTTGCGACCCGGCGTGGCGATTTCCGACAGATAGACTGAAACGCCGCCCAGTTCGGCACCGGCGGAGAAGCCCTGCAGCAGGCGGCCGATCAAGACCAGGGCCGGGGCCAGCAGGCCAATGCTTTCGTAACCAGGTACCAGCACGATCAGGATGGTGCCGCTGGCCATGATCGACAGGGTGACGATCAGGCCTTTGCGTCGACCGACGTCATCGATATAGGCACCGAGGATCACCGCACCCAGCGGACGCATCAGGAAGCCGGCGCCGAACACGGCAAAGGTCATCATCAGCGAGGCGAACTCACTGCTGGCGGGGAAGAAGGCGGCGGCGATGTAGGTGGCGTAGAAGCCGAACAGGAAGAAGTCGAACTGTTCGAGGAAGTTGCCCGAGGTAACGCGAAATACCGCGCCCGCCTTGGCACGGGCGGAACTGGCGGTCGGTGTTGTGGCGTGCATCGTGAAGGTCTCCGGCGTTTTTATGGCCTGCATCGCAGTGCAGATTTTATTGGCCGGGATACTGGCGCAGCGCTATAGATTTGATAAGTGCATTTTTAGAATGGATTGATGCGTCAAGCGGATCAATGTCTGGCGCGGAACTTGTGGGAGCCGGCTTGCTGGCGATGAGCTCCGTGAGCCTTGCATCGCCTGATCGACCGCCATCGCCGGCAAGCCAGCTACACAGATGGTGGCGTTTTCAAGATAACTGACTGACGCTCACAGCGTTACGGCATCCTGCTACGCAAAGCGCTTGACCATGAACTCGATAAAGCTGCTCAGCTTGGGCGTCATCTGTTTGTCCGGCAGGTAGACCAGGTGCAGCGGCCGATCCAGGGTCTCATGATCGGGCAGCAAGTGGACCAGGCGCCCGTCCTTCAGGGCGTCTTCCACCAACGTCTGCGGTAACAGGACGATACCGATTCCCTCCAGCGCCGCGTTCATCAACGCCGTGCCGTTGTTGGCCGACAGTTGCCCGTTTACCCGGATGCTTTCGCTGCTCACACCGTGGAACAACCAGTCGCGCTGCGGCGTGGCCCGCAGGAATACCAGGCAGTTATGTTGCAGCAGATCCTCTGGCACCCGCGGCGTGCCGTGGGCTTCCAGATAGGCCGGTGACGCGCAGGCGATGCGCCGGTTCTTGCTCAGCAGGCGTCCCACCAGTCCGCTGCTGGGCAACTCGCCGTAGCGAAACACCAGGTCGAAACCATCCTCCACCAGGTCCACCACCCGATCGTTGAACTTCAGTTCGATATCCACTTCCGGGTAGGTCTTGAGGTAAGCGGCGATCGCCGGGATCAGCCGGTCCGAGGCCAGGGTCGGCGAGGCACTGACCCGCAACCGGCCCCGCGGATGGGCGCGCTGTTCCCGGGCAATCAATTCGGCGTGTTCGATCTGCCCGAGGATCGCCAGGCACTGGGTGTGATAACCCTGGCCGATCTCGGTCAGGCTCTGGCGCCGGGTGGTGCGATGCAGCAGGCGCGTGCCCAGGTGTTTCTCCAGGCCCTGGACATGGTTGCCGACCATGGTCGAGGAAATCCCGATGGACTGCGCCGCGGCGCTGAAGCTGCCGTGTTCAACCACCTTGACGAAGACCTTCATGCTTGCCAGAACGTCCATTGCCAACCTTTTATTGGGAGTGATCCAAGAAGGCGCTAGTTTATCAAGTGAGGGTAGGGGATCACCATGCGCGTAGATACTGGCTGAGCCCGCGCTCGATGTCGTACAGCCGCGGTTCAGCAAGACGTCGTCAGCGATATTGGGCAAAACGCTATGATCCGCTCTGTACAGCGGGTTTCGGGGGGTGTGCAATCAGCGGGTCATCGGGAATTTTCAGGCCGGGTTTATCGCGTCAGGCCAGTGGCATGTTGGCGATTCTGATCTCCATCGCGCTGGCCTCACTGGACACCGCCATCGCCAACACCGCGTTGCCGGCGATCGCCACCAGCCTGCACACCACGCCGGCGGCCTCGGTGTGGATCATCAACGCCTACCAACTGTCGGCGGTGGCGACCATCCTGGCCTTCGCTTCCTTTGGTGGGACAGTCGGGCACCGCAAGGTCTACCTGTTCGGGTTGGTGCTGTTCACCGTGTCGTCGGCCCTGTGTGCGATGTCGACCACCCTGACCCAGCTGACCCTCGCCCGGGTCCTGCAAGGGGTTGGCGCCAGTGCGATCATGAGCGTCAACGGCGCGCTGATCTTCAGCCTGTTTCCGCCGGAGAAACTCGGCAAAGGGATGGGCCTCAATGCATTGGTGGTCGGCATGTCATTTGCCGCCGGACCGACGGTGGCCTCCTTGATCCTGTCGGTGGCCAACTGGCCCTGGCTGTTCGGCGTCAATATCCCCATCGGCCTGGTCGCCCTGGCCATGGCGGTGCCCTCGCTGCCCCATACGCCGCCCAACGGCCAGCGCTTTGCCTGGGGCACGGCGCTGCTGAGCATGGTGACGTTCGGCGCTCTCATCTATGCCCTGGGCGAGGGCGCGCAGTTTGCCGGCGCCTTGCCGATCTGTCTGGCGCTGCTGCTGTGCGTGATAGCGGGTACGCTGATGATCCGCCGCGAAACCGGTCATCCGGCCCCACTGTTCCCCACTGACTTGCTCAAGCGGCCGATGTTCGCGCTGTCCGTGCTGACCGCCATCTGCTCCTTCGCCACCCAGGGCCTGGCCTTCGTCTCGCTGCCGTTTTTCTTCGAGACGGTCCTGGGCCGCGACCCGGTGCAGACCGGCTACCTGATGACCCCCTGGTCGGTGGTGGTGGCCCTGATCGCGCCCTTTGCCGGACGCCTGTCGGATCGTTACCCACCGGGCTTGCTCGGCGGCATCGGCCTGGGGGTGTTGTCGCTGGGTATGTTGTCCCTGGCGATGCTGCCGGCGGACCCGAGCGCCCTGGCGATCTGTGTGCGCATGGTGATCTGTGGCCTGGGTTTCGGTTTCTTCCAGTCGCCGAACCAGAAGGCCCTGATGACCAGCGCCCCGCGTGAGCGCAGCAGCGGCGCCAGCGGGATGATCGCCACCGCGCGCTTGCTTGGCCAGTCCACGGGGGCCGCGCTGGTGGCCTTGAGTTTCGGCTTGTCGAGCCATTCCGGACCGATCCTGGCACTGTATATCGGTGCCGGTTTTGCCGCCGTGGCTTGCCTGGCGAGCTTTTCCCGGCTGGCGGCGCGCAACCCGGCTTGAGTCCTGAGTCCGGCGCGACCGCCCCGGTCGCGCCGGGTGTGGCTGCTGGTCGGGCGCCGGCCTTGCCCTCCTTCTATCCTCGAACACGCTTGCGATGAGTGCCATGATCGCCGCGAGTGTTGTACTGTGCGCGCGACAACGTGTGAGGGATTGTGGATGGCTGGCCGCTTGATCTATCTCATCGGGCCTTCGGGCTCGGGCAAAGACAGTTTGCTCGATGCCGCCCGCGAACCCCTGGCCGAGCGTGGCTGCCGGATTGCCCGGCGGGTCATCACCCGCTCGGCCGAGGCGGCCGGCGAGGCGGCGCAGTCGGTCAGTGCCGAGCAATTCGCGACGCTGCAGGCTCAGGGGGCCTTCGCCATGAGCTGGCAGGCCAACGGCCTGTGTTATGGCATTCCCCGTCGGATCGACGACTGGTTGGCTGCCGGAGAGGATGTGCTGGTCAACGGCTCACGGGCCTATCTGCCCCAGGCCCGCGCACGTTATCCGGATTTGCAAGTGATCCTGCTCTCCGTCGACCAGGCGGTCTTGCGTGAGCGGCTGCTGGCGCGGGGACGGGAGAGTGTCCCGCAGATCGAGGCGCGCCTGGCGCGCAATGCCGAGTTCACCGCCTCGTTGTTGGCGGCGGAGGATCCATCGCTAAGCCTGTTGGATAACTCCGGGGCCCTTCGGCAAAGCCTGGAAGCATTGTTCAAACTGATCGGAAAATAGCGATTTCTATAAGTAAGCCCCTGCTGTTTGGGCGCTTTATTGTTGCACTTTGCATTTTTGAATAAATGGCAAATTGAAGTAATAAATTGGCTTTTTTTTACCTCGTTTAGTTGAGCTCGGGACTGATACTTTAATGAAAAATTCCCCAGCTTTATAAACGCGAGAGGTAGGCCAATATGGGTGTGGAGCAGGAAGATTTTGCCGCCAGATTGAAAGAAATGTCGAAATACAGTTTCAATATAAACAGCCTGGTCCTCGACACGGCCCTGGCGGTGTCCGGGTTGATCCCGCACGGCCTGGGGACGGCCCTGACACCGCTGGTGGGCGTCTACAAGGTGGGCCAGGCGGCTTCGACCCTGGTGGATAATCCTTATTTCACGGTGCAGGGTGTTGAGCGGCCGTCGCCGAAGACCAAGCACCTGTTGCAGCATCGTAAAGTGCGCAATTACGTGCAGACCTGTGTCGGCACGGCGGCGTCGATCGGCAGCATGGCTTTGCCGGTCAATCCTTATGCGTTGCTGCGCGAGGGGAGTTCCGCCGGCGTTTCAGCCGTGCACTTGCATCGCTTTGCTGAAATGGCCAGGCACTGTCAGCAGAGTAAAACCTTATGCCAGTGGCTTGATGTGTTGAAACTGATGAAAACCCATAAGTTGTTCAACAAGGGCGTTGGCTTTGGTTTGGCCGCTGTTCCCGGCGGGGTATCGCTGGCTGTCAGCGTACCGGTCAAACTCTGCTTGCTGGTCAAGAATACCGGCGTGGCGGCCCAGGAGTCGGCACTGTGCAAGATCATCGCGATGGAATTGCACTGGCGCGCCTATCAGGAGCAGAGCCTGTTGAAAGGCAGTGGCAGCGGCCCGGCGACCGCCATCGTTCGTGAACTCATGACCCGACGTGGTGTGATGTACGGCTTTTCGCACAACTACCCGGCATTGATCCAGGAGCCGGCCGGCTGGAATGCCTTTGCCGCCAAGATTATGGACATCTAGGGGCCCACCGGCAGGTCGATCCGGAGCGCGTCCTGCACCAGCACTTCCCTGAAGGTCGCCACCAGCGGTCGCAAGTTGATCCGATGCCAGGCCGCCCACAAGGGAGTGGTATAGATCAGCCAGGGTAATTCCCGCAGCACCACGCCCTGGGGCGTGTTGTGCCGCAGGCTCTGCTGGATCATGGTCAGACCCAGTCCTGCCGCCACCAGCCCCAGTGCGGTCAGCGGTTCATTGGCCTGCAGTCGGACATTGGGGTTGAACCCGGCCCTGATACAGGCCTGGACGAAATCATCCTGTTTGCCGCTGCGCTGGGGGTGCTGCACGGCAATCCATTCCTGCTCCAGAAAGTCCGCTGGACTCAACTCGCCCAGTTGCGCCAATGGATGCCGCTCGGGCAGGGCCAGCAGCATGGGGTCGTTGAGCACGCGGGCGCTGTTCAGGTCCGGGTCATCCGCCGTGGGTGGTTCGCTGACCAGGGCGATGTCGAGGCTGCGCTGGCGCAAGCCTTCCAGCTGTTGCGCCGAATTCAGGCTGTAGAGCGCGATATGCACATCCGGCCGCTCCACGCGCAAGCTGCGCAGGGCCTGGGGCAACACCCCCGAGTGCATGGCGTTCTCGATATAGCCGATGCACAGGCCGCCTTCTTCACCACGCCCCAGCCGCCGGCCGAGGGACTCCAGCCGATTGGCATGGGTCAGGAACGCCCGGGTCTCGGCGAGAAAGGTCTGGCCGTCGGCGGTCAGGCGGATGCGTTGCAGGCTGCGTTCGAACAGGCTCAGGCCCAGGCGCTCCTCCAGCTGGGCGATCTGCCGGCTCAGGGGCGACTGGGAAATGTGCAGTCGCTCGGCGGCCCGCCCGACGTGCTCTTCTTCGGCGACCGCCACGAAATAGCGCAGTTGGCGTAAATCAATCATGTCAGACCTTCCGGGACTCAAGTCGTGCAAATTATGTCTTGGACGGTCAAAAGTCCGCAACCTAGTATTGATCCCGACAGCGAGATCCGCGTCACCCCGGAGCGGGTGGGCCGGACTCATCACGTGTATTCAAAGGATCATCACTATGAGCATCAGAGACAAACTGCCGGGCACCCTGGGTTTCGGCACCGCCCCCTTGGGCAACATGTTCCGCGCCATTCCCGAGGAGGAGGCCATGGCCACTGTCGATGCGGTCTGGGACCAGGGCGTGCGCTACTTCGACACGGCGCCGTTCTACGGTTCGGGGCTTGCGGAAATTCGCCTGGGTGCGGCCCTGGCCAAGCATCCACGGGACCAGTACGTGCTCAGCAGCAAGGTCGGCCGGTTGGTCCTGGATGAAGTGGAAGACGTCGCCGCCCGCGACCTGGGCGAAAAGGCCGGGGTCTTCGCGCATGGCCGTCCCAACAAGATGGTCAACGACTACTCCGCCGACGCCACCCTGCGTTCCATCGAGGGCAGCCTCGAGCGTTTGCAGACCGACCGCCTGGACATCGTCTGGGTGCACGACATTGCCCAGGATTTCTACGGTGATGAATGGCTGGAGTATTTCAACCAGGCGCGCACCGGGGCATTCCGCGTGCTCACCCGCCTGCGCGAGGAGGGCGTGATCAAGGCCTGGGGCCTTGGGGTGAACAAGGTCGAGCCGTGCGAACTGACCCTGCAACTGGACGCAGCGCAGCCCGACGGGTTCCTGCTGGCCGGGCGTTATACCCTGCTCGATCACGAGCGGGCCCTGCAACGGCTGATGCCGGAGGCGCTGGCCCGGCAAGTCGATATCGTTGTCGGTGGCCCCTACAGTTCCGGTGTGCTGGCTGGCGGGACCCATTTCGAATATCAACCGGCATCGTCACAAATCATGGCTAAAGTTGAACGGATAAAGACCCTCGCGCAACGCTTCGGGGTGAGCATCAAGGCGGCGGCCTTGCAGTTCTCCCTGGCCAACCCGGCCGTGGCGGCGGTGATCCCCGGCGCCAGCCGGCCAGGGCGGATCGCCGAGGACGTGGCGGCCTTGCAGGAGACGATTCCGCTGGCGTTCTGGCAGGCGTTGCGGGAAGAGGGGCTGGTGGCGGCTCATGCGCCGTTGCCGCTGGTCTGAAACCTCACGGGTGTCTATGCCGAGCCTGCCGGCCGCTGACGTTGCCGTCGTCAGTGGTCCAGCCGGCGGGATCGGTCGGGCTTTCCAACTTGTTCCTGGAGATTATTCATGGCTGCAACATCGGTAACCGTTGAAATCGCGGCGTCCCCCGAAGAGGTCTGGCAACTGATGGGCGGGTTCGATTCCCTGCCTGACTGGCTGCCGCTCGTGCCCCGCAGCAGTCTCAGCGAAGGTGGCCGTGTGCGCACCTTGCACACGGCGGACAATGTGCTCATCGTCGAACGCCTGGAAGCCTTCGACAACCGGGCTCGGCGCTACAGTTATTCGTTTATCCAGCAGCCATTCCCGGTGGCCGACTACCTGGCCACCCTGCAGGTTCGCGAAGGCAATGATCCGCACACCTCGATTGTCGAGTGGGCGGGGATCTTCACCCCGACGGGGGTCAGTGAAGAGGAAGCGGTGGATTTGTTCCATGGCATCTATGCCGAAGGCCTTGCGGCCTTGAAGGCCAATTTCCGCGGCTGAATCCAAGGCCCGGGCCCTGGATTCAGTCCACGGTCATCAGGTTGTTCCGGCAACTGAGGATCAAGCGCGCCCCGGCCTGCTCGCTGCTACCGATGTCGAGGCTGAAACCGTGCAGGTTGACGATGGCGGCGACAATCGACAGGCCGAGGCCGAAGCCACCGTGCTGGGCGCCTTCGTCGCAGCGATAGAAGCGCTGGAACACCGCTTCGCGCTCGGACGGCGGGATGCCGGGGCCGGAGTCGTGGACCTCGATGCGGGTACTGCCGGCATCAAAGGCCGCCCTCAAGACCACCTCACCGCCTGGCGGGGTGAACTTGATGGAATTGCTCAGCAGGTTGGCCAGGGCTTCGAACAGCAAGGCCCGGTCGCCAGTGATCGTCGGCAATGTCTCGGGCGTCTCCAGGCGCAGGCTGATCTCGGCCTCTTCAGCCAGTGGCAGGTAGAAATCATACAGCTCGTGCAGCAGCGGCAACGGGTCCAGTACCAGGAAGCCAGAGCGCCGCTGATGGTCTTCCAGTTCGGAGATACGCAATAAACCGCGAAAGCGCGCCATCAACGTATCGGTCTCGGCGATCACCCCATCCAGTTGCAAGGACTCGGGCGAGCCGTCGACGGTCTGTTGCTGGATCCGGTACAACTGGGCCCGCAAGCGGGTCAGCGGCGTGCGCAGGTCATGGGCGATGTTGTCGCAGACCCCCTTGACCTCGTGCATCAGCTTCTCGATCCGGTCGAGCATGGCGTTGACGATCGCCGCCAGCATGTCCAACTCGTCGCGACGGTTCGACAGCGGCAGGCGATGGCCCAGGTCGCCGGCGATGATCGACTCGGCGCTGGCCTGGATCGCCCGTATCCGCCGGATCGGCCGGCGCCGCAACAGGTGCCAGCCGGCCACGCCGGGCAGGATGGTCAGGGATACCGCCCAGAACAGGGCGTGGAGAATGATCCGGGTGACGCCGAACAGCGAGCCGTTGTCGCGCACCAGCAGCAGCCAGCGCCCGTCGTGGGTCTGGGTGGCCACCGCGTCGCAGCTGTCCTGGGGCAGGATCGGGTCGTCGGAGTCGATGCAGTTGGCCAACTCATGGATCCTGCCGTCCATCGGCAGGTCAGCCGGGATTTCCTGGATCGGCCCGCTCAGGTGCAGTTTCTGCTCGTTGAACAGGCCATAGGCATCCACGCCGCGCATGTCGAAGGTCATGCTGGTGGTCAGCGCTTCCATCAGCGGTTGGCCCTGGAAGCGCGAAAACAGGTGCTGGCGTTGCATCAACGAATGCCGGGCGAGGGTGCTCAGGTACCCGGAAACCTCGTAATACAGCACCCCCATCAGGCTGCAGCTCCAGGCCACGAACAGGAAACTGTAGAGTGCCAGCAGCCGGCTGGTGGAGGAGCGCCAGCCTTTAGAGGGGTTCGGCAATGACATAACCCGAGCCTCGCACGGTGCGGATCAGCGGCGCCAGGCCCGGGCCGTCGATCTTCTTGCGCAGGCGACCGATATGCACGTCGATCAGGTTGGTGCCGGGGTCGAAGTGATAACCCCAGACTTCTTCAAAAATCATCATCCGCGAGAGGATCTGCCCGGTGTTGCGCATCAGGAATTCCAGCAGCTTGTATTCAGTGGGCAGCAAGCTGAGCAACTGATCGGCCCGGGAGGCTTCGCGGGTCATCAGATTGAGCTCCAGGTCGGCCACCCGTAGCGAGGTTTCGAATTCCCGTGCCGGGCTCTTGCGCCGCAACAGCACTTCGACCCGCGCGGCCATTTCGTCGGAGGCGAAGGGCTTGGTCAGGTAATCGTCGCCGCCAGCGCGCAGACCACGTACGCGTTCGTCGACATCGGAGAGGGCGCTGATCATCAGGATCGGCGTGGCCACCCCGATGGTTCGCAGCGTGGTGACGATGGCCAGGCCATCGAGTTCCGGCAGCATGCGGTCCAGGGTAATCAGGTCGTAATCGCCACTCACGGCACGGACCAGGCCTTCACGGCCGTTGTCGACCCAGTCAACTTCAAGCCCGTGGCTGCTCAGTTCAGCCACGATTTCCTTGGCGGTTACAGCATCGTCTTCGATGGTCAGGATGCGGGTCATGGGTTGCCTCGACGGACCTTCAAAACAAGTGGGCAAGTGTGCCAAGAACCGCGTGAAAACATTCTGAAAAAATCTTCACGGGGCCTGGGCCGCTGTTCACAGGGCGCCTCGAGTCTCTAGAGAGGCTGGAAACATATAGCCACACCTTGGCTGAATAAAGGCTGTCAGTAAGTTTTCTGTAGGATATTGCGAACCGTCATGGGGATTTGTTATCTGTTACCTGTAGCCGCATTCGTTTGTCGTCTTGAACGAGCGCTTCTTTTGATCCGGAACCCAAGGGTTCCGGATGTCCGGTAGTTCCTGTACAGGTCTTTTTATGCACCGCCGCAATCTTCTGAAAGCTTCCATGGCCCTGGCGGCCTATACCGGCCTGTCGGCCAGCGGTCTGTTCGCGGCGCGGGCGCTTGCCGCCACCGCGGATGGCGATATCGAACACTTCGACTTCGAGACATTGCAGACCCACGCGAAAAAACTCGCCGCGAAGGACTATGCCAGCACCCGCCAGGTGTTGCCGCGGTCCCTGGCGGACATGACCCCACAGCAATTCAACGCCATTCAATACGATGCCCGGCACTCGCTGTGGAATGAGCTCAAGGGCCAGTTGGACATGCAGTTCTTCCATGTTGGCATGGGTTTCAAGCAACCGGTGCGCATGTACAGCGTCGACGCGCAGACGCGCCAGGCGCGCGAGGTGCATTTCCGTCCGGCGTTGTTCAACTACGCCCGCAGCGGCATCGACCCATCGCGGCTCAAGGGTGACCTGGGGTTCTCCGGCTTCAAGCTGTTCAAGGCCCCGGAAATCGACCAGCACGACATTGTCTCGTTCCTCGGCGCCAGTTACTTCCGCGCGGTGGACAAGACCGGGCAATACGGTCTGTCGGCGCGCGGGCTGGCGATCGATACTTATGCGAAAAAGCGCGAGGAGTTTCCCGACTTCACCCATTTCTGGTTTGAAACCCCGGACAAGGACAGCACCCGCTTCGTGGTCTATGCCTTGCTCGATTCGCCGAGTGCCACCGGGGCCTATCGTTTCGACATCGATTGCCAGGCCGAGCAGGTGGTGATGGCGGTCGATGCCCATATCAATGCGCGCACCGCCATCGAGCAGTTGGGCATCGCACCGATGACCAGCATGTTCAGTTGTGGCACCCATGAACGGCGGATGTGCGACACCCTTCACCCGCAGATCCACGACTCCGATCGCCTGGCCATGTGGCGCGGCAATGGCGAGTGGATCTGTCGGCCGCTGAACAACCCGGCGACCTTGCAGTTCAATGCCTTCGCCGACAAGGACCCCAAGGGGTTTGGCCTGGTACAGACCGACCATGAGTTCGCCAGCTACCAGGACACCGTGGACTGGTACAGCCGCCGTCCGAGCCTGTGGGTCGAGCCGACCACGGCCTGGGGCGAGGGCTCCGTCGATTTGCTGGAGATTCCCACCACGGGCGAGACCCTGGACAATATCGTCGCGTTCTGGACGCCCAAGGAGCCGGTGGCGGCGGGGGCCTCGCTGAACTACGGCTACAAGCTCTACTGGAGCGCCATGCCGCCGGTGGGTACGCCGTTGGCACGGGTGCACGCGACCCGTTCGGGCATGGGTGGGTTTGTCGAAGGCTGGGCGCCTGGCGAGCATTACCCCGAGGTCTGGGCCCGGCGCTTTACCGTGGATTTTACCGGCGGAGGATTGGCGCGTCTGTCCCTGGGCGCCGAGATCGAGCCGGTGGTGACGACGTCCCGTGGTCAGGTAAAGGATATCGATGTCCTCAAACTGGACGAAATCAACGGCTATCGGGTGACGTTCGACTGGTACCCGAGCGACGACCGGGTCGATCCGCTGGAGCTGCGCCTGTTTATTCGCACCCATGACCGGACCTTGAGCGAAACCTGGTTGTACCAGTACTTCCCGCCGGCTGCGGACAAGCGGCGCTATACCTGAGTCGCGTTCCCACTGCCAATACTGTCTCGCGCCTTCACGCGCAACCTGTAGGAGCCAGCTTGCTGGCGATGAGGCCAGCAAGTCATGCATCGCTCTTGCGGAAGCCATCGCCAGCAAGCTGGCTCCTACAGGTGCCGTGGTGTTTTCAATATCCCATTATTGAGATCCTGCGCAGCTGTCAGTTGGCGTCCGGCACCAGTACCGGGTCGGCCCGGTACAGCTCTGGCTCCATACGCTTGAGGTTTTCCACCTTCGGTAAATCATTGATGACGATATACGGCGCGTACGGGTGCAACGTCAGGTAGTTCTGGTGATAACCCTCGGCCGGATAGAAGACCTTGCCGTCCTCGATCCGGGTAACGATTGCCGAGGGAAACGCCTTGGCGGCATTCAACTGGGCGATATAGGCCTTGGCGATGGTTGCCTGTTCGGCGGTCACCGGGAAAATCGCCGAACGGTACTGCGTGCCGCTGTCCGGCCCCTGACGGTTAAGCTCCGTCGGGTTGTGGGCCACCGAGAAGAACACCTGCAACAGTTGCCCATAGCTGACCTTGTTCGGGTCATAAGTCACCTGCACCGACTCGGCGTGTCCGGTCGAACCTCCGCCCACCGATTCGTATTGGGCGGTATTCGCCGCGCCGCCGGTATAACCCGACACCGCGTTCTCGACCCCACGGACATGCTGGAACACCCCCTGGACGCCCCAGAAGCAGCCGCCGGCAAACACCGCCGTGGCCTTGCCGCTGGCGCCAGCCGCTTGATCCAGCGCGGGTGGGGCGATCTGCACTGCATCCTCGGCCGACCAGGCCAGGCGCTGGAACATCAACACCGACAGGCACAGGCTGGCGATCCCGGCGACGATCAGCCGCGGCGACTTGGTTTTTCGTTGCATCACAGGCGTGTTCATGGTGTTCATCCTCGTGGCGATCAACCGAAGGTAAAGGCGTAGGCTTGTACGCCGGGATCGAGAAATTCGATGGAGAAGGTGTGCTCGCTGACGTCCCCAGCCTGGCGGACCAGCTGGTACAGACGCTGCTCGGTCACCGTGCCTTCGCCGTTGGCGTCGGTATCGGTGCCATGGTTGGCGCCGGGCAGCGCACCGTCGATACGCACCTTGAAGCGCACCGGCTTGCCGTCCGCGCCCGGGCCGAGCACCAGGTGCAGGTCACGGGCGTGGAAGCGGTAGACCACCTGGCCCGGGGCCTGGTTGAGCGTCACCTGCTCGGCATGGGCGGTCCATTGGCCGTCCAGGCCCCACTGGTTCAAGGCCGGCTGTTTTGGCGCCGCATAGTTTTTCGATTGGTCCGCCACCTGGTCGCCCGGCGAGGCGAAGTTCTCGGCGCGGTCATAACCCAGGTAGGTTTCCGGCGATTTCACTTCGGCTTCGTCGGCGGCCTGCATCACGCCCTGGGCCTGGGTGCTGACCATGCCGCCGGAGACGTTCTGCTGCCCGGCCTCTTTCAGCAGTTGCTGGATCACCTGCTCGGAACCTTCATAGTCGCCTTCACCGAAGTGGTGGTAGCGCACGCGGCCCTGGGCATCGATAAAGTAATGCGCCGGCCAGTACTGGTTATTGAAGCCGCGCCAGATTGCATAGTTGTTGTCGATGGCCACCGGGTACTGGATGCCCAGTTTGCTCACGGCCTGACGGACGTTGTCGATATCACGTTCGAAGGCGAATTCCGGCGCATGCACGCCGATCACCACCAGCCCCTGGTCATGGTACTTCTGCGCCCAGGCGTTGACGTAGGGCAGGCTGCGCAGGCAGTTGATGCAGGAGTAGGTCCAGAAGTCGATCAGTACCACCTTGCCCTTGAGTTCGGCGGCGCTCAGCGGTGCCGAATTGAGCCACTGCACGGCGCCCGACAGATCCGGCAGGCTACCTTCCACCGGCAACGCCCGTTCCGCGCCACCGGTCTTGGCCGCCATCGCCATCATGCTGCCGCTCGCTTGGCCGGCCTCGCTGTTGACCGTCGCCATCATGGCGCCGCCCTGATCCGCGGCTTTCTTCGGCGTCAGGTTGTCGAGCAGCTTCTGTTCGAGGCCCGAGGTGGCGACCGTGGACACCCGGGTCAGGATACCGGTGTCCAGGCCCAGGGCGATGGCGACCACGCCGACCAGCATCGCCGCACCCAAACCGCGGCGCAGCCATTGGCCGGTGCCGAGGTTGCGCTTCATCGCGCTGAACAGCTTGCCACCGATCAGCAGCGCGCCGGCCAGGGAGGTCGCGGCACCGGCGGCGTAGGCCAGCAGCAACAGAGTGGTGCCAAT
Organism: Pseudomonas sp. GW821-FHT03C07; assembly: GCF_059420925.1. Taxonomy (NCBI): domain Bacteria; kingdom Pseudomonadati; phylum Pseudomonadota; class Gammaproteobacteria; order Pseudomonadales; family Pseudomonadaceae; genus Pseudomonas; species Pseudomonas sp. GW821-FHT03C07. The sequence continues at coordinate 301,696 of NZ_JBWKUQ010000004.1, forward strand.
GTTCGCGCCTTGCAGGGCGGCGCCGGTGAGGATCAGGCCGAGGATCGGTCCGGCGCAGGGCGCCCACAACAGGCCGGTGGCGATTCCGAGCACAAAGGATGAGCGCGCGCTGGGCGAGCCATCGTGGCTTTGCGCCGAGCGCGACAGCCGGTCACCGGCCGCTACCAGCGGCTGGGTCAGGCGCTCGGCGAGGTGCGGGAACAGCAGGGTAATGGCAAAAAACGCCATCAGCGCCATGGCCAGCCAACGGCCGTACTGGTTGGCCTGCACCACCCAGCCACCACCGACCGCCGCCAGGGTGGCGACCAGGGCGAAGGTCAGGGCCATGCCGCAGAGCAACGGCAGGCCGCTGCGCCGAAACGGCTCGCCCGAGCGGGCAAAGACGAACGGCAGTACCGGCAGAATGCAGGGGCTGAGGATGGTCAGAAGACCGCCGAGGTAGGCCAGGATAAGCAGGAACATGATGGAATCCTTGTTGAAACGCGGGGATCAGGCCGCGCCGGGGGTGAAGGTCATGGCGACACCGTTCATACAGTAGCGCAGGCCGGTGGGCGGCGGTCCGTCGGGGAACACATGGCCCAGGTGGCCGCCGCAACGGTGGCAATGCACTTCGGTTCGGGAGACTCCGAAGGAGGTGTCGCGGCGGGTCGCCACGGCGCTTTCCAGCGGTGCGGTGAAACTTGGCCAGCCGGTACGGCTGTCGTACTTGGCGGCCGATGAAAACAGCGCCAGGCTGCAGCCGGCACAGGCGAACACGCCGGCGCGGTGCTCTTCGTTGAGAGGGCTGGTGTAGGGGCGCTCGGTGCCTTCATGGCGCAGCACTTCGTATTGCTCGTCGCTGAGCATGGCTTTCCACTCGGCGTCGGTATGGCTGACTTCGAACGTTTCGCCGGTATCGGCCGAGCGGCTGCCGCTGCCGAAGGTGGCACCCACGGCGCGCCAGTCGAACAAACCGGCGGCGAGCAGGGTGGCGGCACTGGAAACAAGAAAGCGTCTTCTGGAGGACATGGCGTCGCGTCCACGGTGATTGAACAGGCTTTCATTGTTGAGCGGCGGGGGTCGCCAAATCCTCCCGTAAAGTTAACTTATTTGTGAACATTGCCCAGCAACGATCCGGCACAATGAACCAGGCGTCGTTTGCGCCGCTTACCCGCACGAAGGCCGACCATGGATTCACCCAAACGTATTCTGATCGTCGAAGATGACTTGCACCTGGCGGGCCTGTTGAGCCTGCACCTGCGGGACGAGGGGTATGACGTCACCCACTGCGCCGATGGCAACCTGGGCCTGGCGCAATTGAGCAAGGGCTCCTGGGATGCGCTGATCCTCGACCTGATGCTGCCGGGCGTCGATGGCCTGGAGATCTGCCGGCAGGCGCGGGCGATGGCGCGCTACACGCCGATCATCATCACCAGTGCCCGCTCCAGCGAGATGCACCGGGTGCTCGGGCTGGAACTGGGCGCTGACGATTACCTGGCCAAGCCGTTCTCGATGCTGGAACTGGCCGCGCGGGTCAAGGCCCTGCTGCGGCGGGTCGATGCTCTGGCCAAGAGCCTGAAAATCGAGGCGGGGACTCTGGAGCAGGGCGGCCTCAGCCTTGATCCGCTGACCCGTGAGGCCCAGGTCGACGGCAAGTCCCTGGACCTGACGCCACGGGAATTCGACCTGCTGCATTTCTTTATGAAAAACCCCGGCACCGTGTATTCGCGCATGGACCTGTTGAACCAGGTCTGGGGTTACCAGCACGACGGTTATGAACATACGGTCAACACCCATATCAATCGCCTGCGGGCCAAGATCGAAGTCGACCCGGCGCAACCCGAGCGGATTCTCACGGTCTGGGGGCGCGGCTATCGCTTCTCGCCGGTGAGTCGCCCGTCATGAACCTGACCCTTTCCCAGCGCCTGTCCCTGGCCTTTTCCATCCTGCTGCTGGCCTGTTGCGGGGCCTCGGTGTGGTTGCAGGTGCGGGCCAGCGACATGCATGAAAAGGAAGTGGTCCAGGGCCTGTCCCGGGACCTGGCCCAGAGCATTGCCCTGGATAACCGGCTGGTGGGCACCGAAGGCTTGACCATGGAGGGCGTGCGTGCGCTGTTCGGCCAGTTGATGAACGTCAACCCGAGCGTGGAAGTCTATCTGCTCTCACCCAGCGGCAAGATCACCGGCGATGCCGCGCCGCAAGGCCACCTGCACCGCGATCACGTCGATCTGGCGCCGATCCGTCGCCTGCTCGACGGCCAGCCGCTGCCGATCCTCGGTGACGACCCGCGCAGCGATGACGGGCGCAAGGTGTTCAGCGCCGCGGCCTTGCGCGGTGGCGGCAAGGAGCTGGGCTATCTGTACGTGGTCCTCCAGGGCGAAGAGCATGATCGCCTGGCGGCCCAGGTGTCGGCCAGTTCGGTGCTGCGCACCACCTTGTGGGCCATGAGCCTGGTGGCTCTGTTGGGGCTGATCGCCGGCCTGATCGCCTTCCGCCTGATCACCCGTCCGTTGCGTCGCTTGACCGAGACCATGCGCGATTTTGATACCGATGCTCCGCCAGCACAGTTGCCGGTGTTATCCCGGGCCGGGGCCGGGCGTCGCGATGAAATCGAGGTGCTGGAAGCCAGCTTTGCCCAGATGGCCACGCGCATCGGCGAACAGTGGCGCAGCCTGACCCAGCTCGACCAGGATCGTCGCGAGCTGGTGGCGAATATTTCCCATGACTTGCGCACGCCCCTGGCGTCGTTGCACGGTTACCTGGAAACCCTCTCCCTCAAGGACGCGGTGCTGGCGCCGGATGAGCGTCGACGTTACCTGGGGATCGCCCTGGCCCAGAGCAGCAAGGTCGGGCAACTGGCCCAGGCACTGTTCGAGCTGGCGCGCCTGGAGCATGGCGCAGTGCGCTTGCAGGTCGAGGATTTCTCCCTTAGCGACCTGATCCAGGACGTGTTCCAGAAGTTCGAACTGATGGCCGAGACCCGCCAATCGAAATTGCTCGCGGTGTTGCCGCGTGGGGCTTCGATGGTCAGTGCGGACCTGGGGATGATCGAGCGGGTCCTGACCAACCTGATCGACAATGCCCTGCGTCATACCCCCGAAGGCGGCACCATCGAGGTGGCGCTGGCCCATGGGCGTGGCAAAGTCCAGGTCACGGTCAGTGACACCGGCCCGGGGATTGCCCCGAGCTTGCTGGAAAACCTGTTTCGCCGGCCATTCAATCAGGACGGCGACCGGCGTTCCGGCGGCCTGGGATTGCTGATTGTGCGACGCATCCTGCAATTGCATGACAGTCAGATTCGCCTGTTGTCGATTCCCGGCAAAGGCGCGGTGTTCTCTTTCGAACTGACGGCGGTTGGCTGATCTCAGGCGCGCTGATCCGCGCTGAGCGCACGTGGCAGGATGATATTCAACTCTTCCCCGAGAAAGCTTTGCAGCGCCTGGACCGCGGCGGCCTGGACCGCCGGTACTCGGCGGACATAGAGGGCGAAATCGACGATCGGCGGTGGCGGCAGGCCATCGGCCGGACCCAGCATGCGCATGCTTTCGCTGCGGATATTGCCTTCCAGCAACACCGTGATGCCCAGGCCGGCCTCGACCGCCGACTGCACCGCCGGCAGGCTGGTGCTGCTGCAGACCACGCGCCAGGGGATGTTCGCCCGTTGAAGAATTTTCACCACCTGGCCATGCCACAGGCAGCCACCGCCAAAGGTCACCAGCGGCAGGCTGTGCTGGGTCAGGTCGGCGGGCAGGCTCAGGCCGCGGGCGCCGACCCAGAACAGCGACTGGGTCCAGCAGGCCTGGGGCTGGGCGCTGATGGCCGAGGCGTCGCCGATGATCACATCCAGGGTGCCGTCGGCCAACCGGGCGGACATGGCCGCGCTGCTATCGACGGCGATTTCCAGGGAAATATGCGGATAGGCCGCGGAAAAGCGGCGCAGCGCCCGGGGCAGGCTGCCCACGGCAATGTCCTCGAGCAAGCCCAGGCGTACCGTGCCGGCGATCTGGCTGGCGGACAAGGCGCGCCGGGCATCGGTCCCGGCACCGAGAATGCTGTGGGCGTAAGGCAGTAGCAGGTGACCGGCTTCGGTCAGGCGCAGACCCCGGGGCGAGCGATCGAACAGGCGACGTTCGAGGTCGTCTTCCAGTCGTCGCAACTGCATGCTCACCGCAGCCTGGGTGCGTGCCAGGCGCAGGGCGGCAGTGCCCACGGCACCGGTTTCGGCGACGGTGACGAAGGTTCGCAACAGACTGCTGTCGAGATCGCGCATTATCAATATTCGTGAAGTCGGGATAAGAAATATCAGCTTATTTGAAGTCCGCCTGGCTGGCTAGGATGGCCCGACATTCACAGGAGATTTCAGCATGCAGGAAAATGCCCCCGGCCTACCGCTCTCCGCCACCCACGGGGCGCCGCGTAGCGCGCTGTTGTGGGCGGCGCTGTTGTGCATGCTGTCGATGGTCAGCGTGCAGTTCGGCGCGGCGCTGTCGTCGCCGACCATGGACACTTATGGTTCGCTCAGTACCACTTGGCTGCGCTTGTGCTGGGCGGCGGCGGTACTCGCGCTGCTGGTGCGGCCGCGCCTGCATACGTTTTCGCTGTCACGTTGGCTGGCGGCCGGAAGTCTTGGCCTGGCAATGGCCGTGATGACCACCTGCTTTTTCGCGGCGATCCAGCGCATTCCATTGGGGCTGGCGATTGCCATCGAGTTTCTCGGCCCGTTGCTGGTGGCCAGCCTCGGCGTGCGTAGCGGGCGGGGGTTGATCTGGCCGCTGCTGGCGGTGACCGGGGTGTTGCTGTTGGCCCGCAACGAGGGCGGCTGGGTCGGTGAACCGCTGGGTTTGCTGCTGGCGTTCGGTTCGGCGGCGGGTTGGGCGGCTTATATTCTGATGATGAAAAAGGTCGGCCGGCTGTTCCAGGGTTTTGAGGGCCTGTCGGTGTCGCTGTTGGCCGCCGCGCTGATTGCCACGCCCCTGGGACTTTGGCAAAGCGGCGGCCATCCGCCGTTGTTGCAGATATTCAGTTGCGCGGGACTGGCCTTGTTCGTGCCGTTGCTGCCCTATGGCCTGGAAATGGTCGCCTTGCGGCGGATGCCGGCGTCTTCGTTCGGCATCCTGATGAGCGCCGAACCGGCGGTAGGCGCCCTGGCCGGTTACCTGGTGCTGGCCCAGCCGATGATCCCGATGCAGTTTGCCGGCACCGCGCTGGTGGTCAGTGCCAGCCTGGGCGTGCTGGCACTGCCCTGAGGAGCGCGGGCCTCGCCGGTTTACGAGAGCCCAAGGGGCTCGGGCGTTTCCGCGGCCACGGGCAGCAGCGGATAGTGCCGGTCGGTCGCTTGGGCCACTGCATAGCCATGTCGGGCGATCCGCTCGAAGACCTCGGGCTCGAGGCGATTCAGGGTGGTGGGAAAGTGCGCGGCAAAGGCCGCGTCGCTGCCTTTGACCGGGTCGATCAGAGTGCTGGCGATACTCAGGTAACCGCCACGTCCCGGGGCTCTCTTCAGGTATTCGACAAAGGTCCGGCCGCGTAGCGCCCGGGTCTGGTCGGACATGATGTCGGCCAGGCGCTTGAGCCGCCAGGGACTCAGCACCCCGGCTTGAAACCCCGGCTGCAACGGCGCGCCGGCGTCCGAGACGATGATCGGGTACTCGTAGCGTTTGGTCTGTCCGGTCGCCGCGTCGAAAAAGGGTTCCAGGCCGAGGTTGTCGTAGACGCCACCGTCATAGAGTCGCAGCTTCTTGAACGGCAGGCGTACCTCGACGGCACTGTTCAACGGGGCGTCCCACTCGCGCTGCAGCCACTTGAAGCGGCGGGTCTTGAGCGACAGCGGCCCGATACCGCCGGGGAACGCCGCGGAAACCGCCAGGGCCTGGGCCAGGGGGAAGCCGTCGGTGCTGGCATAGCCGATGGAGTAGTCGCCCATATTGCTGCGTTTGAAGCGAAAGCGTTTGCCATTTTCCGCCGTGGTGCCGTTGATCGACCAATCGGGTCTGGCGGCAATCTCCGGTAGCAGGGCGGTTACCCCCCAGTCCTTTTGCAGGGCCAGGGCCAGCAGGTTGGCCCGGGACAGCAGGAAGCGCCAATTCAACGGGTTGCGCAGTTGACGCAAGGCACTCCAGAGCAGGCTGCGTGAGCACAGCTTGGTTTGCAGGGCCGGGTAGATGCGCTGCAGGAAAGTCGCGGAGTCGGGCCATTGCCCATGATTTTCGTTGAGCATCAGGCCCACCAGCAGGCTGCCGCCAGACACCGTGGAAATCTGCGAGAGCCGTTCCAGGGCCTGTTGTTCGGCGAGGTATTTAAGCACGCCGAGGTGAAACGCCATGGCTCGAACGCCGCCGCCGGAGAGGGCAAGGGCATAGTCCGAACGCGGGCCAATCGAGACGGCAGGAGACTCCATGTTTCCTCTCTGGTGAGAATTGTCGTGCACAGGGGCATTTCGATGCGGGTGCTGTGTGCAGGCGCGGCATAGCCCTTATGCGCTTCTCTGGAGACGCGCATAAGGGCTCAGGTTTGCCACGTTAGCGTTGACGTCCATCGCGAGCAAGCTCGCTTTGGGAAGAGAGCGATTTAGGTTTTATCTGGGTGGGATTCGCAGCAACTGTGTGTCGCTGGCGTAGCATAACGATCGTGGTGCCGGACCCAATCCATGGTCCCGCTTTCATTGCGACCCTTGGGCATCAGGTCGAGGAAGTGATAGGTGCCCAGCAGCATGTCCAGGCCCCGGGCATAGGTGGAGTAAGTGTGGAAGATCTCTCCCTCGGCGTTGCGATAGAACACGCTGAGCCCCGGCAGTTCTTCTTCGGCACTCTCGAGCGGTTGGTAGTTGTACTCGGCCTTGCCGGCGAGTCGCTCTTCGGGCGAGGCACTGACATGAAAGTCCGCGTTGAAATCGCTACCGGCCGATGAGAACCAGGGGAAATGCCAGCCCATGCGCTGCTTGAACGCCTGGAACTGTGCCCACGGCGCGTGGGAAACCGCGACGAACGACACATCGTGGTGCGCCAGATGCAGGTTCGCGCCGTCGAAGTGGTCGGCGAGGAAGGAGCAGCCGGGACAGCCTTCCTGCCAGCCGTCGCCGAACATGAAGTGATAGACGATCAACTGACTGTTGTCGCCGAACAGGTCGGCCAGCTGCTTGTGCCCATGGGGTCCCTCGAAGCGGTAGTTCTTGTCGACCTTGACCCAGGGCAGGGCACGCCGCTCGGCGCTGAGCTGGTCGCGTTGATGGGTAAAGGCCTTTTCATGGACCAGGTGTTGTCGGCGCGCGGCCAGCCACTCTTCGCGCGAGACCACGGGATGCTGTTCAATCGCGTGTTCGTTCATGTCGATGACTCCTCCGGTTCAGGGCCGCCGGGCGGGTTTTCCGGGGCGCGAAAGATCTACTTCTATGCTTAGGCTTAGTCGAATGTGGGGCGGCGATATCGACCGCCGATCTTCTGCGTGTCGGCAAACGGACCAACGGCGATCAGGAAAAAAAGATTTCGTGGGTTGTCGATTCCGCGGGCGCCCGTTCGATTAGTCGACAGAGCCGCCAGCCGGCTTGTCGAATTTATCCACCACCATCAGGAGATACGACCATGCGATTTATGGTGATCGTCAAAGCCAGCCCGGAATCGGAAGCCGGCGAAATGCCCAGTCAGGAATTGCTGGCCGCCATGGGCGCCTACAATGAGGAACTGGCCAAGGCCGGGGTGATCCTCGCCGCCGAGGGGCTGCATCCGAGTGCCAAGGGTGCCCGCGTGCAGTTCAGTGGCAAACAGCGGACCGTGGTCGACGGGCCCTTTATGGAGACCAAGGAACTGATCGCCGGTTTCTGGATCTTCAAGGTGCAATCGCTGCAAGAAGCCATCGATTGGGTCAAACGTTGCCCGAACCCGATGGTCAGTGACTCTGAAATCGAAATCCGCCAGGTCTTCGAGGCCGAGGACTTTGGCGAATGTTTTACCCCCGAGTTGCGCGAACAGGAGGAACACCTGCGCGCGAAGATGTCCGGTCAATCCTGAAACCCTGCCAGAACGGAGTTTGATCATGAGCCTGAAAATCATTCCTTACCTGACCTTCAACGGCAACTGCAAGGAGGCCTTTGCCCTGTACAAACAGGTGCTCGGTGGCGAACTGTTTTCCCTGTCGTTCGCCGATGCGCCGCCAGAGGCCGGCGTGCCCAAGGATGCTCCCAATAAAGACAAGATCCTGCACACCTGCCTGACGGTGGGCAACTTCAGCCTGATGGCGTCCGATTGCCCGCCGAATCAGCCGTTCAGCAAGGCCCAGGGTATTTCGGTGTCGCTCAATGTCGACAGCGTGGACGAGGCCAAGCGACTGTTCGATGGTCTGAGCGGCGGCGGCAGCGTCTATATGAAGCCGGCCAAGACCTTCTGGGCCGAGTATTTCGCAATGTTCGAAGACCGCTTTGGCGTCGCCTGGATGGTCAATTGCGAGCGCGCGAAGTAAGCGTCTGGCGTGAGATCGATCGCGAGCAAGCTCGCTCCTGCAAGATGCGATACGGCCTGACCCATGCACTGTAGGAGCGAGCTTGCTCGCGATCAAATGGCATGAGCGACACCGCCCGTCCCGGAGTGAGACACTAGGTCCATTCGGTTCATGGGCGTGAAACAGTAATGACGATTTCAAACAGCGCCGCGCGGGAGCTTGGAACCTGCGTGGCTTTCGACTTCGACGGGACCATTACCACCACCGACAGCCTGCGGGATTTCGTGCGCTATTTGGTCGGCCACCGGCGCTTCCTGATCGGCGGCCTGCTGGTCTTGCCCTGGCTGGTGGGCATGTATACGGGCCTTTGCAAGCGGGCCGAGGCCAAGGCGCGGTTCCTGGCGCTCACCCTGCGCGGCAGGAGCCAGGTCGAGCTTGAAGAGGCAGCGGCGCGTTATGTCGCCGAGCGCCTGCCGACGCTGATCCGTCCGGAAATGCTCGAACGGATCGAGGAGCACAAGCGCCTGGGGCACCGTCTGGTGCTGGTCAGTGCATCGCCCACGCTCTATCTCGAGCACTGGGCCCCGGCCGCCGGTTTTGATGCGGTACTGGCCACCCAACTGGAGTTTCGCGACGGGCGTTTTACCGGGCGCCTGGCGTCGCCCAACTGCTGGGGGCCGGAAAAGGTCCGGCAGTTGCAGCAATGGTTGGGCGATACGGGTGGCAGGGTGTTGTTTGCCTATGGCGACAGTCGCGGCGACCAGGAGATGCTGGCATTTGCCGAGCACGGCTGGTTACGCGGACTGGGCGCCTTGCCGTCACTCGATGCCTGGCCTGATGGGTTGCACCACGGCTGATGGTCTGTCGCTGTCGAGCAGGCGGCGTTCTTGCAACACATTGATGAGGGCTACTCGAGAGGACGGATCCAACTGGTGTTCCCGTTCCTTGAGTTCCAGCAGGATGGGGTTGGACCAACTGCGATAGGCGCGCTCTGCAAGACGAACTGCGGTCATTTCTCTCTCCTTGTACAAAAGCCCGCTGAAATAGGCGGGCGACTCCATGAGCAGAAAATCCTAGTCGAGAAGTCACGGGGCCGCTACTGCTCCCGCCGTACGGTTGTCTGTTGACCTCGGTCAAGGTGTCGGTGGTGAACGGCTAGCGGGCGACCTGCCGGCCCAGCACATGGGCGTGGCCGAGGGCCGAGACCAGCACCTCGCTGCCGACCCTCGGCGCGTGCATGCCAGTGCTGCGCACCAGCAACGAACGCTTCTGGCCGTCGGCGGCCCGGGCCTTCAACTCCACCGTCAAGGTGCAGGTATTGCCACCGAAATCGCATTCGGTGACTACGGCCGGGCAGCCGTTGTCGTCCGCTTGTCCCGACACCCGGGTTGCAAGTTGCAACTGTTCGGGGCGCAACATGATTTGTGCCTGGCCGTGGCGGCCCTCGTCGTTGACCGCCAACCGGCCCAGCTCACACTGGGCCCAGCCGTTTTCGATCAGGGCGGGGAGGATCACCGCATCGCCGAGGAACAGCGCGGTGTCTTCATCGTCCGGACGCAGGTACAGGTCCATCGGCGGCCCGGCCTGCACCAGCCGACCCTTGCGCATCACCGCCAACTGATCGGCGAAGGACAGGGCTTCGGCCTGGTCATGGGTGACCAGGATGGTGGTTACCCCGGCCTCGGACAGCAACCGCGCGACCATCTTGCGCATCGACGCTCGCAGCCCGGTGTCGAGGGCGGAAAACGGTTCGTCCAGCAGCATCAACCGTGGGCGTTGCGCCAGAGCGCGGGCCAGTGCCACCCGCTGTTGCTGACCGCCGGAGAGTTCATGGGGCCAGCGTTTGCCCATCTGTGCTTCCAGGGCCACGCTGTCCATCAACTCGGCGACCCGCTGTGGCCGGGAGGCCTTGTCGACAATGCCGAAGGCGATGTTATCGGCCACCGTCATATGCGGAAACAGCGCGCCGTCCTGTGGCACATAGCCGATCAGGCGCTGGTGGGCCGGGACCTGGGTCTGGGCGTCCACCAGCGGTTGGCCGTCGAGGGTGATACGACCGGCATCGGGAAACTCGAAGCCGGCGATCATCCGCAGCAGGGTGGTCTTGCCCGAGCCGGAAGGACCGACGATGGCGGTGCGGCTACCCGTGGAGATCGACAGGTTGATGTCTTCCAGGGCCGCTTGCGAACCGAAGGACTTGTACAGCGCGTTGAGTTCAAGAGCGTTCATCGGCCAGCCGTGCGTTTGGATTGATGATAGAGAAGCCCGGTCAGCGGCAGTGACAGCAGGATCATGAGCAGCGCGTAGGGCGCCGCGCCGGCATAGTCGATTTCACTGGTCATGGCCCAGAAACCGGTGGCCAGGGTGCGCGTGCCGTTAGGCGCGAGCAGCAGAGTGGCGGTCAGTTCGTTGGTAATGGCCAGGAACACCAGCGCGGCCCCGGCGGCGGCCCCGGGCGCGGCGAGGCGCAGGGTGATCGACCAGAGGGCGCGGACCGGTGAGCGACCGAGGCTGCGGGCGATGTTTTCCAGCTCCACCGGCGCCTGGGCGATACCGGCGCGCAAGCTGACCAGGGCGCGAGGCATGAACATCAACAGGTAGGCCAGCAGCACGGTGATCGAGGTTTGGTAGATCGGCCGGGCGAAGTTGATGGTGACCGTGACCAGGGCCAGGGCGACGACAATGCCGGGCAGGGAACTGGTGATGTAGTTGCAGCTTTCCAACAGGCGATGCAGGCGTCCGGGCGAGCGGATCGACAACCAGGCCACGGGCACCGCCGCGCAGGTGGTCAGCAGGGCACCGGCGGCGCCCAGCAGCAACGTCTGTTCCAGGGCCGGGAGCAAGTCGTCCAGTTGCCAGACCTCGCGGCCACCGGCGATCAGCCAGTTGCCCAGGGTAACCAATGGCACGCCGAGGGCGAGCACGCTGCTGATGATCGGAATGCTCAGTGCCAGCAGCGTGGTGCTGCGGTTGAGGCGTACCGTGCGTTGCTGCCGCGCGCTGCCGGAACCGACCCGGGCATAACGGGCCTTGCCCCGGGCGGCCGACTCGACGGTCAACAGGGCCAGGCAGCACAGTGCCAGGATCCCGGCCAGGGTATGCGCCGCCGGGCCGCTGAAGGTCGACTTGAACTGGTCGAAGATCGCCGTGGTGAAGGTGTCGAAGCGGATCATCGCGTAGAGGCCGTATTCGGCCAGCAGGTGCAGGCCCACCAGCAGGGCGCCGCCACAGATCGCCAGGCGTAGTTGCGGCAGGACAATCCGGAAAAACACGGCCCAGGGCTTGAGGCCCAGGGACTCGCCGACATCCTCGATGGCCGGGTCAAGGCGGCGCAGGGTCGCGGCAATCGGCAGGTAGAGAAACGGGAAATAGGCGATCACCGACACCAGCACCCCGGCGAACAGCCCGTGGATCGGCGGTACCAGACTGACCCAGGCGTAGCTGTGGACGAACGCCGGCACCGCCAGCGGCGCGGTGGCCAGCAATGACCAGGCGCGGCGGCCGGGCAGGTCGGTGCGCTCGGTCAGCCAGGCCAGGGCCAATCCCAGCGCCACGCACAGGGGAATGGTGATGACCATCAGCAACAGGGTGTTGGCCAGCAGTTCGGCCACCCGTGGGCGCCAGACCAGCGCTTCAAGGCTGGCCCAGCCGGTTTGCCAGGCAGACAGGACCACGAAGGCGATTGGCAACAAGGCCAGCAGGGACACCAGCACGGACAGCCCGATGATCCAGGCATTGCCCTGGCGCCCGAAGAAGTTTCTGGATCGCTTGCGCGAAAGCGCCGCAGGCGCGTGAGCGACTGCGGCGGGGTCCAGGGGAGAAATGGACTCTGGGATCAATTACAGGATTCCGGCTTGGGTCATCAACTCCACCGCTTTCTTGCTGTCGAGTTTCGAGGCATCAACCTTGGGCGCGTCGAGGTCCTTGAGCGGCACCAGCTTGGCATTGGACTCGGCGCCCACGCCGACGGCGTATTCAAACGAGTTGCCGTTCTTGAGCACGGCCTGGCCGCCTTTGCCGGTGACCCATTTGAGGAAGGCCTGGGCTTCTTCCTGGTGTTTGCTGGACTTGAGCACGCCGCCGCCGGAGGTGCTGACAAAGGCGCCCGGGTCCTGGTGCTTGAAGTAGTGCAAGGAGGTGTTCTTGCTGTTTTCGCCAGTCTTGGCCTGGTCGCCGAAGCTGTAGTAGTGGTAGATCACGCCGCTTTCGACTTGCCCGGCATTGACCGCCTTGAGCACCGCGCTGTTGCCGCGATAGATCGAGGCATTGGTTTTCATAGCCTTGAGCCAGTCCAGGGTCGCGGCTTCGCCCTTGAGTTCCAGCACGGCGGCGACGATGGCCTGGAAATCGGCACCGGCCGGCGACACGGCCCAACGGCCTTTCCACTCAGGCGACGCGAGGTCGAGCAGGGACTTGGGCAGTTGCGCTTCGGTCAGTTTGCTCTTGTTGTAGACGAACACGGTGGAGCGGGCGGCGATGCCGACCCAGTTGCCGTGGGCCGGACGGTAGGCCGCACCGACCTGTTCCAGGGTGGTCGGTGCCACCGGGGCGAACAGCTTGGCATTGTCCACCAGGACCATGGCCGGGGAGTTCTCGGTCAGGAACACGTCCGCTGGCGACTTGTCGCCTTCCTGGACAATCTGGTTGCCCATCTCGGTGTCGTCGCCATTGCGCAGGGTCACCTTGATCCCGGTTTCCTTGGTGAAGCCATCGACCCAGGCCTTGGTCAGGCTTTCATGCTGGGCGTTGTAGACCACGATACCGTCGGCGCTCGGGGCGGCGTAGGCGTGGCCGGCGCTGAGCATGGCGGTGGCCAGCAAGGCGGTTTTCAGAAACGAAGGCAGACGGGAAATCATTGTGTGGGAAGCTCCTGCGGTCTTTTGGTAGTCAAGATGGCTGGCGATTTTCGGCGCATTTTCACCCGGTTCGCCGGTCCAGTTAAACAATGGGAATCATTCGCATGTTTGTCTGGGCGGCAATTTAGAGGGTGAAATGAGAAAAAAACGTCAAAACCAGCATGACTCTCAAACAAATCTTAATCAATGTCGTTCGTATTTTGACTAAGGTAACGCCGGAGATTGTGTCACGAATGCTTCGTCATCGGTGAGTCTTGTCGAGCCTGGTGTTTTGTTTGATGGGCACGGAGAAGCGAATCACCAGGCGGACAAAGAACGCCCCGCTAAAGATCACCGCCAGCAGGCGCAAGGTCTGCATCGCCAGGACCAGGCCGACATCCGAGTGGGTATCGACCGCAATGATCGCCATGGTGTCGAGCCCGCCGGGGCTGGTGGCCAGGTAGACCGAGAGGAAGTCCAGGCCCAGCAGCCGCGCCATGACCCAGGCCGAGGCCGCGCACAGGGCGATCAGGCTGACGGCGCCAAGGATCATCGCCGGCAGGCGCTTCCAGACGTACAACACGGTCGGGCGGTCGAAACGCAGGCCGACGTAGCAGCCGATGGCGCCGTAGGCGATCGCCAGCAGCCAGGCGGGCAGGGTGATATGCAGCAGTCCTGAGAGTTGCAAGCTGCCACCGAGCAGCAACGGTACCAGCAAAGCGCCGGCCGGTATCCGCATGCCGAGCACCACGCCAACCACCGCGGTGGCCAGGGTCAGCCCCAGGTTGAACAGGCTGAAGCCGTGCTGTGCCACGTCAGTGGCGTGCAGATCGCTGCCGTTGGCCGGGGCTTCGAGCAGATGGCTGACCAGTGCGCCGATCAGTACCACGCACACCACCCGTACATACTGCATGGTCGCCACGACCCGGGCGTCGGCGCCGAAATCATCGGCCATCGAGACCATGGCCGACGCCGCGCCCGGCGAGGTGCCCCAGGCCGCCGTGCTCGGATGGATGCCGCCGAAGCGCACCATCGCCAGGCCCACCAGGGTACTCAGGCACACGGTCAGGACCGTGGCGACCAGCATCAGGTGCCAGGACTCGCTCATCGCGGTCAGCACCGCCAGGGTCATCGAGTGCGCGGCCAGCAGACCGATGCAGCCCTGGCTCAGGCGGAAGGCTTCCTTGTGCAGGCGGATATGCGCGCCGCTGACCCCGAAGGCGATCGCCACCAGCATCGGGCCGATAAATTGTCCGGCGGGCAGTTCGAGGTACTTGAGCAACTGTCCGCTGCCTCCAGCCAGTAACAGCAGCGCCAGCCATTGGCGCAAGCGCGACCAGGTGGACAGGGAAAACCATGATGATGCCGACAAGAACACTCTCCAAAGCGCTGGGCGCTCCTGTTGCAGGGCGTTGAAAGCGGCGCAGTGGGCAAATTATTGATAGCCTGATTGATCAAGTCTAGTTTCTAATTGTGATGAAACGATAACTTTGGTTGATCAATATGGACCTGCGCGATCTCACCTATTTCGAAACCATCGCCGAGTTGGGCCATCTGGGCCGCGCGGCGCAGAAGCTCAACCGTAGCCAGCCGGCGTTGACCAAGAGTATTCAGCGCTTGGAGGAGTCGTTCGGCACCAAGCTGTTCGAACGCGAGGGCCGGCGGATCAAGCTGACCCCGGTCGGCGAGTTGTTGCAGCAGCGTGGTCGGCAGTTGCAGCAGAGCATTGCCGAGACCCACCGTGAAATCCGCGACTTCGCCAGCGGCGTGTTGGGCAATATCCGCCTGGGCTGTGCGGCGAGCATGGCCGAGTACCTGCTGCCGCAATTGACCACCGCCTTGCTGGAACGGGCGCCGGAGATCACCTTGAGCCTGGCGATCGGCCAGGACGATATGTTGCGCGAGTCCCTGCGTTCCGGGCGGTTGGACATGGTGATCTGCCCGCTGTTCGACGATGATCCGCAGCTGTTGTCGCATCCGTTGTTCGATGATGAGGCGGTGGTGGTTGCCAGCCGCAATCACCCGATCTTCGACGCGCCGATTCGCCTGAGCGAGCTGGGGCGCTTTCGCTGGGTGCTACCGGCCCCTGGGGTGTCGTCGCGGCGCTGGATCGACAATGTGTTTCTCGCCCATGACCTGCCGCTGCCCTCGGTGCAGATCGAGACCAATACGATTTCCCTGCTGCCACGTCTGATCGGCCAGACTCGCTTGCTGAGCTTCCTGGCGCGGGAAACCCTGGAGGATGTGAAGGGCGCGACGCATCTGCGGGAAGTGCGGCTCAAGGAAACCACCATGAAGCGTACCCTGGTGGTTTCCGTGCGGGCCGGCAGTTACTTGTCGCCGGCGGCCCAGACCATGCTTGACCTGCTCAAGCGTGATGGTCGGGTATTTTTCACTGCACGTTGAACCTGTAGGAGCCTGCTTGCTGGCGATGGCGATGTCACATTCACCGCCGCTATCGCCAGCAAGCAGGCTCCTACAGGTTTCGTGGGCGTTCTTGAGACCCCATTTCCTTAACTGATTGGCGTTGGCGACTAGTCCGATTGTCCCTTGTCCAGTCTGGTCCGAGGGGGTGTTCAGCCTCGACTGACAGAATCTGAAAATAACTTTATCGATATAAGCGGGAAATTTTAAATAAAGCAGGTGATATCCGCACTGTAGGCGGTCTGAAGTAGGACCAATCTGTAAACACTGAAGGGCATTTTGTAAACACTCTTCAGGGGCTTTATCGCCGTGAAAACCTCCTGCATGTTCCTTCGTACTGCAAACCAGTACGAAGGAACATGGGTTTGAAATGGAGCAATGATTTTTTCGAGAAAGGCGAAAAAAAAGACTGCCTCTTCTGTCGGCCCGGCCAGCCATGCTCCTGGTGCAAGGAGCCTGGCTGGCGGACAGAAAGCTGGGGCTGCTTTGGTGGTGTCGAACAGAGAGCCCCCGCCCCGGCACCTCCAGAGATCCCCCTTCAAAAGGAGTCCTGGCCCCAGTCAAAACCACCACAAGGCGTGATCTTTGCCAAGTCCTGTGACCCCGCAAACTGGCGTTGCACGGAGGCGGGCACAGTCACCGAGCCTGCCTTCCATTTTGGCAAGGTTATGGTGTCGAAAACCAAGGCGATTCCGGCGGGGGCCGCCGTGCTTGGCGCCACGCTGGGAGCCGATGCGGCGCTGGGTCGAATCGCCGGAGGCGGCATCGTCCAGCAGGGCTTCCGCTGGATGTTGCGCAGCGCCATGGTGGCCGGTGGCGGTGCCACGGTCTTTATCGCCGGCATGCTCCCCGCTCGCATGGGGGACGGCACCCTGTACAGCGACGACGAACTGCGGCAGATGGCGGCTGCGGCTTCCCGTGTGCGTTTCCAGTTTCGTCACGACACCGAAGGGGCGTTGCAGCTCTACGGTATTCACACCGGGGCTTCCGGGGATGACAGCGTCCGTATTGTCAAAGCCCAATGGCGGGCCGACGGCCGCACGCTGGAAGCCCATCTGGGCGACGGCATCACCCTGCTCTGGACGCCCAACGGTGGCCCGCTGCTCACCCCCGAACTGACTTTCCCGGAACACACGGATGAGCCGATGGGCAGCATCCTTGTGCATCCCATTGAGGAAGGGGTGGATTCGCAGATCGACGGTTATCCCGTTGCCGACGACGTTACCCTCGGCGACCGGATCATCACCTTCCCGCTCGATTCCGGGTTGAAGTCGATTTATGTGGTGTATTCGAAGCCGTTTGGAGGGGATCATTCTTATCACCTAGCGCCTGGGAGGCTGACGGCTTTTCCAGATGCAGTTAAAGTTAATTCGAAAAGTCGGGTCCAGGGTGGTGGAGCCAAACGAGCTCGTTGGAAGGACCGAAAAGGTCGGATTTATGAGTGGGACAGTCAGCATGGCGCCGTCGAAATGTATGACAAACAAGGTAAGCATTTAGGGGAGTTTGACCCTATTACTGGTGAGCAAACTAAACTAGCGAATCCTGGCCGAAAAGTAGAGAAATAGAGGTTTTTATGTATTTATGTATCACAGGTTTTTTGCCAAACAATGACGAAGATGACTCGCTCAAATTTGAGCTTTGCCTGGATCCGTCGTATAACGAGAAAATCGTGAGTCTGCTAGGCTATAAAAACCTCAATGCAATGGCTGAGGGGCTGTGGGATTTGAGTGATAACCAAGTGAGAGAAATATCAGCGCTGATTGGACAGGAACTTCCGACTGATTTGGAAATGCTCATTGGTGTGGAGGCTTAAGCGCGCACCGGGGGCCGGATAGGACGGATTTAACTATGAATTTTTGTATTGTCGGTTTTTTACCTGAAGACAATGATGATGAATTCATAAAATATGACCTTGATGTCGCACCCGAGTTTGAAAGTGAACTTCTTGAGTTGTTTGGGTGCGCTAGTCTCAATGAGATGGCCGTGGGGGAATGGTCACTGACTTCGGATCAGGTACAACAGATCGCCGCCGTTATAAAGCAAACGAGAACGCTAGAAAACTTGCAAATCGCTCAGCCCTTGCCCTCGGTACGCCCGCTACTGACTTCCGCGGGCACATCGGCGCCGGCCATGCGCTTGCGGAACAACCCGGTGCGGGCCAGCAGCAGGGTGGTCACCGGTACGGTGATCGACAGCAGGATCGGGATCAGCCAGGCATGGATCACCGGCTCCGATTTGAGCGCCGAAAAGTACAGGATCGAGGCCAGTGCCACGCACCAGGCACCAAGGGTCGAAGCCAGCGCCGGCGGGTGCATGCGCTGGAAGAAGTCCTTCATGCGCAACAAACCGATGGCGCCGCACAGGGCGAGCAGGCTGGCGGCCAGCAGCAGCAGGGCCACCGGAATTTCGATCCAGAGCGATACCGCGTTCATTCGATCACCTCGCCGCGCAGAAGGAATTTGGCCAGGGCAAACGAACCGACAAAGCCGAACAGGGCAATCAGCAGCGCCGCTTCGAAGTAGGTGTCACTGGCGTAGCGAATGCCCAGCACCAACATCATCAGCATGGCAATCAGGTAAAGGTAATCCAGGGCCAGGACCCGGTCCTGGGCCGACGGGCCCTTGAACAGCCGGACCACGGTCAGGACCAGGGCCACGCTGAAGATAAACAGGCTCAGCAGGATCGCATTGGCGAGCAGTGCGCTCATTCGAAGATCTCCATCAGAGGACGTTCGTAAGTTGCCTTGAAGTGCTGGATAAAAGCGCTTTCGTCATCCAGGTCGAAGACGTGCAGCAGCAGGACGCTGCGGTCCAGGGCCAGCTCCGACCAGACGGTGCCGGGAACCACCGTGCAGATCATCGACAGCACCGCCAGGCCGTTGGCATCGCGCAGGTCCAGGGGCACCTTGACGAAGGCCGAACGCGGTGCGCGGCGTCCAGCATTGAGCACGCCCCAGGCGACGGCGAGGTTGGACAGCACCACGTCCGCCCCGACCCGCAGCAACAGGCGCAGCATGACCCCGGGGCGACGGATACGGATCGGCCGCGGGCGCAACGGCGCCATCATCACCGGGGCGAAAACCGCGAGGGCCGCACCCAGCAGCAGGTTGCCCGGGCTGATCGACAGGTTCAGCACCAGCCACAGCAACCACAGCGCCAGGGACAGCCAGGGCGCGGGGAACAGGCGCTTCATGGCTGCACCTCCACGGCGGCACTCGGGTTCGGCACCGGACGGGTGGCCTGCACGGCGCTGATGTATTGCCCTGGATTGTCGAGGGACTCAGCCGCAGCCCGGGTGTAGCGCAGCAGCGGCTCGGCCTTGACCGTCAGCAGGATGCACAGGCCCAGCAAGGCGACGATGGGCAGGCACTCGAAACGCCGCAGTGCCGGTGACGGACGCTCCTGGGGTGTCCAGAAACGCGCGATACCCATCCGCGAGAAAGCCAGCAGCGAAGCGAGTCCGGACAGCACCAGCAAGGCCAGCAGGGCCCAGGCCGCCGGGGAGATCGGCGCATCGATGCCCAGCCCTAGCGGATTGAGCAGGGCGCTGAGCAAGCTCAGCTTGCCGATAAAGCCGGACAGCGGCGGCATGCCGATAATCAGCAGGGCGCAGGCGATAAAACTCAAACCGAGGAAGGCCATGGTCCAGGG
Source organism: Pseudomonas sp. GW821-FHT03C07 (assembly GCF_059420925.1). Classification (NCBI taxonomy): domain Bacteria; kingdom Pseudomonadati; phylum Pseudomonadota; class Gammaproteobacteria; order Pseudomonadales; family Pseudomonadaceae; genus Pseudomonas; species Pseudomonas sp. GW821-FHT03C07. Next base: position 321,014 of record NZ_JBWKUQ010000004.1, read on the forward strand.
GATGACCTGGCCGACCACGGCTTTCTGTTCATCGTCCAGGTTGGTGCCGGGCCGTGGGTGCAAAGACTCCAGCGAGCGTGGCAGCGGGTCGATGTCCTCGTCCAGCGGCAGTTCGTTGGCCGAGCGCGAGCGTTCGATCAGTTCGGCCAGGAGGAACAGCGCACTCAAGGCCAGGGTCGAGCTGACCAGGTAGAACAGCGCGCCGGCCGTGAGGTTCGGCTGGGCGAAACCGATGGCCGAAAGCAGGATGCCCGCCGACACCAGGATGCTCAGGCTGGCCATGCGCTCCAGGCGTTGGGCGGCGAGGATGGCCACGGCGGCGCAGGCGATGGTCGCCATGCCGCCGTAGATCAGCCAGTCGCCACCGAAATGCGCCGAGGCGCCGGCCTCGCCGGAGAACAGCAGGGTCCACAAGCGCAGCAGGGTATAGACCCCGACCTTGGTCATGATCGCGAACATCGCCGCCACCGGGGCGCTGGCCGAGGAGTAGGCGGGCACCAGCCAGAAGTTCAGCGGCCACATCCCGGCCTTGGCCAGGAAGGCCACGGCGAGAATCGCCGCGCCGGCATGCAGCAGGCCGCGATCGGCTTCCGGTACCAGCGGGATCTTCAGGGCCAGGTCGGCCATGTTCAGGGTCCCGGCAACGCCATAGATCAGCGCCGCGCCGATCAGGAACAGCGACGAGGCCAACAGGTTGATCGCGATGTAATGCAAGCCCGCCGACACCCGAGAGCGCCCCGAGCCGTGCAGGACCAGGCCGTAGGACGCCGCCAGCAACACCTCGAAGAACACGAACAGGTTGAACAGGTCGGCGGTCAGGAAGGCACCGTACAGGCCCATCAACTGGATCTGGAACAAGGCGTGGAAGCTGGCGCCGGCACGGTCCCAGCGGGCCATGGCGAACAGCAGCGCGCTGACGCCGATGATCCCGGTCAGGACCAGCATCAACGCCGAGAGACGGTCGACCACCAGCACGATGCCGAACGGCACCTGCCAGTTGCTTGGCAGGTAGACGCCGATGGAGCCGGTTTCGCCGGCCTGGGTGCCGATCAGCAAGAGCACCGAGATACCCAGGCCGATCAGGCTCGAGACCAGATTGAGTCGGGCCTTGAGCGGTCGGTGTTTCTCGCCGAGCATCAGCATCAGCGCTGCCGTGAGCAGCGGCAACAGGATCGGGGCGATGATCAGGTGTGACATCGGGTTCATTCCTTGGGCTCCCGACCATCGACATGGTCGGTGCCGGTCAGGCCGCGCGAGGCCAGCAGCACCACCAGGAACAGCGCGGTCATGGCGAAGCTGATGACAATGGCGGTGAGCACCAGGGCCTGGGGCAGCGGATCGGTGTAGTGGAGCAAGTCCTGGGGCACGCCGTCCTTGACCATCGGCTCCTTGCCGATAAACAGGCTGCCCATGCTGAAGATAAACAGGTTGACCCCGTAGGACAGCAGGCACAGGCCCATTACCACCTGAAAGGTCCGCGGGCGCAGCACCAACCAGACCCCGGAAGCAACGAGCACGCCGATGGCAATTGCAATGACTTCTTCCATCAGGCGGCTCCAGGCTTGGCTTGGGCGCCGAGTTGCTGGCTCGGCCGATGGGCGCGGACCGATTGGTGCGCCAGGGCGGTGAGGATTAGCAGGGTCGAACCGACCACCACCGCGTACACGCCGATATCGAAGAACAACGCGCTGGCGATATGGACGTCGCCCAGCAGCGGCAGATGCAGGTGCGCGGTGTGGGTGGTCAGGAATGGATAGCCGAAGGCCATCGCCGCAAGGCCGGTGACCGTGGCGAACAGCAGGCCGGTGCCCATCCAGCGTAACGGCCGCAGGCTCATCTGCGCCTCGACCCATTGGGTGCCGGCAACCATGTATTGCAGGATAAACGCCACCGACATCACCAGCCCGGCGACAAAACCACCGCCTGGTTGGTTGTGCCCGCGCATGAACAGGTACATCGAGACCACGAAGGCGATCGGCAGCAGCAGGCGCACCAGCACCGCCGGCACCATCATGAAACCGAGGGCGGTGTCGCTGGCGCTGCGCGGGTTGACCAGGTCGGTGACCACGTCCGGGGCCAGTTGGCGCTGCTGGTTAGGCAGCTCCAGGCTTTCCTTCGGTGGACGGAAACGCCGCAGCAGAGCGAACACCGTCAGGGCGGTGGCCACCAGCACGGTGATTTCACCGAGGGTATCGAAGCCGCGGAAGTCCACCAGCATCACGTTCACCACGTTGCTGCCACCGCCTTCGGGCAGGGCGCGGCTGAGGTAGAACGAGGAGATATCGTTGGGCGTCTGGCGGGTCAGCATGGCGTAGGACAACAGCGCCATGCCGCCGCCGACGGCGACCGACAGCAGCAGGTCGCGCAGGCGGCGAATCCGCGCCTTGCGCAGGCTGCTCGGCAAGGGCGAGACCTCTTCGATACGCCGCGGCAGCCAGCGCAGGCCCAGCAGGATCAGTACCGTGGTCACCACTTCCACCACCAACTGGGTCAGGGCCAGGTCCGGCGCGGAGAACCAGACAAAGGTGATGCAGGTCATCAGGCCGCAGACGCTGACCATGATCATGGCCGCCAGCCGGTGGTACTTGGCTTGCCAGGCGGCGCCCAGGGCGCAGGCGATGGCCAGCAGCCAGAGGATGACGAAGACGATGGAACCGGCGATCTTCGGCCGTTCGCCCCAGGACAGGCTGCTGTGCCACATCGGAATCAGGCCGCCGACCACCGCCGCCAGCACCAGCAGGAACAACTGGGTTTGCAGGCGCTGGGTGCTGACCCGGCGTTCGACGCGCCGGGCATAGCGCATGATCAGCACCAGGCTGCGTTCGAACAGGCGCTTGCCGTTGAGGCGACCGATCAGTGGCGGACGACTGAAACGGCCACGCTTGAGTTGTTTGCGTAACAACAGGTAGAGCAGCACGCCGCCGGACATGGCGATCAGGCTCATGATCATCGGCGCGTTGAGGCCGTGCCAGATCGCCAGGCTGTACTCGGGCAGGGTCCCGCCGACCACCGGCAGGGCCGCGGTGGCGAGGATCGAGCCGACCACCTGGGCCGGGAAGATCCCCACCAGCAGGCAGGTGAACACCAGCAGCTCCACCGGCGCGCGCATCCAGCGCGGTGGTTCATGGGGTGTGTGGGGCAGGTCGGTGGCCTTGGGGCCGAAGAACACATCGACGGTAAAGCGCAGCGAATAGGCGACGCTGAAGGTGCCGGCAAGGGTGGCGATGACCGGCAGGGCCATTTCGACCCAGGCGCTGGAATTGATGAACACCGTTTCGGCGAAGAACATTTCCTTGGACAGGAAGCCGTTGAGCAGCGGCACCCCGGCCATGGAGGCGCTGGCGACCATCGCCAGGGTCGCGGTGAACGGGATCAGCTTGATCAGGCCGCTGAGCTTGCGGATATCGCGGGTGCCGCTTTCGTGGTCGATGATGCCAGCGGCCATGAACAGCGAGGCCTTGAAGGTGGCGTGGTTGAGGATGTGGAACACCGCGGCCACGGCGGCCAGCGGGCTGTTCAGGCCCAGCAGCAGGGTGATCAGGCCCAGGTGGCTGATGGTGGAGTAGGCCAGCAGGCCCTTGAGGTCGTTCTGGAACATGGCGCAGTAGGCGCCGAGCAGCAGGGTCGCGGCGCCGGCGCCGCCGACGATCCAGAACCACTCATCGCTGCCGGAGAGCGACGGCCACAGTCGCGCCAGGAGAAACACCCCGGCCTTGACCATGGTCGCCGAGTGCAGGTAGGCCGAGACCGGGGTCGGCGCGGCCATGGCGTGGGGCAGCCAGAAGTGGAAGGGGAACTGTGCGCTCTTGCTCAGGGCGCCGATCAGGATCAGCGGCAGCAGGATCGGATACAGGGCGTGGGCGCGGATTTTATCGCCAGCCGCCAGCACGGTGTCCAGGTCATAGCCGCCGACCACATGGCCGAGAATCAAGACCCCCGCCAGCAGGCACAGGCCGCCGGCGCCGGTCACCGTCAGCGCCATATAGGCGCCACGGCGGGCGTCGCTGCGGTGATGCCAGTAGCCGATCAGCAGGAAGGAGAACAGGCTGGTCAGTTCCCAGAAGAACACGATCTGGATCAGGTTGCCGGACAGCACCAGGCCGAGCATGGCGCCCATAAAGGCCAGGAAAAACGCGAAGAAGCGCGGCACCGGGTCTTCCGGCGACATGTAGTAGCGGGCGTACAACGACACCAGGGTGCCGATGCCCAGCACCAGCATCGAGAACAGCCAGGCAAAGCCGTCCAGGCGCAGGACGAAGTTCAGGCCGAGGCTGGGCAACCACTCGATGGTCTGGTGAATCACGCCGCCATGGGCGATCTGCGGGTAGAGCAGTGCCATCTGCAGGGTGCCAACCAGGGCGATAACACCGGCGAGGATGGATTCGCTGTTGCGTGCGTTATGCGGCAGCACGGCCGCCAGGCAACTGCCGATAAAAGGCAAAAGCAGTAGAACTATCAAGGACATAGGCTTCTAATCTGCAGGAGTTTGCCAAAGATCATACGTGGCGCACCGGGGATCACCAACCCAGAACCTGTGGCAGAATCCTACAAGGTAGGTGGTAAATGGCTGATATGCCTGTTTGTAGGGGGCAGTGAGGGGATGTGTTGTTTGAGCGGACGCTTTCGCGGGCAAGCTCCGCTCCCACAGGTTTTGTGTCGTTCACAAAAATCGAGCGCACCCCCATCCTTTGTGGGCGCGGAGCTTGTCGGGACGCCGCATCGCCGCGAAGAACGATAGCGCGGTCTAAGGGTTGTTCGGATCCAGGCCTTCGGCTTCTGTGGTTTCTTCGATCGCCTCGGCCCGCTGCTTGCCCTTGGTCTTCAACTCGCTGACGATCACCGCCGCCACGATCAACGCCGCCCCCAACAACGCAATCCCCGGCAGGCGCTCACCCGCCACACGCCCGGCAATTCCCGCCCAGACCGGCTCTCCGGCATAGATCAAGGTGGCGCGGGTCGGCGACACACTCTTCTGCGCCCAGTTCATCGCCACCTGGATCGCCGCGCTGGCGGCGCCGAGGCCGACCGCGCTGGCCAGCAGCAGCCAGGAAAACTCCGGCAGTGCTTCCTGGGTCGGCACGATCATCAGAAATGCCAGGATCGACGCCGTGCCCAACTGCACCACGGTCACCCGCCGCACATCGACCTTGCCGGCATAGTTGCTGATCAGAATGATCTCGGCGGCAATCGCGATGGCGCTGATCACCGTGGCGATTTCCCCGGAGCTGAAATTCAGTTTCGCGCCGTTGGGCCCGGATAACAGCATCAAACCGGTAAAGGCCAGCATGATCCCGATACTCGGCATCAGCCCCGGACGCTTGCCCAGCACCAACCATTGCAGCAGCGGCACGAAGGGCACGTACAACGCGGTGATAAACGCCGACTGGCTGCTGGGAATACTTTGCAGACCCACGGTTTGCAGGCCGTAGCCGAGCATGATCGCGGTGCCGATAAAGAACCCCGCCTTCAGTTCGAAAGCGGTGATGCCGCGCAGGCTGCGGGCCGAGAACAGTGCGACGATGCTCGCCGCCGCGGCAAAGCGCAGGCCGACGAAGAACATCGGGCCGCTGACGGTCATGGCGTTCTGCACCAGCAGGAAGGTGCCGCCCCAGACCATGGTGATCAGGATCAGCACGCACTCGGCCTTGCTGAACCGCAGGGTCGAGGCAAACGAGGTGTTGGAGTTCGCCGCAGTCATGGCCTTGCACACTCTCCGGGTGAGACGCACAATGCGCCGAAGCTGGGCAGTATACTGCGCAAACCAACCAAGTGAGCAATATAGTGCACAAAGAAACTTCGCAACGGGCTTCGGTGCTGCAGCATGTCAGTTTGAACGTGCGTCGCCTGCGCCATGAGGCTCAGTTGAGTCAGACCGCGTTGTCGGAAAAGTCCGGGGTCAGCCGCCGTATGCTGGTGGCGATCGAGGCGGGGGAAAAGAATGTCAGCCTGACCACGTTGGACCGAGTGGCCGAGGCGTTGGGTGTGGCTTTCAGCGACCTGATTCAGGCACCGGATGTCCGCGACCCGAGTCGGATCAACGAGGTGGCCTGGGCCGGGGTGATTCCGGGGAGCAAGGCGGTGTTGCTGGCCAAGGCCATGGCGAACCGCGAAGTGGAGCTCTGGGAGTGGCGCCTGGAACCGGGCGAGCGGTACGACTCGGAGCCGGACTACGACGGCTGGAGCGAGCAGATCTACGTCTTCGAAGGTTGCCTGACGGTGATGCTTGGGGAACAGCCCCGACTGGTAGCCGCAGGGGAGTTCTTCATGTTTCCCAGCAACCAGCCCCATGGTTATCGCAACGATGGCGAAGTGGCGACGCGCTTTATCCGTAATGTGGTGTTGTAGGGGGAAGCTTGCTTGTGATGAGATCCGGAAGTCTTGCTTCGACTGGTCGGGCGCTATCGCCAGCAAGCCGGTTCCCACAGAAAATCGGTGTTCCAACACATGGGTATCGTCGTGCCCAGATCCCTTGTAGGAACCTGGCTTGCCAGCGAATAGGTCCTTGAGACCGCCAAAAGCTTCGCGGGTAAGCCCTGCTCCTACAGGTTCGCGGTGTTACCAGGTTTCCATTTCCATCTCTGGCGGGCATGGGAAAAGCCCCTTCCGAGTGTTGCCAGGGCAACAGTGTCTGGACAATTTGCTGTTTTATAGCTGTGATCTACTCTAGGTTTTTTAATTAACTATCTGAAAAATATAGTTTTTATTTTTAGGCACGACTCCTGCTATGTCCTTGTCATGCGTTTTGTATTTTCAAGGACTCGGGAGTCGGTCTATGACAACTGTCGCCAAACCTGCCTACACCGCCCATATCATTCGCTCGGATGAAGAGGCCATTGCCGCCGCCAGAACCCTCGCCGCGCATTTTGCCGTCGAAGCCGGTGTACGTGACCGCGAGCGGCGCCTGCCCGCCGCCGAACTCGACGAATTCGCCGCCAGTGGCCTGTGGGGTATCACCGTTCCCAAAGCCTACGGCGGTGCCGGGGTTTCCTATGTGACGGTGGCGCAAGTCATCAAGATCATTTCCGCCGCCGACTCGTCCCTCGGCCAGATCCCGCAGAACCATCTGGGTGTGCTGGATATCCTCTTGCAAACCGCCGGCGAGGAACAAAAGCAGCACTATTTCGCCAAGGTGCTGCAAGGCTATCGCTTCGGCAATGCGTTTTCCGAAGCCAAGAGCAAGAACGCCGGCACCTTCGACACCCGCATCCGTTTCGACGGCGACACGGCCCATATCGACGGTGAAAAGTTCTACTGCACCGGCGCCTTGTTCGCCCATCTCATCCCGGTGGTCGGCCTTGATGAGACCGGTAATGCGCAGATCGCTTTTGTCGAGCAGGGCGCCCCGGGCCTGACCATCGTCGACAACTGGGATGGCTTCGGCCAGCGCACCACCGCCAGCGGCAATGCCTTGTTCAACGATGTGAAGGTGCCGCGCAGCAGCGTGATTCCGGCCCACAAGGCCTTCGACCTGGCCACCGCCAACGGCCCGATCTCCCAGATTATCCAGGCAGCCGTCGACACCGGCATTGCCGTCGGCGCCCTTGAAGACGCCAAGCGTCATGCCCGTCAAGCGCGGCCGTGGATCGACAGTCAGCAGGAATATGGCTGGCAGGATCCCTTCACCCAGGCGGCTATCGGCGATCTGGAATGGCGGGTGCATGGCACCGAAGCGATCCTGGAAAAAGCCGGTCTGGCGGTTGACCACGCTCTGGCGCAACCCAGCGAAGACAGCGTCGCCCTGGCCTCCGTGGTGGTGGCCGAGGCCAAGGTGCTGTCCGCCGAAATCGCGCTGCTGGTCAGCAGCAAGCTCTTCGAACTGGCCGGTACCCGTTCGGTGCTGGCCAGGCACAACCTCGATCGCCATTGGCGCAACGCCCGCACCCACACCCTGCATGACCCGGCGCGCTGGAAATATCACCTGATCGGCAACTACCTGCTCAACGGCATCAAGCCGGCCCGGCATGCCTGGAACTAGGAGCCCACGATGAACGCATTGACTCATCCCGCCAGCCACCAGCCCGCCCTGGCACGAGTGGCAAGCGACCTGCACAAGGCCCACCAATCCCTGCAACGGACCCTTGGCGTCGTACGCGCCCATGCCCAACTGGTCGCCGATCACCAGGTCATCGGCAAGTTCGGCGACCTGCAGATTCGCATCGACGTGGCGGCGGCGCTGCTGGAGCGTGCTGAACGTATTGCCGTCGGCACCCAGGACGAGGTCGAAAAGACCATCGCGGTCGCCGAAGCCAGTATCGCCATTGCTGAAGCCCTGGCCCAGGTCGGCCAGGTCGAACTGGAGCTGACCGGCCAACGCCCCAAGTGGCCGCCCAGCCATGATCCGCTTGAGGATCCGCTGCATCTCAAATACCGATTGATCGGTGACTTGCGCCTCAACGGCGTGGTTCCGCCGAGTGCCAGGAGTGCTGTCGATGTCCCGTGAAATCCGCCTCAATGCCTTCGACATGAACTGCGTCGGCCACCAGTCGCCCGGGCTGTGGGCCCATCCACGGGACCGTTCCTGGCAGTACAAGGACCTGGAGTACTGGACCGACCTGGCGAAGACTCTTGAGCGGGGCAAGTTCGACGGCCTGTTTATCGCCGATGTGTTGGGGATCTATGACGTCTACAACGGCAATGGCGACGCGGCCATTCGCCAGGCGGCCCAGGTGCCGGTGAACGATCCGTTGCAGTTGATCCCGCCCATGGCGCTGGTGACCGAGCACCTGGGCTTCGGCCTCACGGCTTCGCTGTCCTTCGAGCACCCGTATCCCTTTGCCCGGCGTCTTTCGACCCTGGACCACCTGACCAAGGGCCGCGCCGGTTGGAACATCGTCACTTCGTACCTGGAAAGCGGTGCGAAGAATCTTGGCCAACGCGCCCAAACCGAACATGACGCCCGTTACGACTATGCCGAGGAGTATCTGGAGGTCTGCTACAAACTCTGGGAAGGCAGCTGGGAAGACGGCGCGATCCTGCGTGACCGGGCGCGCAAGGTGTTCAGCGACCCGAGCAAGATTCACCAGATCCAGCATGTTGGCAAGCACTTCCAGGTGCCGGGCATCCACCTGTGTGAACCGTCGCCGCAACGCACGCCGGTTCTGTATCAGGCCGGTGCGTCCAGCCGTGGCAAGCAGTTCGCCGCCGAGCATGCCGAGTGCGTGTTTGTTGCCGTGCCGTCCAAGGTGTTGCTGAAAAAGGTCGTGGCCGATATCCGCCGGCGCGCGGCGGAGGCAGGTCGGGACCCGCGAAGCATCCTGATCTTCAACCTCCAGACCGTGATCCTCGGCGAGACCGACGCCAAGGCCAAGGCCAAGTTCGAGGAATACAAATCCTACGTCAGCTACGAGGGCGCCATGGCGCTGATCTCGGGCTGGACCGGGATCGACTTCAGCCAGTTCAAACCCGATGAGCCGTTGCAGCATGTGCACACCAACGCCATCCAGTCGGCGGTGGAGACCTTTTCCACGGCGGATCCGAACCGGATCTGGACACCCAATGAGCTGGCTGACTGGGTCGGGATCGGTGGGTTTGGACCGTTGTTTGTCGGCAGCCCGGAAACCGTGGCGGATCTGTTGCAGGAGTGGGTCGAGGAGACTGATGTCGACGGTTTCAACCTGGCCTATGCGCTGACCCACGAGACCTTTGTCGACGCGGTGGAGCTGTTGGTGCCGGAGCTGCAGAAGCGCGGCGTGTACAAGACCGAATACGCCCCGGGGACCTTGCGCGAGAAGCTGTTCGGCGCGGGGCCGAAGCTGGCGGATATCCATCCGGGGGCGGGGTATCGGGATCTGGTGGGGTTGCGGGAGAAGAGCCTGCGTTCGGCCTGATACCGAGTGGGGCAGGGGCTCATGTGGCGATCTTCGGGCCCCTTCGCGGGCAAGCTCCGCTCCCACAAGGTTCGAGTTGCCCCGGCCAGTGCGCACGACACAAAACCTGTGGGAAAGGTTTGAGTTGCCCTGGCCAAAGCGCACGACACAAAACCTGTGGGAAAGGTTTGAGTTGCCCCGGCCAGTGTGCACGACACAAAACCTGTGGGAAATGTTTGAGTTGCCCTGGCCAGTGCGCACGACACAAAACCTGTGGGAAAGGTTTGAGTTGCCCAGGCCAAAGCGCACAACACAAAACCTGTGGGAGCGGAGCTTGCCCGCGAAGAGGCCCTCCAGAGCGCCAGTGCTGCCACAGACAAACCTGTATTTCAAAGCCGCCAGCGGACCACCGCACGCCAAACGACTGAACGAGGTTCCGCCATGAGCGTGCATGAACTGAAACGACCGCCCGTCATCCATCCACCGCATCCTGAAACGGTTTCGATCTTTACCGGTGCCCTTGAGCAACTGCGCCACTGGGCCCAGGTCAGCCCGTTGCAGGGTGCCTTGCGCCACAAACGCCACGGGCAATGGCACCGCTGGCGCTGGATCGATGCCTTGCGCGAGGTCGAGCGCCTGGCCGACAGCCTGCGCCAACAGGGTTTCACGGCCGACTCGCGGCTGGTCGTCAGCGGCGCCCTGGAACCGAACCTGCTACTGCTGGCGCTGGCTGCCCACTCCATTGGCGGTCAGGTGCTGAGCCTGGCCCCGGAGCTGAGCGCCGAAGCCCTCGGCCAAGCCTTCTGGCGCCTGCAACCGAGCCACGGGTTTATCGACAGTCGCCAGCAACTGCTCGACTGGCTCGGCGCAGCTGATTCAGGTGTCGCCCCGGCAGTGTTGATCGCCAATCAGTTGCCGGGCCGCCTGCCAGGTTCGCCCAGGCAGACCGTGCTGGCTTTCGCCGCCCTCAGTGGCGACCGCCAGGAGCCACGCCCGCTGGTGCTGTGGCGCGCAGCGAACACCCAGGCGCAGTTGTGGAGCGAAGAGGACAGCCATTGGCAGGGCGGCTTGGGCGTGGTGCTGGAGCAATGGCTGAACACCGGCCACGGCCTGGCCTTCCCGGAGAGTCGCGACAGCGCCAGTCGTGATCGACGCGAAGTCGCGCCGTCCGGCCTGCTGCTGTCAGCGGAGCGCCTGCACGTGCTGGCGGACGAAATCGAACAACGCCTGGCCCCTCCGAGCAGCTGGCGGCGGCGCTTGTGCGAGTGGGCGTTGGCCCATCCCGATCGACTCGTGGCCCGCCTGCTCAAGCAGCGTGTGCGGCGCCTGTTGGGTTTCCAGCGCCTGCAATACATCTGGCAACCGGCAACCCCATCGAAAGTGCCGGCAGCCTTCAATCAATGGCGGGTCGATGGCCCAGGACGGAAAAGCGCATGAGTATGTCCGAACCGATTCTGCAAGTGCGTGACGTGTCGCTGTCGTTCAAGGGCGTGAAGGCCATCAATGAACTGTCGTTCGAAGTGCGGCGTGGTGAGATCTGCGCCCTGATCGGGCCCAACGGCGCGGGCAAGAGTTCCTTGCTCAACCTGTTGAACGGGGTCTACCGCTTCGACAGCGGCGAGATCGTCTTCGAACAGCAGCGCTTTCGTCGCATCGATCCTCTGGACGCGGCCCGCCGGGGCATTGGCCGGACCTTCCAGAACAATGCGCTGTTCAAGAAGATGAGCGTGATCGACAACCTCCTCACCGGGCTGTCACGGCATATGCGCAGCCATTTTCTCGAACAGGCCCTGGGCCTGCCCCGGGCGCGTCGGGAAACCGAGGCCTTTCGCCTCAAGGCCCAACATATTCTCCAGTTGCTTGAATTGCAGGCCCTGCGCGATGTGCCGGTGGGCACCTTGTCCTATGGTCGGCAAAAACGTGTGGAACTGGGCCGGGCCCTGATCGCCGGCCCCACGTTGTTGCTGCTGGACGAGCCCATGGCCGGCATGAACGCCGAAGAAAAGCAGGAGATGGCGCGGTTTATCGCCGACGTCAATCGCGACCTTGGCACCACCGTGGTGCTGATCGAGCATGACATGGGGGTGGTGATGGGCTTGTCCGATCATGTGGTAGTGCTCGATTACGGGCGCAAGGTCGGCGATGGCACGCCGGTCGAAGTGCAGGGCAATCCCGAAGTGATCGCGGCCTACCTGGGAGCGCTGCACTGATGGCGTTTTTTCTCGAAACCCTGATCGGCGGGTTGCTCGCCGGTACCCTGTATTCGCTGGTCGCCATCGGCTTTGTGCTGATCTACAAGGCCAGCGGTGTGTTCAATTTTGCCCAGGGCTCGATGCTGCTGTTCGCTGCGCTGACCTTTGTCAGCTTGCACGATCAGGGCGTGCCGTTTGCCCTGGCGCTGCTGCTGGCGGTGGGGGTGATGGTAATCGGTGCGCTGCTGATCGAGCGCCTGGTGCTGCGGCCGCTGGTCAACCGCTCGCAGATCACCCTGTTCATGGCGACCCTGGGCCTGTCGTTCATTATCGAAGGTCTGGCGCAAGGGCTGATGGGCTCCCAGGTCCGTGCCCTGGACCTGGGCATCGACGACGTGCCGCTGTTTGTCCACGGGGTGATGCTCAGCCAGTTCGACCTGATTGCCGCCGCTGCCGCGGTGGTCCTGGTGGTGGTCCTGGCGTTGCTGTTCAACAAGACCCGGATCGGCGTGTCGCTGCGGGCGGTGGCCGACGACACCACGGCGGCCTTGTCCATTGGCATCAACCTCAATCGCATCTGGCAGATCGTCTGGGCGGTGGCCGGCTGTGTCGGCCTGGTGGCGGGCCTGCTCTGGGGGGCGCGCCAGGGGGTGCAGTTTTCCCTGTCGCTGGTGGTGCTCAAGGCCTTGCCGGTGCTGATCATCGGCGGGTTCACCTCGATTGGCGGGGCGATTGTCGGCGGGCTGATCGTCGGCGCTTGCGAGAACCTCGCCGAAGTCTATATCGGGCCGCTGATCGGCGGCGGCATCACGCCCTGGTTCGCCTATGTCCTGGCGCTGGCCTTCCTGTATATCCGCCCGGCTGGCCTGTTCGGCGAGCGGGCCATCGAGCGAGTCTGAAGCATGTCTGTTCCCGTGATGAGTGAAACGGCGCCCTGGGTGCTGGTTGAACGGCGCTTGCCGTGGTCGTTGCTCGGCTTGTTGGTGCTGGCGTTCGGTGTCGTGCCGCTGGTGGGCAACGATTATTGGCTGAGTGCGATCCTGATTCCTTTTCTGGTGCTGTCCCTGGCGGGACTGGGGCTTAACCTGCTGACCGGCTATACCGGGCAGACCTCGGTCGGCGCGGCGGGCTTCATGGCGGTGGGGGCCTTTGCCACCTACGGCTTTCTACTGCGCCTGCCGGAACTGGGTTTGCCCCTGGCGCTGCTCGGCGGCGGCATCATCAGTGGCCTGGTGGGCTGGCTGTTCGGCCTGCCCAGTTCGCGGATCAAGGGCTTCTACCTGATGGTCACCACCCTGGCCGCGCAGTTTTTCCTTGAGTGGTTGTTCGTCAAGTTTCCCTGGTTCTACAACTACGGCTCCTCCGGGACCATTTCCGCCCCGAGCCTGTCGCTGCTCGGGCATGACCTGAACACTCCGCTGGGCCGCTACCTGCTGACCCTGGTCACGGTGCTGCTGCTGACCTGGGTGGCGCGCAACCTGGTGAACAGCCAGACCGGGCGCAACTGGATGGCGATCCGCGACATGGACACCGCCGCGGCGGTGATCGGCATTCCGGTGGCGCGCTACAAGCGCCTGGCGTTTGCCATCAGCTCGTTCTACCTGGGCATCGCCGGGGCGCTGTGGGCATTTGCCTATCTGGGCACGGCGAGCGCCGGTAGCTTCGATATCAATCGTTCGTTCCAGATCCTCTTCATCATCATTATTGGCGGCATGGGCAGCATCGCCGGCAACTTCGTCGGCGCGGCCTTTATCTGCCTGCTGCCAATCCTGCTCAGTCACCTCGGCCAGGCCTTGCTCGGCGGGGCGGTGGATGCCGGGCAGTTGCAGAACCTGCAGAAAATCATCTTTGGCGTGCTGATCATCCTGTTCCTGATCAAGGAGCCGGAAGGGCTGATCCGCCTGCTGAGCAATACCCGCGAACGGCTCCGGCATTGGCCGTTGCGCTTCTGACTTCCCGACTTCCCATCCCTGGAGAATCTTTCCACCATGCGTGCACTTTTCAAACGTTCACTGACCGCTGCCGCCCTGGCCCTGACAGTTCTCGGCGCGACGGCACCGATGGTCCAGGCGTCGCCCGACCAGCAGTTCTTTCCCCTGGCCACCTACCGGGTCGGCGCCTATGCCTCCAGCGGCGTGCAGGTCTGGGCCGGGATGATCGACTACCTCAACTACATCAACGACGTGGAGGGTGGGATCAACGGCGTCAAGCTGGTCTGGCAAGAGTGTGAAACCGAATGGACGGCCGAGAAGGGCATCGAGTGCTATGAGCGCTTCAAGAACGGCCTGGATGGCGCGCCGGTGGCGGTCTATCAGCCTAACGGCGCACCAGCGGCCTACGCCCTGAGCGAGCGCGCGGAAGTCGACAAGATCCCGTTGATCACCCTCGGTTACGGGCGCACCGAAGCCACCGACGGCAAGATCTTTCCGTATAACTTCCCGGTGATGCTGACCTTCTACAGCGAAGCTTCGACCCTGGTGAACTACATCGCCCAGCGCGAAGGCGGGTTCGACAAACTCAAGGGCAAGAAGATCGCCACCGTTTACCACGACTCAGCCTATGGTCGTGAAACCCTCGGGCCGCTGAAACTGCTGGCGGAAAAATACGGCTTCGAGAATATCCAGATCCCTGTGGCCGATCCGGGCAACGAACAGTCGGCGCAATGGCGGCAGATTCGCCAGCTCAACCCGGACTGGGTGTTCCTGCGTACCTGGGGTGTGTCGACGCCGGTGGCGGTCAAGACCGCCGCGCGTTTTGGCTTCCCGGTGGAGCATATCGTCGGCGATATCTGGGCCAGTTCCAGCGAGGACGTGTTGCCGGCTGGCGCGGCGGCCAAGGGGTATCTGGCACTCACGCCGTACCCGGCGGGTGCTGACTTCGAGATCCACAAGCGCCTCAAGCAGTACGTCCTCGACAAGGGCAAGAGCGACCTCAAGGACTTGAGCAACTTCGGCAGCGTCTACTACAACTCCGGGCTGGTGAATGCGGCGATTGCGGTGGAAGCGATTCGCACCGGGCAGGCCAAGTTCGGCAAGCGCCCGCTGCATGGCGAAGAAGGTCGCTGGGGCCTGGAGCACCTGGATATCGACGACGCGCGGCTCAAGGCCATGGGCTTCTACGGCCTGATGCAGAACCTGAAACTGTCCTGCAGCGATCATGAGGGCGGTGGTTCGGCGCGGGTCCAGCAATGGGACGGCAGTCACTGGAGTTTGGTCAGCGACTGGATCGCGGCGGATCGTGTGTTGTTGCGGCCGTTGATCGACGAAAAGTCGGCAGCCTTCGCCGCAGAAAAACATCTGACCCCGCGCACCTGCGCGGCAGGCGAGTAAGCCATGAGCCAGCCCGTGCTTGAAGCCAGTGGTGCGCCGCTGTTGCAGGTCTCGGATATCGAGGTGATCTATGACCGGACGATCCTGGCGGTGTCCGGGGTTTCCCTGAGCGTGCCCAAGGGCGGTATCGTCGCCTTGCTCGGGGCCAACGGTGCCGGCAAAAGCACCACCCTCAAGGCGATCTCCGGGCTGGTGCGGGCCGAACGGGCGCAGGTCACTCGGGGCCGCATCCACTTCCAGGGGCGTGACAGCCTGGCGGTCGAGCCGAGCCAGCGCGTGCGCGACGGCCTGGTGCATGTGCTGGAGGGGCGGCATGTATTCGGACAACTGACGGTGGAGGACAACCTGCGCAGCGGCGGGTTTGTCCGTGGCCTGAGCCGGCGGCAGATGCGGGACGATCTGGAGCGGTTGTATGCCTGGTTCCCGCGCCTGAAAACCAAGCGCAAGACCCAGGCCGGGCTGACTTCCGGGGGCGAGCAGCAGATGGTCGCCATTGGCCGGGCCTTGATGACACGACCGACTTTAGTCTTGCTTGACGAGCCCTCCATGGGCCTGGCGCCTATTATCGTCCAGGAAATCTACGAGATCGTCGCTCAGCTCAATCGTGAGCAGCAGGTCAGCTTCCTGATTGCCGAGCAAAACATTAATGTAGCGTTGAAATACGCGACCCAGGCCCATGTGCTCGACACCGGCCGGGTGGTGCTCAGCGGTACGGCGGATGAATTGCTGGCCCGGGGTGACCTGCACGACTTCTACCTGGGCAAGCACTGACAAGAGCGTGAAAAATGAGTGAAACCCTGAGCGGACAGGCGACAGACGCCATCCCGGCGGCCGATGTGTTGATCGTCGGCGGGGGGCTGAGCGGTGCGATGCTGGCGGTGCAGTTGCTACGCCTGCCAGGCCAGCGGCGGATCCTGATTGTCGAACCGCGTGCCGAGTTGGGACGGGGTGAGGCCTACAGCGCCACGGAGCTGGGGCATACGTTGAATGGCAACGCGGCGCGGATGAGTGTCGACCCGGACAATGCTGATGACCTGACGCAGTGGTTGCAGGCTTATATTGCTGAGGGTGGTTGGCCTGAGTCGGACCAGCAGCATGTGCCGGTCAGCGAGCTGTTCATGCCCCGGGGGATCTTTGGTCTTTATGTCCAGCAGCGTCTGGCCGAAGCCCGCGATCAGGGCGCGAGCTGGGGATCGACGGCCGAGCACGTGCGGGGCGAAGTGGTCGATCTGCAAAGCGACAGTGACGGTGTGCAGCTGACGTTGGCTGATGGCCGGCAATTGCAAGGTGCCCGCGCGGTGTTGGCGACCGGCATGTTCCCGGCGGCGCGTACCCGGCAGAAACAATCCAGCGGCTTGAATGCGGCGGCGGTGGATCCTTGGGATGTAGCGGCCATGTCGCGGCTTGATCCGCAAGGGACGGTGCTGATCATCGGTTCCGGGCTGACCATGGTTGATGCCGTGGTTTCACTGGAACAGGCGGGGCATCGTGGGCCGATCCGGGTTATTTCCCGGCATGGGCTGTTGCCTCATGTGCGGCGCCAGCCGCCGACCTGGGTGGATTTCCTGGCGGCGGATCACAGTCTTCGTAGCCCTCGGCAGTTGCTGCGTGAGGTGCGTCGCCAATGTACTTTCGCGTTGGAGACCGGGATCGACTGGCAGGCGCCGCTGGATACGGTGCGGGCGCATATCGGTCGGCTCTGGAACCAGGCCAGCGATGTGCAGCGTCGGCAGTTTGTCAGGCATGTGCGGCCGTGGTGGGAGAGCCATCATCACCGTTCGCCGCCCTTGAGTGCCGAGTTGGTGGAGCGTTTGTACAAGGAAGGGCGGCTGACCATCGAGGCGGCGTCGCTCAAGGGGCTGGATGAGCCACGGGATGGGCAGGTGAGTATTTCCATCCGTCCACGGGGCGAGTCGGTGTTGCGTACGATCACGGGCGTGGCCTTGATCAACTCCACGGGCATTGAGTATGACTGGCGCCGGGTGGATCGCCCCTTGCCCCAGCAGTTGCTGGCGCGACGACTGATCCGGCCGGGGCCGCTGGCGCTGGGGATTGCAGCTGATACTGGCGGTGCGGTGGTGGATGCCGAGGGTGATATCTCCATGCGCTTGTTCGCCATGGGCCCGCCGTTGCGCGGCATGTGGTGGGAGAGCACGGCGGTGACCGATGTGGCCAGCCAGGCGAAGGCATTGGCGGCGCGTCTGGCACAGCCGACGGTGACGCAGAAAGACCGAGACTGACCTAAAAATTATTAGAATTCAGGGGGTTGCCAGTGTCATTCAACTAGGACATAATGCGCGCCATCAGCTCGGACGGCAACGTCGCGAACGCTGAAGAATCAAGGAGTTGCGGCAAGCCAGTCTTGCAAGGGCGCTCGATTCGACCTGAGGCCGAGTAGCAAAATGGTTATGCAGTGGATTGCAAATCCATCTACGCCGGTTCGATTCCGACCTCGGCCTCCACTTTTCAAAAGCCCCGTAGATTCGTCTACGGGGCTTTTTTTTGCATGGAAAGTAGCGTTTCAGTCGCTTTCCAGCCATTTCCGTCTTTTCTCTCATAGGCTGAATTAAAGGATGACGTATAGGGGGGTATTCACAATAGTTGGTAAAGCCGTTCACGCTAGCGTTTGATTGAAAGTCAGAGCAGACTTATTTTCAGAACCTGAATGGCGGCCTTAGCCGTTTGCCAGCGTCGACAATCAGCTTGAAATCAGCATAAGTATTTATCCGCTCAACGCCTTACAACGTTGTATCGCCTTATTGAGCAATCTATGTCATATCTCCCTATGGAAGAGGGCTTATGCAGGCCGACAAGACTGAATCACTTCTTCATATAGCCCGCAGTATCGTTGCCAAAGTGCCGTATTGCATGGCAATTACCGCTACCGAAGCGGGCGATGCGAATGCTCGTATCGTTGAACCCTATTCATTGAGCGAACACTGGTCTGTGCGTTTCCTGACGGGGCGGCAGTGCCGCAAGGTGCAGGAAATACAACGCGCTGGGCGAATAACCCTGTCTTACCAATGTGATGAAGATCATGCATACGTGACACTGCTTGGATCCGCAAAAGTGCTGGATCACGATCCGGCACTCAAGAGCACGTTGTGGCGGAAGAATTCAGACTTGTGGTTCCCTGGCGGACCCTTTGACCCAGACGTGGTGGTGATCGAATTGCGGGTCGAACAGATTGAATTGTGGTGTCTGAAACTCGGCGTGGCACCACCTCCGCTCGGCCTGCAAGCTGCAATCCTGAAGCGCGATGGCGCCGAATGGATTACGTGGGTGGGCTGAGCACAAATACCGTTCCCCAAGGTGTACGCAATCCCTCGTAAATCCGCCTCCTGCTCGATCTAAAAAACTGTTCTAAAGAATGCCCGCCAGGCGGGAAAAAGCATCAAACGCCGAACCCGCGCCAGTCCGGCCCAGGCCTCACACCAGAATCAAGCCGCGCGGCAGGGCGCGGATGCCACCGCCAGCCAATGCGTAAAAATAAACTTTTTGGAACCTGAGGGATCAACAGTACAAGGGGAGACTTAAATCGGGATGCCACCGTTATATGGCATAGCTCTCAGTGGTGGCATCCCTGCATGGGTTCTGTACGAGCCCAGGAGTCGTCATCATGAAAACCTTGCGCTTACTGGCGGTATCGGCAACCGTCATGGCTGCGTTGACCGGCCTGTCTGCCACGGCAAGTCAGGCGGTCAGTAACGAGCCGATAGACCCCTCCGCAGTGCAGTTGGAACAACAACAGCAAAACGGAATCCCCTACCTGTCAGGCGGCATCGGTCTCGATGAAACGAGGGCCATTCAGCAGACCAAGGGATACAACCTGCATATGACCTTCTCCACCGGTCCGGGCAATGAATATGTGCCGGATATCAACGTGACAATCCAGAACATGCAAGGGCATGCGCTGCTGAGGCTGAATGAGGTTGGCCCTATCGTTTACGCTAACTTGTCACCCGGAAAGTATGTCATCGTCGCTACTCGTAATGGGCAGGAACAACGAAGCACCGTTGAGCTTAGAGGCGGAGCTGTTCGTGATCTGAATCTCCACTGGAGCGATGCGACATAATCGCTGATGCCCAGGAGGTCATTGGTACTTCTTCAAGCGCTATAGCTCCCAAAAAGCCCAGCCCGAGGCAGCAATGCTGCCCCGGGCTGGGCTTTGTTGGTTTTGGGATTCGACTGGCTTAGCGAATACTCGTTTTCGGCCCAAAGACTCCGGACAGGAGCGCGCACGTCCGCCCAGATATGCCTGCTCAGGAAGTCCTGCTACTGACTTGCGCCCACGCCCTAGGTGTGCGGTCCCGGAATGAGGTGGTGCGGCTGAATCCAGATGCTTCAGCAGGTGCTCGACGCGAATCCCGGCGGTGTCGCCGATGTCGTGGATCACCTGGCGCCAGGCCTCTGGGCTTTCGTCGTTGCGCCGGGAGACGACAACGGCCTGGACTTTCTGTACTCCGGGTGGGTCGCATCAGCTAGGGAAGGTCTTTTTTGTGGACGTGCTCTGAAATATCTTTGAATGTATCGCTATCGGTTGCGGCAAGGAGCGTCTGACCACCCTTTAGTGTGGCCATGAATGTCACCTCGGTGCTGTGACCCGCTAGTAGATAGCCGGCGATGGCTCCCACCGGACCAAGCAGCATGGCGCCAGCTATTCCAAGGCCTATGGCGCTCTTTATGTTTTTAGTGGGGCCAGTGTCTTCGACTGACAGATCTATAAATTCGGAGACGAGGAACCTTTTCCCCATGCGTGGCTCAAGGGGCGTTTTCAGTGTGATGGTGCCGAGGCAATACTCCCCATCGCACTGAGGGAAGTCACCTGCAAGCACTATGATCTTTGCCATGTGGAATTGTCCTTGGGCGATCATCTTCTTGGGTAGTCATTGCGCGCGCTCAGGATTAGAACGTCAACGATTTGATGATGAGTGGTGGCGCTGTCGAGCATTGATCCGAAAGCTGGCTTGATGTGCACCGCGGCCCTCCAGTCGCGATTAAGTCGCTTTCATCCTGGCCAGCCCCTGCTTGATGTGCCCTGCGTTTTCTCCAGTTACCGCCAGAGCGCTTCGGACGTTGGCACCAGGCTCTCCCGCACCCAGGGTTTCGACCACCGGCGTCAGTTCCATGATTGCGGCCTCCAGGCCGAGTTGGTTTTCGTACATACGCTCAAGGACATCGGGTAGAGAGTGTTCGAGCTGGGGCATGGCTTCGATTCCATTGGGGGGAATGAAAAAGCGTAGCCGGAGGGAAGGGCAGAAACGAAAAGCCCGGCGCTGGGCCGGGCTGAACCATGAAGACGTCCTTCCATAACGCATCCTCTTGCTCGGTTGTTAAGGATGCACCATGGCTCTCCGAGACTGAACACCTAGTGATCAGCAGGTATCTCATATTGAACGAGGATTGAATTGGCCAGCTCGTCGTCACTGGCCTTGAGGCCAGGGTGATCATGCCGAATCTGATCCAGTACTGACTCTAGATAGGCACCGCGAATCGCTCCGCCACTGGCGACGAAGGTGGAGGCGTCATCGCGGACGGGCGTCATGATTTTGTGGTCCTTGAACGTAGAGTAAAGCGACGCGGAAATCCCTGCTGAGGTAGCAACATCGCGCACATCTATATCGGGTCTGTGAGCCATGGCTGAACCAAAGGGCAGACAAAGCATCAGCAACGGAATGAGGAATATGCGGCGCATGGCGTGTCCTCCAAAAGCAAGAAGCCGAAATGGCCTACCATATATTTTTTGACGTTTGGTGCTCGCTAGGAGTTCCCTGTCGAGTGGCGTCTTTCAGTCGCTGCGGATAACTTCGATGCTGCCAGGCGCATCGCGGAGGGCTCGGGGTCAGTCCCTATGGATCCGGCAGCCAGTTCGGATCAGTTCCTATTTCTTCCTGGCATTAGCCTCTGCGGCAAGGCATTCAAGGGCGAACTGCTCTGGGTACGTCATCTGAATGGGGGTGGTTTCTCCCTTGACGGTCCTTTCGCCATCAAGGATGTATCGAATGCGCTTGTCAGTCACGCCGATGCGTTTTGCGATCCAGGAGGGTGTTTGTCCGATGCGCGAAATCAGCTTGTCGGCATATTCGGTGGAAGGGTTGTAGAGCTCTGCGTTAGGTGTCATGTGACGTCCGGATAGAAATGGGTCTGCGATGCGTTGGTGAGTGTAGGACACGGTGCACCAATTATTGGATGGTGTCGCGGCCTCAATAGGGAAGTGAAAGTAAGTCGGCCCCCATTTTCCGCATTTTTTGGGCCATGGTAAGGTGATGGCCATTTTCAACACCGTCCCCCTGTGAGCACCTGGTTTCGATGATCTTCGGTCCTGATCCGTCCGTCATTCTGTTGATTTTCCTGTTGGTATTGCTCGCGGCGATGAGCGGTATCGGGTTGCTGTGGGTCCTGGTTGCCTTGCTGTTCGCGCCGACACGCCGTCATCTGCGGCGCAATCCTCGGCGCTATGCGTGCTTGATCGCGGTGGCCCTGGTGTTTGTCGGGCTGGGTGGCGTGATGTGGCAGGACTTCCAGCGTATCGATGATGAGGAGCAGGCCCGGCAACAGGCGCTGAACCCTCGACTGCAGGCTGATCTGCACCTGGGCGAGCTGCATTTTCCAGCGGGCAGCCAGGCCCATCTCGGTACCTTGGAACCCCAGAATTGGGACGGAAAGCCCCAGGCATACGGTCTTGAAAGCTTGAAGTCCATTGAGCTGCCCGCATCCCTCGAGGTCCTGGGGTTGCCGGTGGTGGCGTTTGATTTTGCGCCGGACTATGACAGCTCCCGTGTTCACCTGGAGCATGACCACTTCGTGCAAGGCTGGCACTGTGTCGCTGGCAGTTGGGCGACCTTCAAGCGAGAAACGGCGGACACGTACCGGCCAAGTCGCTGGCATTTCTCCGGGTGTGACCTGGTCCCTGGCGTGAGTATTGCCGGTGTGAGCTGGCCGGTGGGCACGGTGCTGCATGGCGCCGGTTCGGGCTGGATGCTGAGGGCCGAGGACGCGGACAACCTGGATATTGCCCTCGATGGACTTCAATTGGCCGCGTTGCGCATGACCCTGGATCCACAGCTTCGGCCTGAGCGTTGGGAGGGGCAGTTGGCGCAGTCAGCCACGCTGGGGGACTGGCGTTACCCGACGGGTACGCGAGTACGGGGAGATGCGCGTGGCGCCCGGCTGTTCAGTCCTTCCGGTGAGCAGGACGCGGTCAATCTGCGCACGGGTGAAAAGGTCGCCCAAGGCCGCTCCATCTTCCAGCGGCGCGGCACTGAGGCCTCGGTGACCATCAAGGCCAACAGTGAGGTCGGGGTGATCGACTGGTTGCTGATTACCCCGCAATGACCCTGCCGGGCAGTGGGATCAGCTGGATGGTTTTGAAAAGACGTTTACCAGGCTTCCATCCGGATCACGGAGCAGCAGGGAGGTATTGCCCCATGGCATTATCGTTATTGGCATCACAATTTCCGCGCCACTTACCCGAAGTAACACAGCCTCGACATCATCCACTTGGAACTCAAGGATTGCCGAGCGATTGCTGGCTGCAACAGCCATTCCATTATTATGAAGGCGGATCAGACGTTCATCGCTTATCGCCAAGACTACTCCGTCGAAGTGAATTTCGGCGAACCCATCAGCCAGATGCCTGGGCTCAAGGCTCGACAGACCTTGATAGAACTGGACGAGTTGTTCAAATTGATGGGTTACGAGGCGAACAGACGAGAATTTCATTGTTTAACCTGCCAGAAATGAGAGGCCTCACTCTACGTCGGGCTTCTGTCAGTTTCTGACAGTAGCGTTTTGCCAAAATCCAGAAAAAGGAGCAAGCCACCTCACGTGTTTCTTCGCTGAACTCATAGTAACGAGAGGTACCCACTATGTTGTTGCCGTCACGGTCGATAACGATAACGATAACTGCGCTCTGCGAGGTGATGGCTTCGTTAAACCATTCGCGAAAGACCGGTTCCTGGTAGCGCTTGCATCATTTTCTCCTGAGGTTCGGATGGCTTGATCCTCACGTTTCTTTCTACCCCGGCGCAGATCAATGTTCAATTGGCACGGGAAATAACCTTCCAAAAAAACTCATATTTCCCACACGCTTCCGGCATGGGAGAATATTGCGTGCGCCAAGCGTCAGGGCTACTGTTCAAGTGTCGCTGCAAATTCAGCGATACGGGTTTTGCAGCCCGGAACTACAGAGGCGTACAGCGCCGCGAAAGCGGTATTTTTTTGCGCTCGCGTTATGGCGAGCTGTGCGCAGGAGGCTTCGGCCTGCCGGTCCTCTGTTCCGGTCTGCAAACCTGTGTACAGCTTGCCACCTTTCGTTTTGCAGCGTGGGGTGACGAGTTCCTTTTCTTAACAGAGGAGCTTTACCGTGACCAAGAAAATCACCCCCGATCCGCCGACAGTTCGCAAATCCCTCAGTACCGCTGACAGGGCGATATACCTGCGTAAACTCTCTGATACCCCATCCAACGAACCCGAGTCGGTTCCGGCCAACACCCCTCGTTTGCTCGATACCCTCGCCTTCACCTGCTCCAAACCCGTCACTCCCGAAGCCCCCTACAAACCAGCGCTGTTTGCCATCCAACCTGGCATCAATGCCCAGGACGCCCTGACCTACGTTTCCAATCTGCTCGAAACGGCGGAACTCAATGGCGACGAAATCAGCCTGCACACCAATCCCGTCGAACGGGCGTTGTTCTGGGGCATGCTGCATTCCGTGGAAGTGGCGCGGGCGGTGGTGGATGCCCTGCTTGAGGGAGCGTCCGCGTCTGATCCGCTATCGTCAGCCGTGGACAGTCATATAGGCTGTAGCTGAGTTCTGATCAGTAGGCGGGACGGCTAGGAAAGAGGGGCGGGCTCAAAGAACACGACCGAAAATATCCGCCCCTTTGCCACACATGCCGTGTTGTGGCCCAGTTGCAGTCTGCTAAATACAACGGAAGTTACCCATTTCTTTTTTTAGGAGCATGCCATGAGCAGCACGCAAGCCAATGGTTCTTTTGACGTTAAGCTGAACCCTGAACCCCTCAGCGATATTGCCGCGGGGACAGGTCTAGGACGCATGTCCATCAACAAGGAATTTCACGGCGATCTGGTGGCTACCAGCCAAGGTGAAATGCTTTCTTTCCGTAGCAGTGTGCAGGGCTCTGCAGGCTACGTGGCGATGGAAACAGTCATTGGCACGCTTCATGGTCGTCAGGGCAGCTTTGTATTGCAGCACAGCTCCACCATGACCCGCGGCGTACCTGAGCAGTCCATTCATGTTGTGCCTGATTCCGGTACTGGGGATCTTGCAGGGCTGGTCGGTCGCCTGGTGATCAGCATCGTTGACGGTCAGCATTCGTACCAGTTTGACTACTCACTGTCCTGAGATCAGCAGGGAGAGGCGAGGGTGGTCGTGCCTCTCCCTCATTCTTCACGGATAGCTGACCGCCTGCACCCAGTTTGCCCCCTTGCCAGAAGGCGCGCTGGCATTGCGCGTGAGCGTGCCGTGCAGCGGATCGATGGCGTACACACCCACTTCAGCGCTTTTCTCTCCGGTAACCAGCAACCATTTCCCCGATGGGTCGACGGTGATTCCCCGTGGCTGCTGTTCGACCTTGATGTTCTGCAGGAAGCTCAGCTTGCCGCTTTTGCCGTCTACCGAAAAGGCACTGACCGTGCTGCCGGTGCGTTCCGAGGTGTAGAGGAAGCGCCCGTTAGGGGTGAGCTTGATGTCGGCGGCCCAGATCAGGTTGCTGGCCAGCGGCGGCGGGGTCGGTTGGCCAGGCTTGATCATCGGCCGCGCGACGCCGCGGACCAGCCCTGAGTCGGCGGGAATTGCATTGACTTCAGAGATCGCGCTCAGGCGTCCGCCCTTCGGGTCGATGGCAAAGGTGGTCACGGTGCCCGCCATTTCGCTGAGCAGGTAGAGGAAGCGGTTGTCAGAAGAAATCACCGGGTGGCGCGGGCCACTGCCCTTGGGCATATCGATATGGCCCAGTGGCGTGAGCTTGCCGCTGGCGGCGTCGAATTTGAACTCCAGGTACTGATCGGAACCCAGGTTGGCGGCGTACACGAAGCGGTTGGTCTTATCGACAATGATCGAGTGAGCGTTCGGGCCGGTCTTGATGACTTGTCGTACATCATCGGTCACGACACCCTTGGCATCGATCGCATTGACACTGATCAGATCCTCGCCGTAAGACGCACCGAACAGGTAGTGACCGGCCTTGTCCGTGGAGATGTAGGCCAGGCTGTCGGCAACGTTGGCGTTCTTCAGGTGATTGAGGGCACCGTTGGCGGGGTTGATGCTGTAGGTCGCCACCGAATAGGGTTTGGCCCGGATGGAGGCGTATAGCTTGCTGTGGTCGGGGCTCAGCGCCAGGGGCATGACGCCCGCTCCGGCCTCGGTGGTGGTCAGAGGCTGCAATTGCCCCTTTGCCGACAGCTCATAACTGCTGAGCGTGCCGTCGTTGGCATTGGAAACGTAGACATAGGTGTTGGCCCAGGTCAGTGGCGCGCTCGCCAACAGTGCGGCGCTGAGGAAGCCTTGCAGGGTTTTGGCTCGGTTCATTGAGGCGACTCTTTATTGTTGTTTTCATTGTCTGTTGTCGTACAACGAGGCTCGATTGTCAGGCGACGGTTCTTGCCTTGTCAATCCCGAAGTTGACAGGGGCAAGCAACATGCTTTCTGGGCAGACAGCAAAAAGCCCGCATGTGCGGGCTTCTTGGGATGGGGCCGGATCCTTCGGCTGGGATCTATTATGTCGACCGTTTATGATGGAATAATTACACGCTGATATCAATTTGATGCATATCTCCCGGAAATCCAATGACTTGGCCAGGCGGGAGGGTTCTTGAGGGGGGGGGGGCTTGGTTCGAGGTATGCCAGGTCAGAGGTGCTACCTGGCAATGCTTTGAAAATCAGATGGTTGCGAAATGTGTGTGGCGTGGGGAATTGGCGTCAGCAAACTTGCTTCGCCGGATGGGGATGTATATATTCGTCCCCTTGTCGCGCAGGCGCCAGGTTGGCTGGCAGGTTTTGAAGCCCTCTGGCTCGCAAAATAAGCCACTGCGTAGACCGCTTCACCGCGCTACCGCCCGAATGGCGAAACTGGTAGACGCATGGGACTTAAAATCCCCCGTTCGTAAGGACGTGCCGGTTCGATTCCGGCTTCGGGCACCATTTTCGATTCTCAAGGATTCTCAATCCTTCTCAGAAAGCCCCGCAGGCATTGGTCTGACGGGGCTTTCTTGTTCTTGTCTCTTCTCATCTATTCTCACCCCTTCTCAAAATTTTTAGTACATTGGCCAGCACATCTGAATTCGACTGCCCAAGGTGATGTACTAAATGCCACTAACTGACACGGCCGTCAGGCAAGCAAAGCCCAAAGACAAGGACTACAGCCTCAGCGATAGCGCCGGGCTGGCATTGTTCGTAGCCGCCAAAGGCTCGAAAGCGTGGCACTTCCGTTTCTCATGGCACGGACAGCAGCCTCGCATATCCCTGGGCACCTACCCCGAAATCACCCTGAAAGAAGCACGCGAGCGCCGCGACCAGGCGAGAGCTCTCATCGCCAAAGGTATCGATCCACGATCCCAGCGCCGCGAGGAAAAGCGCGAAGCCGTTACCGGCGCGGTGAAGACCTTTGAAGTTGTGGCCAACGAATGGTTCGCCTTCCGCGCACCTCGCATGACCGCAGCCAAAAAAGGCGGCGTCTCCCAATCGCGTCTCTACCTGGACAAGGACTTGATCCCGGCCTTGGGAAAAATCCCTGTGGCTGACGTGAAGCGCTCCGATGCGCTGTCGGCGATGCGTCGGATCGAGGCCCGCGGCGCCTTGAACGTGGCCCGCAAATGCCGATCCTGGCTCAACGAGATATTCCGTTTCGCCATTGCCTCCGGGTACATGGATACAAACCCGGCGTCTGACCTGGATATCGTTGCGGTCAAAGAACCTCCAGAAAAGCACAACCCGATGCTGCGCCAGGACGAACTCAAGGAGTTTTTGGTCGCCTTGCGGGATTTCAATGGCGCCGCCTACACGAAGAGCGCGATCCGCATCCTGTTGTTGACCGGTGTCCGCACTGGCGAGCTGCGCAACGCGAGCTGGAGTCAGTTCGATCTGGATAATGCCCTCTGGACCATTCCGGCCGAGGGCGTCAAGCAGTTGCAGAAGGTTATCAGGGCAAAGGGAGGGGATAAGGTGCCGCCGTATCTGGTGCCACTGTCGCGGCAGGCGGTCGAAGAGGTTCGCCACGTCCATGATTTGACCGGCCGTTACAAGCTACTGATCCCGGGCCGGATAGACCCAAGCAAGCCGATCAGCGACGGCACGGTCAACATGGCGTTAAAGCGCATGGGGTATGAAGGCCGGCTGACCGGGCACGGTATCCGCGCAACGATCTCAACGGCCTTGAACGAGATGGATTACAACGAGGACTGGATCGAAGCTCAGCTTTCGCATGCCAGTTCTGGGAAGGTGCGGAAAACGTACAACCATGCGGAGTACGTCGAGCAGCGGAGGAAGATGATGCAGGAGTGGGCTGACTATCTGGATAAGCTTGAGGCTGGACAGGCCTAAGGCGTGCGGGCGGCAGCTCGGCCGGCGGCCCATTGCTCGACTTCGGCGCGGACCCAGGCCACCGCCTGGGCGCCCAGCTTCACCTGTTTAGGGAAATCACCGCTGACGGCCATGCGGTAAATGGTGCTGGTACTGAGCCCGGTCAACCGTTTGACCTCTGCGATCCGGATGTATTCGATGGTGGTTTTGTGTTCGTCATCGCGTGCTGCGTTCATGGGAGTACCTCGCCAGGCCCTCGCAGGCCAGTGTGTTGGATTGGGGTTGTGTGTGCTGGTGATGCGATCAGTCGACGCCATTGTCTAGGCCGTCGTATTCGCCGATGCCGCGGGGAATGGTGATACTCGGCGCGGCCGGAGCATGGTCTGGGCGCACTGTCTTATCCATGCGCGAATCCCAGTGAAATTCATCAAGGATCGCCAAATCGGCGTGCATGCCGGTGATGCCCGAGTTGACTCCGACCGCTGCCGGCTTGAGTGCTTGCTGCGTCTCATCGGCCAGCTCTGGAGCAGTGGTGCCGAGCAATGATGACCACCGAAGTAACAATCCCTCCAGCAGTTCCATACGCTGCCCGGCCTCAAGGCTCAGCAGGGCGAAGTCATCGTCGGCCTTGTCCAGGCGCTCGTCCCGCTGGGTTAAATCCTGCTGCAATTGGTCACGCTCTTTGATTGCCAGGGCATGCTTGCCGCGCCAGTGCAGCACGGCGTTCAGTTCTTCGGCGGCTGTTTCGGCGGCTGTCACTGGTGGAATGCCGGTCATGCGAGCCTCGATCGCTGCCCAGGTCGGTTCGTACTCGGGCCAATCGCTTTCGATGACCAGGCATTCACGGTTTGGCAAATGGGCTTGAAGAGCGAAAACAGGGTCAACCAGATAGCTCCGATAGCTCACAGGAACTTTCGCCAAATCCTTGAGTTTGATAACGATGTAGCGGTTTTCACGCCTGAATGGAACCTGAGCGTTACAGGTGCAGGGGAGGCGCACCTGGTTGCAGTTGCACATGTTCATGATTTCTCCTGTGCGCGCCGCTCGGCCGCCTGGGCCTGGCGCTGCTTGCTGCATTTGTCGTGGTTGCCATGGGCGCGGGACTTGTTGCACTGGTCGCACATGACGTTGAGGTCGAGCGGCTTCATCGGGCGCCCGCGAACGGTGGTCTTGCGGCGGAGGGCGGTCATAGGGGAGCACCTGCCGAGTCGTGAAACACGTCCATTTGTGAGGCACCGTCGAGCCAGGCGGCTGATATCCGGCGTTCAGCCATGGCGGCATATTTCGGATTCAGCTCACACAGGACTGACTGGCGCCCCTCCTGCATCGCCACCACCGCCGTGGTACCGGCACCCCCGAACGGATCGAGCACTAGACCGCCGCGGGGGCTGCCGGCCAGGATGCAGGGGCGGATCAGGTCGGGCGGGAATGTGGCGAAGTGGGCGCCCTTGAAGCTGTGTGTCGGTACCGTCCAGACGCTGCGCTTGTTGCGCTCGGTCGGCATGATCGCCAGGGCCGAGTTCGTCGACTCGTTATCCTTGAGCCGGCCGCGAGCCGCGCCGTCCCTGTGGTAGCTGCCGTGACCCCCTTCCCCCTTGCTGGTGTCCCATCCCTTTGGTACAGACACCCGGCCCCTTGCCCGTTCTTCGCTGTCGGTACCGTGACCCCAGCCGACGCCGTTCGACTTCCTGGCCACCGCTTTCATGTTTCCGTTACTTTTGGCGCCGCCATTGGCGCGATCACTGCCGATCTGAGCAAGAACATCTTGCGAGAGCCGGTTGTGGGTGTTCGGCGAGCATGGTTCGAGGATCGCCGTCTGATCGAAGTAGTATTTCGGCGATTTACTCAGCAGGAAGATGTACTCGTGGGCCTTGGTGCAACGGTCGCGGACGCTTTCGGGCATGGGGTTGGGCTTGTGCCAGATGATGTCCTGCCTGAGGTACCAACCGTCATCCTGCAGGGCGAACGCCAGACGCCAGGGCATACCCATCATGTCCTTTACCTTTATCCCATCCGAAAGTGGCGCGCGATCTGGCGACACGGAAGCTCTGTCACGCCGAAACGACAGATTCCCAGTTGAGCGAGCTGCGTAGCTGTCGCCCATGTTCACCCAGGCGGTACCATCGTCACGCAACACGCGGCGGACCTCTCGGAACACCTCAACCAGGCGCCCGATGAACTCCGCCGGCGTTTCCTCCAGGCCGATCTGGCCGTCGACGCCGTAATCCCGCAGGCCGTAATAGGGGGGCTGGTAACGCAGGTATGCGCAGATTGGTCGGGCAGTGTGCGCATCATGGCAATGCTGTCGCCGACCAGTATCCGGTGCGGTCTGTTCATCCCGTCGGCCCTCTATAGATGTGCTGGAGCATGAACAGCACGGCGAATATCGGGATCATGATCGACCCGCCTGTGCCAGCTCGAACTGTTCCAGGTTCAGTGCCACCGCGTTGTCGGGCATGCCAGGCAGGAAGTTGGCGGGGATATCGCCGGCGCTGAACAGATTGTTTGTGGTCCAAAGCTTGCCGGTGGTGATCTGGTACAGGTACCAGCGCGAACCGCCAAACCCCAGCCATGAACTGTTGCCGCCCGGCTGGTCCCCGCTGTCGCCGAAGACCCGACCTTTCATTACCAGCATTCGGCCGGCGCGGGCCTGGGCGTTGTAGGTGGTGCGCTTCTCGTGCCAGAAGTCGCAGTGATGGCACAGACCGTTGGCCTTGAGCCTTGACGCGGTGGGCTCCAGGTAGTGGGCGCGCTCAGGTTTGCCGCAGTGCGTGCAGAAGTGGACATAGCCGCCAGCAGCGACCTCTCGAACCATGTTGTGTAGGTTCAACAGGTAGTTCGCCATGTCATTGAAAGCACTCACCCGTGCATTGCGGTTATCCATGCAGACGATTTTCGCAAACTGATCTTTCCCCCAGGCCGTGACCTTGCTGCAATTGCTATTGATGCGGGACTGCTCTTCGTATTCTGGCGTTCCATATGCAGGCACCTTCATGGCCGTTCCTCCAGCAGTTCGATCACGTCCTTGATGCCCTTGGCGTGGCTGGTCGGCCTGCTGATCGCCGCCCGGATGAGGGCCTGGATCAGCTTCGAGATGTGGGCCGGTTCGGTGAGCGTGTCACCGGCGTGCTCGACCATATCGGTGGCGAACTTCCGGCCCTCCAGGTACATGACCCGGTTGATCGGGCCGCTGGTGTCGATCTCGTTGATATCGAGCTGCACCAGGACATCGGCGAAGGTCTGAACGACCCGGGGTTTCGGTTGGGGAGCGGGCAAAGCGCTGCCCAGGGCGCCGGCAAGCGCCCGTTGTGCGATTGAGTTCATGGGGATCCCTCTGATTTATCGTTTCAGGTAGGTCTTGGTCAGCGTCGCATTGACGCTGTTGCCGCGCAGCAGGACGACGCGGGCCAACTTCTCCCGGTCCTTTTCACTGTGACTGGCCTGACCGAGCAGGCCGAAATAGCTGTTGGCCGTCTGGCGCAGATCTTCGGCCGGCGCCGCGGCGGTTCGCTTCAACGCCTGCGCCAGCGATCTCTTGCGAGTGGTTCGCCGCCAGGGCTTGATGACGTGCCCGACGAAGTCGATGCCGCGGTCAACGGGTTGCAAGATCGTTTTCGACGGGTTCAGCCGGGCGCCCAGGCCGGGCAGGAACGCTTCGACCTTGGCTAGCCACTCGTTCAGTTGCTGCGGCGACTCGTGCAGAAAAATGAAGTCGTCGACGTAGCGGATATAGTGCGTGGCCTTCAGCGTGTGCTTGGCGAACTGGTCCAGGGCATCCAGGTAGATGTTCGCGAAGAACTGCGACGACAGGTTGCCGATGGGCAGCCCGAGGTGGACCGGCTGTGCGGTCAACCTCTTGTGCTGCGGCACCCGGGCGAACAGATGCGCCGGGCTCCGGATCTCGAAGTTCTCCCGCGGATCGTGCATCAGCACCTGATTGGCAAGGGCCAGCCACCAGGGCTCGCTGATCCGCGCGGCCAGCTGCTGGCGAAGCACGCGCTTGTCGATCGACACGAAGAAGTTGGCCAGGTCCAGCTTCAGATAGAAGACCGGCTTCGACCAGTTCTCGGTCGCGCTACGGATCTTTGCCTCAAGCCTGGTAGCGGCGTACAGAGTGCCGCGCCCGGGGATGCAGGCGCAGGTGTCCGCTATGAAGCTGCGCTCGATCCGTGGCCCGATGTGGTTGTAGAGCAAGTGGTGCACGATGCGGTCGCGGAAATCGGCGGCCCAGACCTCTCTGGCCTTGGGCCTCGTGACCACGAAGCAAATAGAACGGCCTGGGCGGTATTGGCCGATGACCAGGTCGTTGTACAGCTCGAGGAGGTTTATCTCCATGTCCATTTCGAACTTCCTGGCGCTTGCGGTGTTCCGCTTGCGCCGTCGGCAGTCGTAATAGGCCTGGACCAGGTCCTCGAACTGGAAGGGTGCAACACTCGAATCTGCGGACAGGGCGCACGCTGCGCTCGTTGTTCTTGTTGTCGTTGTTCTGGTTGCCATCGCTGAAATCCATGTAGTAGGCGTTGTGGGCTGAGAACTGCGACCTGCCGTGCTATCTACATCACCCCGCCGAAGGAAGACAGATCAGCGGGGAAACTGCGCCGGACCTGCGCGGACGCTTTAGACCGTAGGTATCCGTTGGTGCGCATGGCGGTGGCCAGAAGGCCAGCGGCACGACCAGATTCAGCGCACAGAAATGAGAGCCTTGACCCTCAAGTAACGGGCGCGGTTGCGGTGCTTCTTTTCCAGGCATTGGCCTGTTTGCCGACTGAAGCGGTGAGCTTCATCACCTTGGCATGCTGCGGAACGCTGATGAACTGCATGCTCACCATCGTCCGCAATAGCTGGTTGATGATATGAATGCTTTCCAGCAGCGCATTCAAGGGTGGGCGCTTGTCGCGGGCCATGTTCGCTCGACTGATCATCACCAGAACTTCCAGGCACTCGTCCCGAATTTTTGCGCCTACCAATTGCTTCATGTCGCGCGGAATGTTCCGTACCAGGTGAAGCGCTACGCCGAGAAGTTCTTCTGCTGATTTGTGGATATCCAAATCCGTGTGCATGGCCATGCGAAGTCCCTTAAAGCGAGTCGCTGCCGCGACTTAAATGAATGATTGGATTACTGAATGAGCTCTCTGCGGACAGGGCGCACGCTGCGCTCGACGTCCTTGTAGCCGTAGTACTGGCTGCCATCGCTGAAACCCATGCAGTAGGCGTTGTGGGCTGAGAACTGCGTGCTTGAGACGTACCAGCCATCGGTGTCAAAGGCCTCATCACCGCCTTCCTGGAAGGCTGCAAGATGCGTTTGCGCAGGGAAGTCCGGGGTGTATGGGTAGCCCACCGGAACGCTCGATGGATTGTCACCGTCCCGCCAGGAGCAGTAGTTCTCTTCAGCCGTCGGCTTGAAGTTGCGATACTGCAGCTCTTCCACATCGCGCGCCGGGATGCCCCAGTCGGCATGGTCGCCGATCACGAGGGCCAGCGCTTTCTGTGCCAATTCGCTGCCTTGCGCAGCATAGGCTTCGGTGTTCGCGCGGCTGTCGGTGTAGCTCTTCGCGCCAGCTACGTCTTTGCCGTAGCAGCCAATGGCACCTTTCAGTTCGAAGGCCTTCGGCGCTTGAATGTTGCGGTACAGCTTTCCATCTTCCTGGGTGATGCCGATGAAGAAGCCGCCGCCGTAGGGCTGGCCGATCTGGAGAGCATTTTGGGAGGTGACTGCTGGTGCGTTCATGGGTGATTCCTGTTTTGAGGGCAACAAAAAAGGCGCCGTAGCACCCTGAGTTATTGCTGGCCTGCGGCCAGATGATTGAAGGAATGAGGATTAAATAAATTTCCTGCGGACAGGGCGCACGCTGCGCTCGTAGCTCTTGCTGCCGAGGTTCTGGCCGCCATCGCTGAAAACCATGTAGTAGGCGCTGTGGGCTGAGAACTGCGCGCTCGACGCATACCAGACGTCCTGATTGAACTTCTCGGGAATGTTCAGCCACGCCACGTACAGTTCGGCCGGCGCGGGCCAGTGGAAGTCGGCATGTCCGTCGGCGGTGTACGCGGCGCAGGCTACAGCTGCAGGGTGATCACCCTCAGACAGCAGAATTGCTGTGTTCGCTGCCCCGTCACGCTTATCGGTGGCCTTGGACTGCTCACCATGGCGACCCCACACAAAACGCCCGATGTCCTTTTCAGGAACGATCAGGTAGTGCGCAGCGACGAAGCCATGGGCAGCGACGAAGCCACCGTTGAGGCCGCCTTCACCTGGCCAGTATTGGCCGAAGGCTGGCACGCCGACCGGATCGACCGGCTGAACATTCGCCGCTGGCGGGAGGACCTGGGCGAACACGCTGGCCATGGCCAGCTTTGCCAGGGAGGACGACGGCATCTTGATGGTTGCGTCGCCGTGTTTCAGGGTGATCATTTCGGGTTTCATGGAATACCTCGGTTATTGGTTGGGTATGCGCCTGATTAGGGATGGATGGTCAGCTGGCTTTCTGCAATTGTGCTGCGCCAGCGGCCACACCACCTTCGATCCAGACCACCTGGAACTCCTTGTGGGGGATGGCGGTCGGCGCGACCTTGAGCGATCCGCAGGTGATGAC
The DNA here is from genome assembly GCF_059420925.1 of Pseudomonas sp. GW821-FHT03C07. Taxonomy (NCBI): domain Bacteria; kingdom Pseudomonadati; phylum Pseudomonadota; class Gammaproteobacteria; order Pseudomonadales; family Pseudomonadaceae; genus Pseudomonas; species Pseudomonas sp. GW821-FHT03C07. The sequence goes on from NZ_JBWKUQ010000004.1 coordinate 355,472, forward strand.
CTGCATCCCGGCCCGGGCCTGGTTGAGGATCAGCCCGAAGAACTGTTCGCGGGTGACGGCTAGCAGCACGTCGAATCGATCGAGCAGCACCAGGTTGAGTCCGGACTTTTCGGCGATGACCAGGGCAATCAGCGCATCACAGCGCCACTGCTCCGACTCCGACAGCAGCGTGTACAAGCGGCCGTCGGCGGTGATCGTCATGTCGGTGCCGATCTGGACTGCTGGCCAACCGGCCACGGCCGACAGCTTTTTCAGGCTGCTGTTGATCGGTGCCAGCGCGCCGGCCAGGATCTCGCCAGGGATGCCGTCGGGGGCCAGGGCTTTCTCGATCAGCGTCCACTCCTTGACGTCCTGGTGATGACCGGCGGCCTTGGCGTTGGTCTTCTCGGCGCCGGCGACCAGGTCCTGCCGATCTTTCAGGGCATTGACCTTGGCGCGCAGTTGGTCGGACTTCAGACGCTGGCCGGTCAGCGCATCCTCGACCTGCTTGATTTTCGCGTCACTGACTACCTCGGGCGCGGTCTTCTGCAGTTCGGCCAGTTCGGTCGCGGCGTTCTGTGCGGTTGTGAGGGCGGCCTGGTCGTTGGCCTGGGTGCGCTTGTACAGGTTCACTGCCTCGCGCGCCTTCGTCACTTCAAGTGCCAGATCGGTGACGTTCTTGGTATCGGCCACCAGGCCCTGGTGCAGCTCCAGCGTGTTGCCAACGATCTTCAGCTTGGTCCCGCAGCTCGGGCAGTCGCAGCCGGCGGCATTGCTCTGGGCGGCGTCCAGCTCACTTTTCAGAGCCTGGAACTTCTCTTCCCACTCGCCAAGGTCCTTGGTGGTGGCCTCCAGCTTGTTCTGGGCGCGCTCCAGCAGGCCAGCAGCCTCGGTCAGCTTCTCCAGTTTCCCGGCATGGCCGGCGGCCGCGCGGCGTTTTTCTTCAAGGGTGCCCAGGAACTTGACGCCCTTTTCGATCTCGGCGGCAACCGATCCATGTTCGGCGATGGCGGCATCGATCTCGGCGGTGGTGACGGCCGGTCCCTCGGGGATCTGGACGGCCCATTCCTCTGCCAGGTTGCTCCCGTAGACGTCGCCGGTGACGGCCTTCCAGGCACCCCGGCTTTCGGCGGTGTAGGTCTTGGCCTGCTCCTGGGCAGCCGCGAAACCGCTCAAAAGCAGCGGCTTGATCTTGTTGACCTTGGCCATGTTCAGGCCGCGCTTTTCCAGCAGCGGCATGATTGCGTCGGGTTTGGCGCTGGAGCCGGTGAGGGCGAAGAGCAGCTTGCGCCGCTCCTTGCCGTCGAGCCTGGCGAAGGCCTCGGCGTTGAGCACGAACGGCAGGTATTCGCTGCCGGCGACGTCGGTACGTTCGCCCTTGCCGGCGGGCAGGGAGAAGCTGCTGGCCGCACCGTCGTGGCCGATGATGATCTGAGCTTTCTTCTCGCCCTCGGTGATCAGCAGCTTGTAATCGCCTTTTTTATCGACGCGGGCCGCGCCGCCCAGGGCCAGGTTGATGGCCTCTTTCAGGCTGGACTTGCCGGCGCCGTTGAGGCCGCAAACCATGGTGATGGGCGTGGCCAGGGCCAGGTCGGCGTGCCGCAGGCCCTGGAAGTTTTCAACGTAGATGCTGGTGATTTGCATGCGGGCTACTCCACATTTACAACGTCATCCAGCTTGCCGGTGACGGTGTAGGTGTTGTCGATGGACTGATCAGCCTCGGTTTCGACGGTGATCACGTTGTTTTCGACCAGACGCAGCAGGAGGCTGGTGGCGCTGTCGCTGTCGATGGCCAGGCGGCGTTGCAGCCATGCAACATCCACGGTGGTTGCGTGCAGCACCACGATCTGGGCGGCGTCCTCGTAGCTGAAGTCGCCGAACTCCTTGCTTTCTGGGTTGAACTCGGCGTCGACGATATCGTCGGGCAGCCCTGCATTGACCAGAGCATCGAGGTCTTCCTGCGTGCCGAGGGTGGAGCGTTCAACAGCCAGTCCGTTCTTGTCGAACAGGCTTCCGGTGATGTCGCTGACGTGGAGCGGCAGGCCGGCCTGGTCGCGGTCGGGCCGGATGCTGTCCAGGGCTTCCGCGTAGTCATTTGGTGCCAGCACCAGCAAGCACAGCTTGCCAGCGACATCGATAAGGCCGTGACGGTTCGGATCTTGAGCATCAATGGTCGCGGTGACCGTGATGCTCTTGGCCTTGAACTTGGCGTCCGCAACAGTCAGGGGAATGGTGTCGACGCTACGAGACGAGATAATCGACACTGCACCAAATACCGACTCGGTGACCTTTTCAGTAACGCGGTCGATGCACTCCTGCTGCTGACCCTCGTTCATTTTCTTCCAGGGGGCTGAGCAGTTCTGCCACTCGAACATGGCCGCTTCCACCAGATCGCGCACCAGCAGCTCGTGAGCCATCATTGATGGCGAGTAACCATGCATCTTGGCGCGGTCGATAATGTCTTTGTGTTCCATTTTCATGGGGGTTCCTCATGCTTTCGCGATGCGTTCGAGCTTCGACTGCTGGGCCGGGCTCAGGTTGGTGTGCGCGCCGAAGCGCTTGAAGTTGGCCCGCAGGCTCTCGGTGAATTCCAGCTCCCAGGCACCATCGGCGTGCAGCTCGGCCGACACCAGCAACGCCTGGAACTCTTCAACCGAGTCGTAAACCTCAAGGATTGACTGGGCTGTCATGGCGGTTACTCGAAGTTGAGGCCGCCGGTTTCGGCTGGGGCTGCATCATCTGCGGGGGTTTCCGTAGCGTTTTCAGCCTGATCCGTTGCGGATTCGGCGGCTTTTGATGCGGTTTCGGCCTGGTTTGTAACGATTTCGCCGGTTTGAACGTCGACCGTCTCGTCGTCATCAACAACCGATGGCGGCTCGGGCTCCCTGCTGCGCAGGTCGTTGACGTCGACCGTGTAGTTGCCGGCGCCGTCCGGGGTTGCATCAATGAAGTCCTCGACCTCTTCGCGGGATTGCAAGCCCATCAGTAGCTCGGGGGCATATAGCCGACCCAACAGGCTTGCAGCCCGGTAACGCAGCATGATTTCCGGCATGGTCAGCCACTTGCTGCCGTTCTTGGTCAGCCAGCCTTCATCAATGGCCATCTGAATCGATACCGTTGGACCGTCGAGGCGGTCGCCGGTGGCCTTCTCTACAACCCAGGCCCGGCAGTTCTGGTGCTGAACTTTGGCGGTTTTCTTAACCTGTACCGGTTTGTTGTTGATCCAGGTCTTGACCTCGTACTCGACGGTTTCGACGTCTCCGGGCTCGCTCATTTCGAAGCGCAGCGGACTGAAGCGGCCGCAGCTGTTGATTGCGGCAATGATGAACTGACTGGACCAGCTCGGGCGCCCCTCGATGACGTAAAGGTTCTGCATCACCATGAGCGGGTCGGCGCCCATGCGCTGCGCCATGTTCAGGGCCACGATGCAGTTCGGCAGGCCGGCCCCGTTTGGCGTGTAGCCGGTTACCTTTCCGCCTTGTTTCACCTCGGTGAATGCGCGGTACTGGACCGGCACCAGGGTCGAGCCGGCCAGGGCCTTTGCCACGCGCTGGATCTGATCGAAACCGGCGCCCGTCAGCAGCGACATGGGCGCATCGTTCTTCGGCGAGGCGACGGCGTTGGTCTTCATTTCCGCTAGGGTGGTTGGCTGGCTCATTTCCTCACCTTCCGCGATTCGTTGTATTCAGCTTCAGTGGCGATCGATACCAGGCGGCGGTCTTCGATCTGTTTTTTGGGGTCTTCGTGGAGCTTCACCTGAGCTTCGTAGAAGCGCTCCCGGTCCCACACGCGGTGGTGATTGATGACGGTGTCGTGTTTGCCGGTGGGGTCCACCAGGCGGACATGCAGGTCTTGCGCTTTCATGGGCAATTACTCGTGATAGGGGCAGGATGACCAGCGCGGGCAGTAGCGGGCGCTGCACAGAAAGCTCTGCGGGTTAGGGGGGAATAGGCCGGTGCGGAACATTTCGGCGCCGATCTGGATCAGGCCGGGGAACTCGTCGGTGCCGACCATCATCTGGCGAGCGTTGCGGATCTCGCCGATTCCGGTTTCGGGCTTGCCGCCCGTTTTCAAGCCGATGATGTGGGCCGGTGCGGTGCAGGGCTCGCCGGTGGTGTGCTCTTCCAGGATCTCGTAGGTGCCGATCTGCGCTGCGTGCCCCTTGGTCTTCGCGACACCGTCGACGACAGCGGCCCGGCCGGACTTCACGTCGGCGATGCCCTTGCCGCTGCCGGTCTTGCAGATCCTGGCGCGGTCGAGCTGGCCCGTGAGCCGAACGATCACACCACCACCGCAGTCGATTTCCAGCGGCGTGGCCGTGCGCTCGACGGCGACGAACTCATATCGCGGGCTGATCTCGTTGCAATAGGCGGTGTGCAGCTTCAGCCCGGTGGCCTCGGCCTGGGCCAGGGTGATGTCCGACCCGCGCCAGTCCACGTCGTATTCTGGGTGGCGCAGCGTGTGCACGAACATTTCGGCGGTGTCGTAGGCCGACAGGTTGCTGCCGTTGATGCGGGCCGAGTCGAACGCCGCGGTACCGGCGTGAATGGCAGTGCCCAGGTGGGAGCGTGGGCTGCTGGGAGAGCGGTGCCCCAGCAACTGAACCCACTCCCACTTGAACGCGCAGTCGAAGAGCGAGCCCCAGGACGAGGCACGGACCGTGATCGTGCTCATGGTGCGCCCCCAGCTTTCGCAATGGCCTCGTAGAGCTCTTTCCAGCATCGGCGCTGTTCGGCGTTCTGCGGGGTTGAGCTAGCGATGAGCCGATAAATTGCCTTGTAAAGGTCCGGCGCGGCGGCGATCAGGTGGGCATTGGCGATGCAGGAGTCCGAAGGTTTATCGTCGTGCTTATCGTCTTCCATCTGCCAAACAACGGTGGCCAGCGCGAAACACCGAACGCCTATCGCGTCGATATCCACCGAGAGTCCGCAGCCGTGGATTTGGGGCGCTGACACCGTCCAGGGCCCTGGCGTGTGCTGGATCATAATGATTTACCTATTGAGTGATCAGGCCGCCGATTGCGGGGCCCAGCAGGATGATGAGGATGAAGACCAGGCCGGTGATGGCGGATGCAATGCGGATGGCGCGGCGCCGGGAGCGCTGGCGGGTGGTCATGGGCCTGCCTTAAGCAACTGGCGACCGACCATGACGATGCTGCGCTTGATCTTGCCTGCAGCGACTCGCAGTGCAGCCTTCTGATCCAGTAACGAAGCCAGTTCCAACTGTTCAGCCGTCGCCGGTTCGTCGTCTTCATCGCGGTTGCCGCGCACGTGATCGATGGCATACATCCAACCGCGCCAGCGATCCCCGTCCTCCAGGAACTCCGTGCGAATTTCGTCCAGGCTTACGCCTTTGTCGGGTCGCTGCCAGTCCGTCAGCACGTTGATTGCCTTGGTCAACACCGAAATGTCGATCCGGTTTTGGGCATACTCGGCCGCAAGGCGCGCAGCGCGGATCTCGTAAGCGTTTGTCATGACACCCTCGCAATCAGCATGCCGCGACGGACTTCGATGCGAAGCTGGCGGGGCAGGTCGGTGACCAGAAAAAAGCCCTGACGCTGCAGGGCTTCGACGAGTTGTTTTTGCGTGCGGCAGAGAATGGTCATGACGCGCTCCTGTACTGGCGTTCGAAGTTCGCCATGCGGCTGGCCGCGCTCTTCTGGCGCAGCACGCGGCGCCGATCCGACACCGCATCAACCAGGCGCTGCATCAGCTCGATCGATTCCTCGGTGCTGATGTGGCCCTGGCCGACGTTGGCCTGGATCATGCCCTCGCAAAAGTCGCTGTCAGGCAGCACCGAATGGGCAACCAGACCGATCTGGTGCTCGATCATTTCGATGGCACGCTCGTGGCACCGGCTCATGCTGCCCACCGTGCCCGACGCGTTGCCGCGTCGATCTCGACCCAGAGCGCGACCTCTATCTGTCTTCCGTACTTCATCGACACCAGGGGGAGAGCCAAGTGATCGACGCCTATGCGCACGCCGTCTTTGTCGTAGGTGACGCCGGACAGCACCTTGAACTCCAGTTCGCGGGTGCCCATGGCACCCCAGTCGCTGTTCCAACTGCCAGGGCAGGGCGGATCGTTTTCAAGCCGGGTCACCTCGACCTCGAGGACAAACCCTTCAACAATCACTTCGTGGTACATGGTCGCCTCCAAGGTGACGGGGTGGGTCAACAAAACTCGGCTGCGACCTCACGGCACGGCCAGCTGCCGGAGGGCGCCGTGGGAAGTCGCATGCGGGTTGTGTCGTGAGGAAAGGGAGCAGGCGCCGAGCGCTACCTCGGGTGCATCTGGCTTGGCCGCGATATCTCGCGGCCCCGGGAATCGCCTGCAAAAGCAATAAATGAATCAGCAAATTAATCTGCGGACAGGGCGCACGCTGCGCACGTTGTTCTTGTTGCCGTAGCTCTGGAGGCCATCGCTGAAATCCATGAAGTAGGCGTAGCGGGCTGAGAACTGCGTTGACGACCAGAGCCAGCCCCACGACTGATCACCCAGGTTCATCCAGGCCTCGTTCAGCTCGGCGATGGCCGGCAGGTAGAAGTCTGCGTGGCCTTCGGCCTGATGCATCGCGGCGGCCTTCGCGGCTGGATAATCGCCACCGCTTTCCAGCAGTGCTTTGGTATTGGCCTGCCCATCGATCAGGCTCTTGGCCGGAGATTCTTCGTCGTACGGGCCCCATTCGAAACGCCCAACCTCGGCGCCGATGATCAGGTGGTAGGCCTCCTTGCTGTTGCGTGCCGGAATGACGCCTGCGTAGATGCCGCCTTGGCCCGGCCAGATCGCGCCGATTTCAGGGATCGTGATTTGTGTTGCTGTGCTTGCTTGCATGGATTATTCCTCGTCGAGGTGTTCGGTTGTTTTCCCGCTGCCACCGATGCGGTGGCAGAAGTGAAAATGTCCGTGTTGCAAGCCTCCGTTACCGGCCACGGTGGGCTGGGCTGCCTTTCGGCTATCTCCACCACGCGCATCGCCCGATTCATATCTCTGGCCAGGTCACACATTTCGTGTCCGGTGCTGTTCCTGGCTGGCTTGCGTGGTTTCGCGTACTCGCATGTGGGAGCGCGGCCAGTTCCAGAGCTGGCATGGGCGGCGGTTTAGCTTCTTCCGACCAGGTGAGGGCCTGGTACGTCGCGGTGGTCACGTCAGGTTGTGTAAAGAGCGGTGGCTTTCGCCGTGGCCCGCGTATGCAAGCGGACTTGCATTTATAAAAGCATGCTTGTATTTGATATGCAAGTGTCCTTGTGTTTTTTTCTTTGGGCGAAAAAAATCCCGCTCGGTGGCGGGATATAGAAATGGGGGAGAAGTGGGCTTGATCAGAGCTTTCTTGCGTTCCAGGCAAGTAGCACGCGAGCGTGGATTATAAGAGTCTCCAGTTCGGCGCCCTTGATGTCATAGGGCGGGAATGCCTCGTTGTCCGAAATCATGCGGATCATCTTCGGCAGGCGCTGTAGCCGCTTGATGTACAGCATTCCATCAAGTGTAAAGACGTACACGCCGTCAACCACCACCGCATTGATGCCCTGGTCGACTATCAGCGGGTCACCACTCGAAAACGTCGCCCCCATGCTCTCGCCGAATCCGGTGATAACAGAAAGGTTGTCTGCGTGGGTGTAGGTAATGCCCTGCTCCCGGAGATACTCGGTGCGCACAGTGATGTTGCGGACCGTCTCGATATATTCCTTCGGCAAGACCTGACCAGGCCCCATTGATCCAACCACATCGTATTGGGGGATATCGATCTCGTCTTCCTTTCGATGGCGTCCGAAGTCACCCGTCACAACGTTTTCCATGCCGCGCCGCCTTGGTGGTTCGCCGTTACCCTCCAGCAGCCAATCGACAGTTGTGTCGAGACCGTGGGCCAGAGCCAGCAGGTTGTCGTTCTTGATATTTCCGGTATCACCAGCAAACCACTGGCGCACAGCCTCATAGCTGACTCCGCTGGTGTTGGATATCAGCCGTTTTACGCCTCGAACGCCGGTTTCAGGCTTCCGCGTAAGGACGAGCTTTGTCATTCGGTCGGTGATGTTCATGTGCCAAATCTACAAGTTGGCTTGGCAAGCATGCTTGCTTATTAAATACAAGCATGCTTGAATTTGACGTACGAGCATTGGAGGTGCCCATGAAACGTCAAAAAGCCATTGATCATTTCGGCTCCATCCCCGCCCTCGCCAAAGCCCTCAAGATCACTTATGAGGCTGTCCGGCAGTGGGGGGAGGAGGTCCCAGAGTTGCGTCAGTACCAGTTGGAGAAGATCACCAACGGGGAACTGAAAGCCGGCGACGACAAATCGCAGTCGGCGGCCTGACCATGTCCACATCCCCATTAAGTCAAGAAGGTGATGAAAGCTCACGGGAGACGGAAACCCTGATCTTGCAGCGGGTTTTGTCCGTGGGTCAGAAAGAGATTGCTCGTGCAACCGGGTTGAGCGAGTCAACCGTTTCGCGCTGGAACGAGGGAGAGTACGCAAGATGGGCCAAGGTGCTTTCGTTCCTGGGCCTGCGCGTAGTTCCCCAGTCCGCCATGCTCGTGACACCTGCCTACCTGCACTCGCTGGAAACTCTGGCCGAGATCGGGCTGAAGGCCGAGAAGAAGCGGCCAGGACCGCTGGGGTGGGACTGATCATGGATTGGTTCCGGATGTATGGCGAGTTCGCCACCGACCCCAAAGTGCAGATGCTCAGTGAGGCCATGCAGCGCCGCCTGGTGATGCTCTTCTGCCTCGAATGTAGTAACGGTATTGAAACGTTTCATGTAACGGAACGCGAAACATCCATAGCGTTTGCACTACGTGTTTCAGAAGAAATTCTTGCCGAAACCAAGGCCGTTTTTTTGGCCAAGGGATTCATAAATGACGACTGGACTCTGGCGAATTGGGAGAAGCGCCAATACGTCTCTGACTCAAGCACAGCAAGGGTTAGAGCCCATCGCGAGAAGAAGAAAAAAGAGGCCGAGGAACGTGAAACACGCATGAAACGTTCCAGTAACGCCCCAGAACAGAACAGAACAGATACAGAACAGAATAAGAACCCCCTTAATCCCCCTGCTGCTGAAAACGGCAAGCCGGATGCTGACCCGCAGTCGCCAGTCGATCCAAAACCCAAGCGCAAATCCCGCTTGCCGGAACCCTTCAACGTCACCGGCGATATGCGCAAGTGGGCGCTTGACCGCGCCCCAGCTGTGCACCTGATCAACGAAACCGAGAAGTTCGTGAACTACTGGCGTGGCAACGGCAGCACCAAGGCCGACTGGATCGCCACTTGGCGTAACTGGCTGCTCAAGGCCCAGGAAGACGCCAACCGCCGTGTTACTTCACCGCAACGCAACAGCAACCCCCCATTGGACATGGCCAGCACTGACTGGGCACTGGAGCCGATCCTATGAAAAGAGTTTCGGAAATCACCAAGGGCCTCAACCCGCAGCACGCATTGGGTCAAATACCAATGCCCGCGCCGATCAAGGTTGACCAGCAAACTGCCGAATACGTGAACACCGTGTTCGACAAGCTCCAGGGTATTTACCCGGCATGGCGGCAGGCGTGGACCGACGACGCAGCCCTGAAAAACGCCAAGCGCGAGTGGATCGCCGGATTCATCCAGGGGGGAATCAACTCTGAAGCGCAACTGGCCTACGGATTCCAGCACGCCCGCCAGGACAAGAGCCCATTCCTGCCGAAAGTCGGCCAGTTCGTTGCCTGGTGCAAGCCAACCCCAGAAAGCATGGGTTTGCCCTGTGAGGCCCAAGCCTGGGATGAAGCACGCGCAGGCAAGTACACCCACCCAGCCGTGCGCATTGCAGCCGAAGCCACCAGCACGTTCGACCTGCACTCGGGATCGAGCAACGACAAGGCCCTGCGCCAGCGCTTCGAGCGCAACTACGCCATCGTCATGCGCCGCGCCCAGACCGGCCAGCCGCTGGAAGGGCGCATTGCCAAGGGCATCGGCAACGACAGCATGCGCCCCCGTGAGCAGGTCCAGCTCGAGCACTCACGCCAGGAGGCCGAAGCCCTCGTGCTCGCCCAGGGCATCCCAAGCAACCCCACGGCAGCCCGGTACCAGCTGCTCGACATGCTGAAAATCCGGAGAGGTAACCATGTCTAAGCCAACTGTATCTGTGCGCACATACCTCATCAGCTACGTGATTACGCCCCCCTATGGGGTGGGTCGGTTCTTCCACGATCGTGATACGGATACGGCCCCTAGCCGCGAAAACATCGAAAGCATGGAGGAAAAGCTTTCTGAAGATCACTGCGCCAAGGTTCTGATAACTGGCGTTTCGCGTATCGAAGCGGGCGAGGCAAGACCATGACTGACCTCAAGCCAGTTTCGTTCATCGTGCCAGGCGAAGCCGTGGGGAAGGGCAGGCCACGGGTCACCACCATCGGCGGCCACGCCCGCATGTTCACGCCGAAGAAGACCGCGAACTACGAGACCCTGATCTCCATGGCAGCCCACGAAGCCATGGCCGGGCGCGAACTGATCGCCGGCCCAGTGCTGATCGAGCTGCGCATCATCGTCAGCATCGCGCAGTCCTGGTCGAAGAAGAAAACCGCCGCCGCGCTCGCCGGCCTGGTCATGCCGACCAAGAAACCGGACATCGACAACGTGCTCAAGGCCATCTGCGACGGCATCAACGGCGTCGTGTTCCGCGATGACGTGCAAGTCGTGGATGTATTCACCCGCAAGCGCTTCGGCGAAACCCCGGGTGTTTCCGTTCGCGTGGTGCCGCTGATGGGGGAGAGCTCATGAACCATCAATTCAAGCCGGGCGACCTGGCGCTGACGCTGGTCGATGACGAGGAAATTCCCGCGTACAGCGTTGTCACGATCGATTCGCGGGTTCTCAAGGGGGGACCAGTGTTTTAGGGATGACCAGCCATCTAGAGCTGATACGAATGGTTGGTTTGTAGCTCATCCCGGAGCCCCCGAATTCGCTCTGTACGCAGACGGTGAGCTGATGCCACTGCGCGGCGACTTCGCACCATAACGCCAGAAGACCATGGAGCTGACCTCATGAACCGCTACCTGATCATCACCGCAGCCGCTGTCGGCACCATCCTGCTGATCGCGGCGAACCTGTTCCTGCGCTGCGGGCCAGCGCTCTGCAACTGAAACACCGTGCTACGCAAAACTACGCAATACCGATTTTGATTTTGGGAGGGGATATGAAACTTATCAGCGCGAGACAGGCCTGGCGGGACTCGCTGCACGAGGGGCGCGACTCGGTCCTGGCAGCGGCAGCGGCCCGGGCGGAACTCGGCAAGACCGGCCGCGTGGTCGGCGAGACGATACCCTCAATGCTCGACAGCAACGGCCGGTGCGCGCACATGCTCGCCGCGGGCCTGGTGCAGTCCGCGATTGCCACGCTGCCCAAGCCCTTGCAGCACTTCGGGCACGCCCTGTACTCGCCCGTGGCCACCGGCCAGGACATAAACATCGCCCACGGCCTGGTCTGGTTCACCACTGAGCTGCCCGAGTGCAGTCCGCGGCGCCGTGAAATCGCCTACTGGCTGGCCCTGGCCGCGATCAAGTCCCACCAGGCGTTCGTGTTCGGGCGCGAGGGCTGGGGCAGCACCAGGGTCTGCGAGTTCGTGCTTGACTGGTACGGCGCCAAGATGGACGCCAGCCACTGGGCCCGTGACTGGGCCAACCTCTGGGACGCGATCTGCAAGGCCATCGACAAGCTCGATGCGAAGGCGCTGAAGCCCGTGGCTGCCGTCATCGTTCGCATGAACGAGCGCAAAGAGCCCGGCTGGTGCCGCTGGGACCGCCACGACCGAGAGGCAGCGGCCGACGCCCGGGCAACCAACTACGTCGAGCGGCGCGATCCGGCCCGTGCCGCACTGCGCAAGCGTCTCGATGCCATGGGTGTGACGCAGCTTCGGCGGTGGTTCAAGCGCATGAGCGTCTACGCCCAGGCATACCGCGATGAGTGGGGTGCAGACATGGTCGAAAGCCCGGTGCGCCACCTGCTGTACAGCGATCGAGTGGCGGAGTACTGGAACCAGCGACAGCGCGTCGGGGACGTGAACAGGCGCGTGGCGTAACATCCGAAGGCATGAACGGGAGGGTTTGGCATGAGTGATCGTGAATTGCTGGAGCTGGCGGCCAAAGCAACCGGAATGCCTCCTCCAGTAGACCAGCATGGTGTGTGGTCTGCATGGATAGGAACTCCTGAAAACGGCCATTGGTGGGATCCGATTACTGATGACGGCGATGCGCATAGGCTTGCCGTAAAGCTTGGGCTGTACATCTGCAATGAGCAGGCGCTCGCAGGCTGCGTCACCGTTTCCTGGGGATGCGATGCCGGCGGCAATCATCTTGGCTCTGTCGAAGAACTGGCGCCAGCTGGCGGCGATGACTACGCGGCTTCTCGCCGCGCCATCGTCCGCGCCGCCGCCGAGATCGGCAAAAACATGACCGCTTGACCATTTGGCGAGTGTTCTGATACCTTTTTCGCAAGTTGCAAAGTTACGTCCGCCTCCCAGAAACCCGCCAAGTGCGGGTTTTTTGTTGCCAAAAATTTGCGTGGTAGAGCAGTGGTCAGCTCGCCGGGCCCATAACCCGGAGGTCGGTGGTTCGAATCCATCTCGCGCAACCAATTCAAAACCACTCCTCACGGTGGTGACCCTTGGCCGCTCTCACTGGCGGTCTTTTTTATTCTCGACTCCCGCCCGGGAGGACGTCCGGATGATGAAGAAAATGCCCGAAAAAGATCCGTCGTTCTGGGTGTTGGTGTTTGCCGCATTCAGGGATAACGCCCTGGCGATGAGCCTGACGGCCGCATTGGTGTGGTTGCGCATCCAGTACGACGGAAAGGAAACGCGGCGCGGGCGACAGCTCATCGAGGCAGTGCTCGGCGCGTTCCTGGTCATGGTCGTCGGCTTGACGGTCAAGGAATTCGGTTTGTCCCCGGGCTGGTCGTTCTTCGCGTCCGGCTTCGTCGGGATCCTCGGTGTTGACCAAGTGCGCACGCTCGGCCGGCGCTGGTCCGAACGAAAGGCGGAGACGCTATGAAACTGATCGACGATGTTGGCACCTGCCATCGCCTGTGGTCTGTACGCCTTGCGCTGGTCACCGCGACCCTCAACGCCGGCGCCGTGGGCTGGACCCTGTTTCAAGGAACGATCAACCCGATCCTGTACGCGGCAATCAACATGGGCCTCGGCATCGGCGTTGCCGTCGCGCGAGTCCTTGCGCAGTCCTCGCCACCTGGCGGTGATCAGCAATGAACCCCTTCAAATCCATCCTCGCATGGATTGCGAAACCCTTCCGAAACGAGGAACCCCAGATGAATATCACCGCTCTTGCGTCCGTACTGATCGTCGGCGCCACCATGCAGCTGGTTGCAAGCGAAGCCGCCATTTTCGAATCCAGCGACACCGCCATTGCCACCGTCGACGCGGCCGGCGTGGTAACTGCTGTCGCCACGGGTTCCGTCGCGATCACCGCGACCTCGCCGAACGACGCCAACAACACCAGCCAGGTCAGCCTCTCGATCACTGCGGCGCCTGAAGCTGCCACGCTTGCTCCGGTAGCAGTTGTTCAGCCTGCTGCTGCCCCAGCGCCCGCCCGCGATGTCATCCAGGTGCTGGAAGGCATCCTCACTGCCCTGGGCCATGAACTGCCGGTGTTCTGGGCTGAGGCGGCCGCGCTGGCCAAGAAGGTCGTCTGAACGTGAGGTAACCCCATGGCGCTGACAGCCAAGCAGCAGCGCTTCGTTGTCGAGTACCTGCTCGATCTGAACGCCTCACAGGCGGCCATCCGGGCCGGATACAGCGCCAAGGGCGTCAACTCTCTGGCCTGGCAGCTCATGCAGCGGCCGGAAATCGAGCAGGCCATCCAGGCCGCCAAGGCTGATCGCAATCAACGCACCCAGGTGAACGCGGACTATGTCCTGCAGCGCCTGACCGAAATCGATCAAATGGACTTTGTCGACATCCTCGAAGACGACATGTCGTTCAAACCGGTCAGCAAGTGGCCCAAGGTCTGGCGCCAGTACCTGTCGGGCATCGACATGGCCGAACTCTTCGAGGGCTCCGGCAAAGACCGGGAAATGGTCGGCATCCTCAAGAAAATCAAGTGGCCGGACAAGGTGAAAAACCTTGAGCTGCTGGGCAAGCACGTCAGCGTGAATGCCTTCCGCGACCAGATCGGCATCAGTGACCCACACGGCGGCCCGATTAAAACCGCCACTGTCGACTTTGGGAATCTGACCGATGAGCAGCTTGAGCAGCTTGAGCATATCGCCGCAGCTGCTCGACCTGGAGTCGATCCGGAATGAGCGTGCCCGACGTGGGCTAATGCACTTCACGTTGCGCACCAAGCCTGATTTCGTTGAGGGCTGGTTCAACAGGGTGATGGCCCAGGCCCTTCAGCAGTTCTACTTCGACGTTGAGCAGGGCCTGCAGCCGCGGCTGATGATCTTCGCGCCGCCTCGCAGCGGGAAGTCGGAGTTGTTCAGCCGTCGGTTTCCATCGTGGGCCCTGGGCAAGAACCCCGACCTGCAAATGATCGCCTGTTCGTACGCTTCGGACCTGGCGAACCGCATGAACCGGGATGTTCAGCGGATCATCGATGAAGATGTCTACCACGGGATTTTCCCCGGGACCTGTCTGAACGGCCGGCGCGTCGTGAACGCCACCGGCACCGCCCTGCGCAACAGCGAGATATTCGAGGTCGTCGGGCGTCGTGGCGCTTATCGCAGCGCTGGTGTCGGCGCGGGCATTACTGGCATGGGCGCCGACATCGGGATCATCGATGACCCGGTAAAGGACGCCAAGGAAGCCAACAGCGAAACGGTGCGCCAGGCCATATGGGACTGGTACACCACCACCTTCTACACCCGGTTGTCGCCGAACAGCGGCATCTTGCTGGGCATGACCCGCTGGCACGAGGACGACCTCGCAGGCCGGCTCCTCCAGCAGATGGCGAATGGCGAGGGCGACAACTGGAAGATCGTCAGCTTTGCGGCAATCGCCGAAGAGGACGAAGAGTTCAGAAAGGCCGGCGAGGCTCTACACCCTGAGCGCTACCCGCTGGAGCGCCTGGCCAAGATCAAGAAGGCCATCGGCTCGCACGCCTGGGATGCGCTCTACCAGCAGCGCCCGAACACCAAAGGCGGCGGCCTGATCCATTCGGCCTGGTTCCTGCGCTACCGCATGTTGCCCCGTATCCAGTATCGGGTGATCTACGCGGATACTGCGCAGAAGACCAAGGAGCGGAACGACTACACGGTATTCCAGTGCTGGGGACTCGGCGAGGACCGCCGTATCTACCTGATTGATCAATTGCGCGGCAAGTGGGAAGCCCCAGACCTGCGCAAGCGTGCCACCGAGTTCTGGAACAAGCACGCGGACCAGCAAGACATCGGCTACCTGCGCTCTTTCATGGTCGAAGACAAGGCCAGCGGCACCGGCCTTATCCAGGACCTGCGCAGCCTGGGCGGCATCCCCATTTCTGGCATCGAGCGCAACAAAGACAAATTGACCCGCGTCATGGACGTGCTGGCCTACATCGAGTCCGGCAACGTCTGCATCCCTGAAAACGCCCCGTTCACATCCGATTTCATCACTGAGTGCGAGTCGTTCACCGCGGACGACAGCCACCTGCACGACGACCAGATAGACCCTATGTGTGACGCAATCAACGACATGCTTGGCAGCCAAAGCAGCCTTGCCGTGTGGGGAAGACTATGAGCAAGCGGCACCAACTCAACGCCAGGGCCGCGAAGGTCAACCAGCAAACCGACGCCGCACGCAAATCGTTCATGACCGGCGACAGCTTCCAGAACTTCACCGCCCGGGTCGGCCTTGGCACCCAGAACCAGCACAGCGACAGCGGCTATGGTTTCAGCTTCGTCAGCCGTAACCGAATCCAGATGGAAGCGGTATATCGGTCTAGCTGGTTGGCAGGCCGTGCGGTGGACTGCCGGGCCAAGGACATGACACGGGAAGGTATCGAGTTCAACTCGGTCATGCCGCCCGAGGAAAAGGACAAACTCGCGCGCGCCTTCGAGCGCCTGCAGATCTGGAAGGGCCTGGGAGACAACGAGAAATGGTCGCGCCTCTATGGCGGCTCCATCGCCGTGATGCTGATCGATGGCCAGAAGCCTGAAACGCAGCTGCGCCTCGATACGATCGGTCCCGGCCAGTTCAAGGGCCTGCTGGTGCTCGACCGCTGGCTCGTACAGCCATCGCTGGAGAACCTGGTCACCGAATACGGTCCGGACATGGGCAAGCCCAAGTTCTATACCGTGGTGGCCGACGCCCAGGCGCTGGTCAACCAGAAAATCCATTACTCCCGCGTGATCCGCCGCGAGGGCGTTGAGTTGCCGTACTGGCAGCGGATCGCCGAAAACGGCTGGGGCCAGTCGGTTCTCGAGCGCCTATGGGATCGTCTGGTTGCGTTCGACAGTGTTACGTCGGGTACCGCGCAGCTGGTCTACAAGGCTCATTTGAGAACCTACTCGGTCACAGGGCTGCGCGACTTGATTGCGTTGGGTGGGCGATCGCTTGAGGCACTACTCAAGAACATCGACATGATCCGCCAGTTCCAGAGCAACGAGGGCTTGACCCTCATGGACGCCCAGGACAAGTTCGAAACGCATCAATACAGCTTCTCGGGGCTGTCTGACGTGATCGATAAGTTCGGCGAACAGGTCTGTGGCGCTGTGGAGACTCCGGACATCATTCTGTTCGGGCAGTCGCCTGGGGGCATGGGCGATGGCGACGAGTCCGTGCGTATCTACTACGACAGCGTCAAGAGCGACCAGGACACGTACTTGCGCCCTGGCGTAACGACCTTGTGCGACGTCATGAGCCGTTCGGAGCTGGGCAAGCCTCTCCCCGAGGGGTTCGCCTTCGATTTCGTGCCGCTTTGGCAGCTTAGCGACACCGAGAAGGCAGAGATTGCCGCGAAAGACACAACCTCGATCGCGACAGCATTCGAAGCGGAAATTATCGACCGTCCGACCGCGCTGAAAGAGCTTCGCCAGTCCAGCAACACCACCGGGCTCTGGAGCAACATCACTGACGATGAAATCAAGGCGGCTGAAGATGAACCGCCACCGGTCCCCGGTGAAAAGGATCTGATCGATGCGCCTGAAAACCCGGGACAAGAAGCGAAACCGGAATCCGGTAAGGACGAGTAGAGCCGAACGGCAATACCAGTCCTCTCTGTCGCAGGTAGCGCGCCAGGTCGGAAGCATCATCAATGGCTTTCCGCCTGGCGATCCAGCGGCCGAACCAACGATCAACCAGATGCTGCAACGCTATTCCGATCTGCTTGGCGATTGGGCCGTATCGACGGCAAGCAAGATGCTCGTCGAGGTCAACCAGCAGGACCGCAAGGCCTGGGCGGTGATGACCGAGAACATGTCGAAGGCTTTGCGCGACGAGATCCGCAATGCGCCCACCGGCCAGGTCATGCAGGGATTGCTCGCCGAACAGGTGACGCTGATCAAGAGCATCCCGCTTGACGCAGCCAAGCGCGTGCACGAGCTGACGCTGCAAGGCATCGAGGATGGCACCCGGGCCAGCGAGATCGCCAAGGAGATACAGCGCTCGGGCGAAGTGTCCGAGAGTAAGGCCAAGGTGATTGCCCGAACCGAGGTTTCTCGCACGTCCTCGGCGTTGACCGAGTCTCGCGCCAGGTCGGTTGGCAGCGAAGGCTACATCTGGCGGACATCGGGCGATTCCGACGTTCGCCACTCCCACGCTGAAATGAACGGCAAGTTCGTCCGCTGGGACTCGCCGCCCACCCTCGACAAGATGACCGGCCATGCCGGGTGCTTCCCGAACTGCCGCTGCTGGGCAGATCCCGTTATCCCCGAGTAACCCAACCATGAAAGTGAGAACCCAGGATGAAGCCGGGCGATGGTTCGCGCCTGAGCGCCTGAGCGCCCGGCAGAGCATGACCCCCGAGGGCTTCCTGCTGTGCGAGGCGGTGCCCATCGCACGCACCGGCACGCTCGTTTACGACGAGAGCGAACTGGTCAACGAGGACGGACCAATTATCGAAGGTGGCCAGGATGGCCTGGTGACCATCGAGCGCAACCCCGATCAGGTGTTCCGCCCAGAAACCATCGCCAGCTTCGAAGGCAAGCCGGTAACAATGAGTCACCCCGATGACTTTGTGACGCCCGCCAACTGGCGCGAACTGTCGATGGGTATCACCCAGAACGTTCGCCAGGGCGACGGTGTTGAAAGCGATTTGATGCTGGCCGACCTGCTGATCACCGATTCCGTTGCCATCGAAGAGGTGCGCAGCGGTCTGCGGCAAGTGTCCTGCGGATACGACGCCGAATACGAACAACTGGCGGTCGGTCGCGGCCGCCAGACAAACATCGTGGGTAACCACGTTGCCCTGGTAGAACGCGGCCGCTGTGGCCCGCGGTGCGCAATTGGAGATTCCGAAGTGGCCAAGACGACTGATGCAAAACCGCAACGCACCTGGCGCGATCGGGTGATGACCGCCTTTCGTGCGAAGGACGAGGCCGCCCTTGAGGAGGCCTTGGAAGGGGCCAAGACCGGTGATGAACTGGAAGAAGAGGAAAACGGCAGGCTGGCGAAAACCGGTGATTCCAAGACCCTCGACGCCATCCTAAAAACCATGAAAGCCCTGGACAAGCGCATGGGCGACATGGAGGGCGAGGTGAAGAAACTCACCGAGGACGAAGACGAGGACCTGGACAGAGTGCCAACCGACGATGACGTCCTCAGCGCTGAGCAAGCAGCCCATGTTCCTGATGCTTCCGGGAAGGTCTACACCGGTGACGCGGCCGTCCTGACTGATCTTCGTTCTCGCGCCGAGATCCTGGCGCCAGGCATGTCCGTTCCTACCCGTGATTCGAAGGTGAAAACCTCCGACCACGTCTGCGCCTGCCAGCGCGCGGCATTGGCCAGGGCCATGCAGACCGAGGACGGCAAGGCCGCCGTCAGCACCTTCCTTTTCGGCCGCCAGATCAGCGCATTGACTGCTGACCAGGTGGCTTCCGCGTTCATGGGCGCCTCCGAACTGATCCGTGCGCGCAACAACGCCGGCGGCTCGCGCACCAAGGTCGCCACGAGCGATTTCGGCCGCCCCGGTGACGTCGCGGCCATCAACGCGGCCAACAAAGCATTTTGGAACGGCACCCGCCGCTAACTGAGGATTTACCCATGGGTAACGCAATTTTGTATCGCATGCCTTCGGGCATCCCGGGCGACGTGAGCCGCCCATCCCAGTCGACCATCGAGGGGGTTTTCCTCGACCCTTCGAACCCGTTTAGTGCCTATGGCCTGTTCGGCAAGGTCGTTGCGGGCAAGTTCATCCCTGTCGGCGCCGGCGACACTGCCGCCGTCGTCACTGGCCTGTATGTGCGTCCGTACCCAACCACTGGTGGCGCTGCATCCGATCCGCTTGGCACCTCGACGCCGCCTCAGGGTTCTGGCGTTGGTAACCGCATGCGCCGTGGCTACATGACCGTGAAGCTCAATGCCGGCACCGCCGCCCTGGACAGCCAGGTTTACGTCCGCGTGGCAACCCCGGGTAGCGGAAAGCCGGTTGGTGGCATTGAAGCCGCTGCCGATTCGACCAACACCATCGCCATTACCGGCGCGACGTTCATGTCTGCGGCTGACGCCTCCGGCAACGTCGAAATCGCCTACAACATCTGACGGAGATAGCTCGATGAGCCAATTGATCTTGCCGCGCGCTATCAAACGCGTCTACACCCGTGACGGTCTGATGACCTTCGACGCCCAGACCATCGACTCCTCCGGTGTGTTCCTGATTGGCGAGCTCGAACGTCTGGACCAAAACCTCCATATGCCGCTGGCGTCCGTGACCTGGTCGCGCGACATCGAGCTGCGCGAAGACGTCAGCATTGCTGATGAACTGTCGTCCTTCACCAACTCCACCTTCGCTGCCGCCGGCGGTGCCAGCCCGAACGGTAAGAGCTGGATCGGCAAGGACACCAACGCCATCGCAGGTATCGCGCTGGATATCGGCAAGACCGCAACGCCTCTGAATCTGTGGGGCATGCAATTGGGCTGGACCATCCCCGAGCTGGAATCTGCGCAAAAGCTTGGCCGCCCCGTCGATCAGCAGAAGTTCAAGGGCATGCAGCTCAAGTACCAGATGGACGTGGACGAGCAGGTCTATATCGGTGATACCGCCCTGGGACTGACTGGCCTGGTCAACGGCTCCACTGTCACGAACGTCAGCAACGCTGTGACTGGCGGGTGGGCAACTGCGACCCCGGCCCAGATCCTGGCCGACGTCAACGAGATCCTGAACAGCGCGTGGGCTGCCACCGGCTATGCGATCTGCCCTCGTGAACTGCGCCTCGATCCCGTCCGCTTCAGCCTTCTGGTAAGCCAGATTGTTTCTAGCGCCGGTAATATCTCGCTGCTCGAGTTCCTGAAGGTCAACAGCCTGTCCAACTCGATCAATGGCGTTCCGCTGAACATCCAGCCGCTGAAATGGCTCGTTGGTCGCGGCGCTTCCGGCACCAACCGCATGATGGCGTACACCAACGACGTCGACCGCGTTCGCTTCCCGCTGGTGCCGTTGCAGCGCACCCCGCTGGAATACCGCGACATCCGCCAACTGACCACCTACTTCGGTCGTTTGGGCGGTGTGGAATTCGTCTACCCCGAAACCATCGCCTACCGCGACGGCCTCTGACAGGAGAGCACTATGAAATTTCTCAATGTGCTCCAGGGCTTCAGGCTCAACCTGGCCGAGGGTATTCGCGAGTTCGAGGCCGGACTGCAAGAGGTCGAGGACGATATCGCGGACCATTGGTACGTGAAGGCCAACACCGAGACGGTGACGGCCAAGCAGGCCAAGGCCATTCAGGCCGCGTCCGGGGCCCAGGCCTCGGATGCTCCGGCAGATACTTCAGCTCCGACGGACGCAACTCCCCCCGCCAACACCGAGACGGTGACGGATGCCGCCGGGGTGTGATCATGGACGCCACCCAGTTTCGTCAGGACTTCCCGGAGTTCGCTGACACAACCAAATACCCGGATTCAGCCGTGAACCTATGGCTGAACCTGGGTGCGAAGCTGTTGCCGGAGGATCGCTGGTGCGATCTTCTGAACCTTGGACTTGAACTGTTCGCAGCCCACAACCTGGCCATCGCCGCGGGCAACCAGCTAGCAGCCTCGGTCGGCGGTGCGCCCGGTCAGGTCAAGGGGCCGACCACCTCCAAGTCAGTCGACAAGGTCAGCGTCGGCTATGACTCTGGCGCCGTTGCGCTCACTGATGGCGGTTTTTACAACCTAACCACCTACGGCATCCAGTTGCTGCAACTGGCCCGCATGGTCGGCATGGGGGGGATTCAGCTGTGAGCATGAAGATCACCACGGACAACGTCGCGCGGGTCCTGGCGTCCATTCAGGAGCTGGCGGGCAAGCAAGTGCTGGTAGGCATCCCCGCATCGAAAGCCGAGCGCAAGGAAGGCGACGAGGAACCCATCAACAACGCGCAACTGGGCTACATCCACGAATATGGCTCGCCAAAAGCCAATATCCCGGCTAGGCCATTCCTGAATCCCGGGATCGCAAAAGCCCAGGAAAGCATCAACAACCACCTGCAGAAGGCAGCCAAAGCGGCAATGGATGGCGATTCGGAGAAGGTTGAAGTTGAGCTGAATGCAACCGGGCTGATTGCCCAAGCCGGAGCCAGGAATGAGATCACCAATGGTGACCTTGCTCCGTTGGCGGAAAGCACCCTGGCGGCCAGGCGCAGGCGCGGCAGGACCGGCACCAAGCCACTGATCGATACTGGTCAGCTGCGCAACTCGATCACCTACGTCATCCGCGAGAAGGACTGAAGCCATGGCACTACTCGACGTGTCGGAAGTCCTGCTTGATCCCGATTTCATGGATACGGGGCTCGCATGCCAGCGCCAGGTCCTAGTGGTCGGCGACAACGGCAGGACGACCTCGACCCAAACGAACATCGCCTTTGCCGGCGTTGTCACCAGTGACAAGGGTGACATCCTGGAGCGCTTGGCGGGTGCCGAGCGCAAAAAGGGCTCGATCACCATCCACACCATTTTCCAGTTGACAACCGGCGATGGGGATACCGCCGCCGATATCGTCACCTGGCGCGGCAAGACCTACACCGTCTCCAACGTCAATGACTACGCCCACTTCGGGCGCGGTTTCATCTGCGCGACCTGCGACCTTCTACCTCTGGCGGGATAAACCATGGGCAACACCTCGGCAACCGGTGGCTACCTCGCACCGGCGGGGTCGCCTGCGCCGGCAGAAGACACAGATCTCGAAGATATCCTGCAGGCCATGGTGGTCGGCATCACCGGACTACCTGGGCCGATGGTGCGGCCGCGCTGGCAACCAAAGCCACCAAGGCAACCAGAGCCCACCGTCAACTGGTGTGCTGTGGGCGCTGGCGAAATAAAGACAATCTCCAATCCGGCCATTGATCACGACGGATCTGACGATGGTCACGACCAGTACCAGATGCACGAAGAGTTTGAGGTGCTGTGCGCGTTCTATGGCCCGCAGGCCCAGGCCTACGCCGCGATTCTGCGCGACGGCATCTTCATCCCCCAGAACAGGGAGGTGGTGAAGGCCCAGGGCATGGGCCTCATCAGCGCATCCGAGATTCGCCCAGTGCCCGAGCTGGTCAACCAGCAGTGGGTCCGCCGCTACGACTTCTTCATTCGGATGCGGCGCCAAGTGGTCCGCGTCTACCCAGTTCTCAACATCCTGTCCGCCGATCCTCAGATCGTCGGCTGATTCCACCCGGAGAAAGTAATGCAGACTCTTGCCATTTCGGACGTCGTAACCGTCCAGATCGTCATGTCTCCGAAAGCGGCAGCCACGCGCAATTTCGGCGCTCTGCTGGTCCTCGGTTCGTCGCCAGTGATCGATATCGCTGAACGGATTCGCCAGTATTCTGGAACTGACGGCCTGCTGAGCGACTTCGGCAGCACCGCCCAGGAATACATTGCGGCCAACCTGTTCTTTGACCAGTTGCCGCAACCATCGATCATTTATGCAGGCCGCTGGGCAAAGACCGCAACCTCCGGGCTGCTGGAAGGCGGCGTCCTTTCGCTGGCCCAGCAGGCCATGTCGAATTTCACCTCAGTCACCACCGGCGGGATGAAAATCACCATCGACGGCACGCTCAAGACCTTGAGCGCCATCGACCTGTCGGGCACCACCAACCTGAACGGCGTGGCATCGGTTATTTCAACCGCGCTGGGTGCCGCTGGGAACTGCGTCTGGGATGCGACCAATAGCCAGTTCGTCATCACTAGCTCGACCACCGGTTCAAGCTCGACGGTCAGCTATGCCAGTGCCCCGACCTCGGGCGTCGATCTGAGCGTGCTGCTGAGCCTGCAAACTGGTGTTGCGTCTGCGCCAGTCGGCGGCGTGCCAGCCGAGTCCCTGCTCAACGCAGTGACGACTCTGGCTGGCATGTCGAACGACTGGTATGGCCTGCTGGTGGCTGATCCTTCGGTGTCCACCTCTGACGCGCAGGCGGTATCCGCCTATATCGAAGCGGCCAGCCAAAGCCGGATCGTCGGTTACACCACGCAGAGCCCGCTAGCCCTCGATCCAACCAGCACCACGGACCTTGCCTACCTGCTGAAAGCCGCCAACTTTAAGCGCACTTTCACACAGTTCTCCAGCTCAACCCCGTATGCCGCAGCCTCTGTATTCGGGCGGGCGTTCACGGTCAATTTCCAGGGGAACAACACAACCATCACCCTGAAATTCAAGCAAGAGCCTGGTATCACTGCCGAAAGTCTGACGGAGACGCAGGCTAACGCTCTGAAAGCGAAGAACTGCAACGTATTCGTCAACTACAACAACGACACGGCGATCATCCAGGAAGGGGTGATGTGCAACGGGTACTTCTTCGATGAGGTGCACGGTCTGGACTGGCTGCAAAACGACCTGCAAACCGCAGTCTGGAACCTGATGTACACCAGTCCAACCAAGATCCCGCAGACCAACGCAGGCATCAATCAGTTCGTCACTAAGCTTGAATCGCGCCTGGACCAGGCGGTTTCGAATGGTCTTCTCGCACCAGGCCAGTGGGGTGGCCCGGCGTTCGGCGCCATTGCCACGGGTCAGTTCCTGACCAAGGGTTATTACGTGTATGCCGCACCGGTCGAGAGCCAGTCACAGGCTGACCGAGAAGCCCGTAAAGCTCCCGTAATTCAGATCGCCGTCAAGTTGGCCGGCGCCGTCCACTTCGTCGACGTCATTGTCAACGTCAACCGCTGATCGGAGCTGATCACCTATGGCTACTTATAGCTTTCTCGACGTCAACGCCACCCTGGTCGGCGCCGGCGCAGTAATCGATCTGGGCGCTGGGGCCGGAAACGCGAAGGAAGGCATCACGATTTCCCGGGCCGATGATAAAAACATCATGATCACGGGGGCCGATGGCGAGGGCATGCACTCGCTGCGTGCCGCAAAATCCGGCACCTTCACCTTCCGCTACCTCCAGACATCCCCCGTAAATGCCAAGCTGATGGCGCTGTATGACGCTCAGTCGCTCAGTTCCTCGCTCTGGGGGCAGAACCTCATCACCATCACCAACAGCGCGAGCGGTGACTCGACCGGTGGCCGCTTCTGCGCCTTCAAGAAGGTTCCGGACCTGACCTACAAGGAAGAGGGTGGCACCTACGATTGGGTCTTTGACGTCATCAAGATCGATACTCTGCTGGGGACTTATTGAAAATGAGCGAATTCCAACTGGGTGAAGACACCTACCGGATCGGCAAGCTGGATGCATTCAAGCAGTTCCACTTGTCCCGCAAGATCGCTCCGATCATCCCTACGCTGATCCCGGTGTTCCTGAAACTCCAGGCTTCGGCCAAGGCGGAGAAGGCTATGGCGAAATCTGCTGGCGAGGCCGTGGCGTCCGGCGAAAATCAATCCAAGCTACTGACCCCGCTCAGCGATGACCTGGGCTCAATGGCCGAGGTTATGCAGCCGTTCGCGGATGGTATCGCCAACATGCCCGACGAGGCGGCCGAGTTCATCCTGGCCACCTGCCTGGGGGCCGTAAGCCGCAAACAGGGCAACTCCTGGTCCCCGGTCTGGAGCACCAGCCACAACGTCTGCATGTTCGACGACCTGGACCTGGGCGTCATGATGAAGTTGTCCATCCGCGTCATCACCGAGTCGCTGGGCCCTTTCTTACAAGGGATGCTTACCGGCCGGAGCACTCCCACCACGGCTTGACGGTCGACTTGGTGTCAATGCCGAACGGGGAGGACTGGATGCTGATCCCCGTGCATGAGGGCATGTGTCGTTATGAGTCCCTGATTGACGGGACCCTCGACCTTTCCGACGTCGCCAAAATGAATGATTCGCTGCTGGTCCGCGCCGAGAACAAGGCCAGGATCCGCAGAGCTCAGGAGGAATAAATGGCAGATCAAGACGTCATCAAGGAGTTCTTGGTCGCCCTGGGCTTCAAGGTCGATAAGAAGGGAACCAAGGAGTTTACCGACGGCATCGACAACGCCACGAAGAGCGTCGTTAACCTTGTGAAGGTGATCGCCGGTGCTTCGCTGACAGTCGCCGCCGGCGTTTCGGCGTTCGCGTCGAACCTGGAGGGCCTGTACTTCGCGTCCCAGCGCGTGGGAGCGTCTGCGGAAAGCCTAAAGTCCGCCGAGTATGCTGCTCGAGATCTGGGCGCCTCGGCCGATGAGGCCCGCGGCTCGATCGAGGGCATGGCCAGGTTCTTGCGCGACAACCCTGGCGGTGAGGACTTCCTGAAGGGGATAGGGGTTCAAACCCGGGACGCCAACGGCCACCTCCTCGACACTGCCGATTTGTTGGTCAAGGTCGGCCAGAAGCTCAAGGCCATGCCGTGGTACCAGGCAACCCAGTACGCTGGCGTGCTCGGCATCGATGAGAAGACCCTGCGCGCGATCCAGGATGATAAGTTCGGGCAGAAGCTCGAGCAGAACCGCAAAAAGCTCAAGGACAGCGGCCTGGACCAGGCTACCAAGGACGCCCACGCGTTCATGGAGGTGCTGCGTGGGATCGGCCTGCAGTTCGAGACGTTCTCGATTCAGGTTGAAGCTGCACTGATGCACAAGTTGGGGCCGGATTTCCAACGGTTCTCCACCTGGTTCGAGCAGAACGGCCCGATGATTGCGACTCGGATCGCTGATATCACCCTAAAGCTGCTCGACCTGGCCGAGAAATCAGGCCCGTACCTCCAGAAGATTTGGGACTTCTTCGTCAAGCTGGACGAGGCCACCGATGGCTGGAGCACAAAGATCATCGCGTTGTTGTGGGTGCTGAACGCCCTGGGCGCGCTGTCGTTGATCAGCGGAATAACAAGGCTTGCCGGCGCTTTCATCAGCCTTAGCAGCGCCATTGCTGGAACGAGTGCCGCCGCCGCTGGCGCTGGGGCTATCGGAACGCTTGCAACAGGTCTGGGGGCCGCACTGTATTCACCGTCCTTGAACGATGGTGAGGATGAGATCGTTCAGCGCAGAAGGGATGCAGAGGACGCGGCTGCGGGAGAGGTTCGCGGCGGAAACAATATGGCCAAGGGGGTCATGGGGTTTTTCCAGGGCCTTGGCTGGACAAAAGAGCAGTCGGCCGGGATTGCCGCAAACCTCTCCCAGGAAAGCGGCTTTAACCCCAGCGCAGTCGGTGACGGCGGGGATGCTTACGGCGTCGCGCAATGGCACAAGGACCGGCAAAAGCAGTTTGAGCAATGGGCCGGGTTCGATATTCACAAGGCAAAGCTGGAGGACCAGCTCCGGTTTGTTCACTACGAGTTGACCGAGGGGGCGGAGCAGAAGGCCGGTAACCTGCTGAAAGCAACGCAGAACGCCCAGGATGCCGGTGCCGTTGTGTCGCGCTATTACGAGCGCCCCGGAACGACGGACGAGGCCAGGAACAGGGAGGCTCAATCCCGCGGAGAAATGGCCGCCCAGCTCAACCAGACCACCACCATCAACGTTTACGGGGCAACCGATCCGGCCGCCACGGCAAAAGCTGTTGGCGGTGCCCAGGGCCAGGTCAACCGCGAAGCAACCCGCAACCTGAACACGGCGGTGCAATGACATGCCCAACTTTGCAGGCTTTATCACCATCGACCCGAAACGATCGATCGGCAGCATCGTGGCGCATGTCACCCTTGAGGAGGTCGGCACCGACGAGCTGCAGATTACCGAACACCCGGTACAGTTGGGCGCCAATATCACCGACCACGCCTTCAAGAAACAGCCGGACCTGGTCATCAGGTGCGGCTGGAGTAACGCCAGCCTGGGCGGCGTACTCAGCGGCGTGCAAGGATTAGTGTCGGCCCTGACCGGTGGGGATGCCTTCGGCTCAGACTATGTGTCGGGGATCTACAACCAACTGCTGGCGCTCCAGGCCTCACGGATTCCTTTCGACGTCTCCACTGGCAAGCGCCTCTACACCAATATGCTGATGCGCAGCCTGAGCCAGACCACGGACGAGAAAAGCGAATACACACTGATGGTGACGGCCACCTTCAAGCAGATCCTCATCGTCCAGACCCAGGCCACCACGCTGCCACCCAAGGAAAACCAGGCCCAGCCCCAGGACACGGCTGAAACTGTCGATGCTGGCAGCAAACAGGTGACGGTCGGGGTTCGGGCCCCTGGCGGCTGGCAGCCACCCAACGGATAAGCCCATGGCCAACTTCGAAATCCCGCTCACGCCAGTCCCGCAGACCTTCACCGTTTCACTATCAGGCACCGACTACCGGATGACCGTGCAATGGCGCAATGCCGACGGCGCTGGCTGGATCCTTGATATCGCCGACGCCAGCAATAACCAGATCATCCAAGGCATTCCACTAGTGACCGGCGTCAACCTGCTGGAGCAATACGCCTACCTGGGCTTCACCGGTGTGCTGTGGGTGCAGACCACCGCAGATCCGGATGCGGTGCCGACCTTCGATAACCTCGGGATCGGCTCCCACCTGTATTGGTACACGGCCTAATTCGGAATGACCGGTTCGGCGTAGCAACGGCAATGGCCGTCATGGGCGCGGCAGCCGTAGCCAGGATGTCCATGATGATGCGGATGATCCCAGCGAAATTTTCTGCCGTGGTTCGTCGAGCACACGATGCAGACGCTTCCATCGTCACAAGAGCGCCAAATGTAATGGGTGCTCCCAATCGATAGGGCTCTCTCCTTTGTCTCTAGGAATGATGCAATGGCGTTTTCCTTGAGCTTTTCCAGATAGTCAGGATCGCTTAAACGAGCTCTTTTCCTGGCCACCACCACCAAACTTGGCTGCTTAGGAGCCTTCACCGCTTCGATTCGCGGCTTTTTCAGTTTCGCAATCAATGAGGTGCAGGCAACAAATAGCAAAATCAGCACGCCGATTATGACGATTTGGGTTCTATCCATTTTCGAAAACATCCATAGGCCAGAGGTCAAGTGAATGAGCGTACCCCAGTACCTGCGCCAAATCAGCCTCAAGGTCGGCGATGCTGACGATGCTATCGATCTTTCCGAGATGCGCATTCGTTTCGCTGTGCGCCGTGGAGACTTCAGGACGCCAAACTCTGCCGATATCCGGGTGTACAACCTGAATGACGACACGGTCCAGCGAATCCAGAAAGAGTTCGAACGCGTCGTGCTCCAGGCTGGATATGCCGGGAGCTATGGCACGATCTTCGACGGCACGATCAAGCAGGTTCGGCGTGGGCGCGAAAGCCAGACCGATACCTACATCGATATCACTGCCGCTGATGGCGACAGCGCCTATAACTTCGCCGTGATGAATGTGACGCTGGCTGCCGGATCAACCGCTCAGGATCATCTGGAGCAGGCGCTGGGGTCGATGGCCTCTCGCGGGGTAACCCTGGGGTATGCACCACAGTTGTCGGCCAGCAAGCTGGCTCGTGGGAAGGTCTTCTATGGGATGGCGCGAGACTTTCTCGATACCCTGGGTAAAACGCAGGACGTGAGCTGGAGTATTCAGGACAGTAAGCTGACGCTTATTCCTAACAACGCCTATTTGCCTGGTGAAGCGGTTGTTATTTCTGCCGCAACCGGAATGATCGGGCTACCCGAGCAGACGCAAAACGGTATTACCGTTCGCACGCTATTGAACCCGGGAATTCGAATAGGAAAACAGCTGAAGATTGATAATGCGAGTATCCAGCTATATCGCTATGGGCTTAGCGTTAATTCTGGGACAAGCAATGCATTTGTCTCTCAGCAAGCAAATGTAGCGGATGACGGTTTTTATAAGGCGATTGTTGTCGATTTCTACGGCGACACTCGCGGGAGCGAGTGGTATACCGACACGATATGCCTGGCGATCGACTCAACTATTCCACTCGGTCTTCTACCTCAGACTGGGGGCGTCGGCCCTGTTGGCCCCGTCAAGCCATATGGCTAGGGGCACATCTCCATAGCCTGAGCAAAGGCAGTTCCCTGGTTTGGGGATTTGGTTACGGTAGCCGTTCCGTCTCCGGACAATGAGGCCGTCACATAGGCGTTCGGCGGCATAGTTGCCTGACTCCCGTCTTCCCGGACTACCACATAGAAATTTCCGGCAAGCCTGCCCCAGCAGCCATCCATAGCAACTGCAGGATGCTTTCTGCTGGGCTCATTCGATGCCCGGATATTCACTTGATAAGCCCTCATGTCCCTGGCGTGCGCCAGTGGCAACTTGCACGCGCGATCAGCGTAAAGAACTTCCATCGGTGCCGAGATTGGGAACTTGTCCCCGACGCACTGATGCCCTTTTGCCTGCTGAACAAAAACTGTCTCTGCATTCGCCAGGGTCGGGATCAGCAGCGCCCCAATCAACATCAATCTTTTCATGGTGGTTCCTCATGGATGTTCGCGAGCGGATGACCGACCCCCTTGTTGGGTTGACGGTAGCCCTTGGTGCCTGGCAGTCGAAGATTCACACCGCCATCCCGGGGATAATTCAGTCCTTCAATACCGACAACCCCGATTCTATGACCTGCACAGTGCAGCCGGCAATCAACGGCCAGGTGCGGGACGAGACGGGCGCTGTGACGATAGTTGAATTGCCGCTGTTGGTGGACTGCCCGGTGCAGTTTCCGCGCGGTGGTGGGGTCACGCTGACCTTTCCGGTAGGCCATGGCGATGAGTGCCTGGTTGTGTTCTCTTCCCGCTGCATCGACGCCTGGTGGCAATCGGGTGGCGTGCAAGTCCAGCCAGAGCTGCGCATGCACGACATGTCGGACGGGTTTGCCCTGCTGGGCTTCAGCTCGCTGCCACGGGTGATCCATGGCATCAGCACCACGTCGGCCCAGCTGCGCACCGACGATGGCCTGGCGTTCGTTGAGGTCAATGCGGCCACGCATGCGATCAACATCACCACCACCGCACCCGTCAGCGTGACATCCACCGCCTCGGCAAATGTGACCGCGCCAATCATCAATCTTGGCGCGGCCGGCCAGACGCTGCTCAGGTTCGTAACGTCGGCCTTCCAGGCGCTGTTCAACAGCCACACGCACGCATCCGGCGGGGCCGGGGTCCCGAATCAGCAGATGGCGGACAGCCACATGACCACTACGGTAAAGGGCGGCTGACATGCGCTATCGAAAACTCGACGCCAACGGCGACTACTCCTTCGGCCACCAGCAGGCCGACTTCCTGATCGACATCCCCGAGGCAGTGGCCCAGGCCGTGGACACGCGCCTGGCGCTGGATGCCGGCGAGTGGTTCCTCGACAAGACCGAGGGCATGCCCTGGCTGCCTGATGTGCTGGGGGAACGCACCGTAGCGACCCGCGACTCTGCCGTGCAAAAGCGAATCCTCGGCACCCAGGGGATGGTGCAGATCGACAGCTACGACAGCAGCGTCGACCCCGACACACGAAAGTTCACCGCGATAGCCGAGGTCACCACCGCCTACGGGACGACGACCATTACCGGGACGCCATAAATGACCTCACCAACCGCCGCGACTATCACGCCGACCGGGATCACCGCGCCGACGTATGCCCAGGTCCTTGCTTACCTGCAGTCCCAGTATCGATCAATCTACGGCGCCGATATCTACCTTGAGCCGGACTCTCAGGACGGCCAAGCCCTGGCCGTGTGGGCCCTGGCGATCAGTGACGCGAACGCGGCAACGATTGGCGCTTATCTGTCCTTCTCGCCCAGCACGGCCCAGAAAGCAGCACTGTCGAGCAACGTTAAGATCAACGGGATCGCCCGGGCCGTACCAAGCAACTCTCAGTCCGATGTGATCTGCATCGGGCAGGCCGGCACAGTCATCACCAACGGAATTGTGCAGGACCAGGCCGGTAACAACTGGACGCTGCCCGCCACGGTCACTATCCCGCCGGCAGGGACGATCACCGTTACAGCGACGTGCGCAACGGCAGGAGCAATTTCGGCTACGGCTGGGCAAATCAATAAGATCATCACGGCCACCCGGGGATGGCAGAGCGTCAGCAACCCAAGCGATGCTACGCCAGGCGCTCCGGTTGAGACTGACCCAGCGTTGCGGGCCCGCCAGGCGACGTCGACGGCACTCCCATCGCGAACGGTTCTTGAGGGAACCATCGGAGCGGTAGCTGTGGTGACCGGGGTGACCCGTTACGTCGCATATGACAACGACACCAAAGTCACGGACGCGAATGGTATTCCCGGAAACCATCTGGCGATGGTGGTCGAGGGCGGTGACGCTACGGCCATCGCTACGGCCATCGCCTCGAAGAAGGGGCCCGGTGGCGGGACATACGGCACGACCTCTATCACCGTACTGAACGTCTATGGCATGCCGATTACGATCAGCTATTTCCGGCCGACGTATGACGCAATAACCGTCGCGATTTCGCTGAAGGCCCTCACCGGGTACACATCGACCATCGGCGCTGCAGTTCAGCAGGCCGTTTCCGACTATGTGAACCAGGTGGCCATCGGCGGGGGAGGAGGCGGAGCAGTTGAATGGGACGACGCCATTGCGGCAGCCAAGGGCGTGTCGGGTAGTGCGACATTTAAGATCATGGCCTTTACGCTTACGGGCCCCGGTGGCGCTGGAGCCCCCGACGTTCCGCTGGCCTTCAACCATGCTGCCTCCTGCACGCCTGCGAGCGTCGTCCTGACGGTGACCTAACCATGGCAGACATCACGGATTACACCGGGAAGATCACCAGCCGGCACGCCGACAAACCCAAGTTCATGGCCATGGTCCAGGTCGTGGCGCAATGCTTCCTTGATGCCAACCTGGCCACGGCAGCGCTGCCGGCCGTCTTTGACTTGGACAATGCGGTAGACGCCCAGCTCGACAACGTCGGGGCGTGGGTCGGGATCTCACGGAACGTCGATACGCCGCTGACGAATGTCTATTTCGCCTTGGACACGGCGGGGCTCGGGTTTGATCAGGGGGCGTGGCAGGGGCCGTTTGACCCGTCAACCGGTATCACGACGCTCGACAATGACACTTACCGGACGCTGATCCGCGCAAAGATCGGCGCGAACCAGTGGGACGGCACCCTTGGGCAGTCAAAGGCGATCCTCGATCTGGTGTTCAGCAGCGACACACTGGTGTTCATCCAAGACAACCAGGACATGACGATCACCATCGGCTTAGTCGGCAAGCAGCCCACGGCGTTAGAGCTGGCGCTGCTCACCGGCGGCCACATTCCGATCAAGCCGCAAAGCGTCGGTATCAACTACTACATCGTCCCTTCGGCAGACGCTCCGCTCTTCGGGTTCGACGTAACCAATCAATATGTCGCCGGCTTCGATCAGGGAGCCTGGGGCACCGTTTATTCATAAATCGGGGTTTATATGCCAACGAATGACTTTTTGCCGTTCGGCACCGCCGTGGGCGCCAATGTGATGACCCAGACGGATTACCTGGCTCTAACGGCACGTCAGAATGGGTTTTCATCGGGTACCGCTGCATCACCACAGCTCAACAAGGCATGGCGCCAGGCCTCAATCATTGCGTCGACTCTGGCTCAGTTCATCGTCGATCAGTCTGGGCAGAACGCCACCGATGACGGGACGACCGCCACACTCGAAGCGAATCTGCTGATCGCCATTCGTGCCGCCGGCCGGCAAACCACGGTGCTGACCGACACGGGCACCGCCAACACCTACGCAGCGGCTAATACCCCGCCGCTTGCCGCGCTGCCGACGACGTCTGGCTACTCGCAGCGAGTCAACATCGCGAACGCGAACACAGGGGCATCTACTTACGCACCTGACGGCCTGGCGGCGAAACCGGTTTACGGTCTTGCGCTCCAGCCACTTCAAGGTGGAGAAATGCCGGCTGGTATTGCTGTGCTGATGTACCTGGTGCAGTCAGGGGTGAATGGTGGCAACGGCGCGTGGGTTCTCATCGAATCCCTGGGCGGTGCCTCTCAGATATTGGGGGCTACCAAAAGCCTGCACGCCACCAACGCCGGCCAGATCCAGACCCAGGCCCTGACCGCGTTCACGACCGCCGGAACCGCACCCGCGTTCACGCTGACCCCGGTGCCGGCCATCACCGCCTATGCCGTGAATCAACGCTTTCAGGTGACGTTTAATGCCGCGGGCACTACTCCGACGCTGAACATATCCGGTCTGGGTGTGAAGAACCTCAAGCAATACACATCATCGGGCAGTAAGATTGCGGCGATTATCGCAAGCGGCCAAACCTCAGACGTTGTATATGACGGCACCGATCTCGTCATACTTGATCAGCTACCTAACTCTACCGGTACAACGCAGGCACAGTTCGATAACTCAACAAATCTTGCAACTACAGCTTTCGTTGAGGGTGTCGGGTTTCAGTTCAGTGGCCTTATCTCACTGACCGGGAATACAACACTTACCGCAGCGGCCCATGCGGGAGCTATGATTCTCGGGAATAGCGCCAGCTCATTTAACGCTACTCTGCCGCTCAGTAGCACGATGCCAGCAAAAACTGTGATTAAGCTCTGGAATTTCGGGGCCGGCACCATGACTGTAGTGTGTGCAGGGTCCGACGCAATTGTCGCCCCAGTTACTGCGACTACTTTTGCACTGCCGTTTGGCTCCTGGGTCACTCTTGCCTCAACCGGAGCTGGGAACTGGTATGCGGTAGATCAGTCAGGAATCGGTATCGGGCAGACCTGGACCAACGTAACAGCTAGTCGCGCAGTATCCACAACATACACCAACACTACCAGTCGTCCTATATGCATAGCAATCACTGCGGCCAACACTGGCAGTTCTGGTGGTTTTGGTATTACAGCTACAGTTGCCGGGACTACGCACATCTCAATTCCTGCTCAAACTACAGGCGCTAGCAACATGAATGCCTATATGAACGTAATCATTCCTCCTGGGGCGACGTACAGTGTTGCGATTAACAACGCGACAATTTCTTTCTGGAACGAACTCCGATAATGGGAGCGATAATGAAATACTATATTGATCGACAAACAAACGAAGTGTTTGCCTATGAGGCAGATGGCTCGCAAGATTATTACATTAGGGCCGATCTAGTGTTGCTAAGCGATGATGAGTTAGTTGCCATCCGCTCCGCACAAGAGGCAGCCTCCGCTCCGACACCTGAGCAAATACTGTCCTCCGCCAATGCGCAGCGTGATTCGCTGTTGGCCGATGCCGGTTTACGTATTGCCCCCTTGCAGGATGCTGTTGATCTTGGTACCGCGACTGCTGACGACACGGCAAGCCTGAAACTCTGGAAACAGTACAGAGTTTCAGTTAGCCGAGTTTCGGCGCAGCCTGGATTCCCCACAACAATCGAATGGCCAGTAACTCCAACCCAAGGTGGTGCGTGATGATCTGCTATGGAAATGTTGACACAGTACAAGTTTGCACGGTACCGGACGACCAGCCGTTAACCGACCTGGCGCCAGGCTGGATTTTAATGCTTGAGCAGTGGCCCACAACTCGGCCCGATCGATTCGGGGACTGGTTTGCTCGATCAACTGGGACATGGGAGTGGGTGAAGCAACCAGACCCACCGTTCAACGTCGTGTATCACGAAGGTGTCTTGAAAAATGCGGACACCATGGTCGAGATCGCGATCGAGACGCTGCCCGGCAACGTCGCTGCGCGCCTCACTGCCCTGGAAAACCCGCCACCTCCCACCCCAGCCCCATGACCATTGCCAATACGCCGCCTTCGGGCGGCTTTTTTGTGCGCGGAGAAAACATGAAGACATCACCCAACGGCATCGCAGTACTGAAATATTTCGAGAGTTGCTCGCTGACAGCCTATCCAGATCCGGCCACTGGCGGCGCGCCGTGGACGATCGGCTGGGGTCATACCGGCCCCGAGGTCGTCCAGGGGCTCGTATGGACACAGGACCAGGCTGACGCGCAACTCGTCATTGACCTGGTGTCGCGCGAGCAGACTATCTCCGACGCGGTAAACGCGCAGATCACTCAGGGTCAGTTCGATGCCTTGGTATCGTTTTTGTACAACGTCGGCCCAGGCAGGGCTGGCGTTAAGGACGGCTTGCTGGTGCTGAAGAACGGCAACCCATCCAGCCTGCTGCGCCTGACCAACGCCGGGGATGTTGCCGGCGCCGATGCGCAGTTCAAGTACTGGAACAAGGGCAATGGGATCCCCATGCGCGGCCTGACCCGGCGCCGCGCCGCCGAGGCCGCTCTGTATACCGGTAGCTGCGGCGCTGACGCAATCGCGGCGGGAGTGGTGGCAGCATGAACGAACAAGTCGCGAAATTACTGGGTTTCCTGGCGCTCGCCCTGGTGCTGATCGGCGTGGGAGCAGCGGCGGCATGGGAGTGGCAGGCCAACAGCTACGGCAAGCAGCTCGCAGACAAGGATTCAGCCTACCAGGCCGATCTCACCAGGATCTCCGCCGCCGGCGCTGCTCAGGCGCGCCAGGCTGTGGAAAAACAACAGGCCGCCGAGCAAGCCGCGGCCGCCAACGACGCCAAAGCTACGCAGGAAAAATCCGATGACCTCTCTGAAAATGATTTGCTACGCAGGCTCTACAGCAGTTCGCAGGCCAGCAATGACCAGCTTCGTGCTGATGTCGCTACTGCTCAGCACAGGCTGCGCATCGCAGGCACCTGCTCAAGTGGTTCCAGTGGTGGCGACGTGTCCAAAACCACCATCACCGCCGGCGTGGGCGATGCAGGCACCGTCGAACTCGCTCCAACTGCTGGACGGACTGTTTTCGATATCCGCGCCGGAATCATCGCCGACCAAGCAGCCTTGAAGTCGCTGCAGCTGTACGTGAAGAACGTGTGTCAGTAGGGAAGGGTTGTAAAATTCTTCGTGCTGGCCGATAGCCCAGCAGCGCCGGAATAGTACAGCAGGTAGTACACTGAATTTTCTTATTGCTGGTTTTCGTCAATAAACACTGGCAATTTTGGCCTGAATTAGATTCCGGCTTCGGGCACCATCTTGCATTCCATAGAGCGCTTACAGGTTCTCTGGAACTCCCAAAAAACCTGCCTTCTGGCGGGTTTTTTCGTTTTGGCGTTCCGTTGGGCTCTAGTCAGTTCTGCTGGAACCCAGTCGTTTTAAGAGGGAAATTAGGGGTACAGTAATCCGTTCGATGTACCCCTATGTCGCACGCCACTGCTCCGCTAGAGAGCTCTGTCGAAGCGGAACGAAGCACCATAAGCCGAATCAGGCAAGTGACTGCCGCCATCCTCCCTGAGCCTGGACCTGAAGGTCCCACTGGGTGGCTGGGTTCTGTAAAGGCCACGCTTGTGCAATTCGGGAATGATCAACTCCACGAAATCCTCGAGTGAGCCGGGACTGATCAGCGGATTGATCATGTAGCCGCTGGTACCGCAGAGGCGTGCATGCTCCTCGATCCGCTCAGCAACTTGTCGCGGGGTGCCGACCAGGATCAGGTCGCTGCCGCGGGTGACCTTGGCAAAACGCTGTTTTACGTCGCCTGCGGTCAAGGGTTTGCCACTGCCATCGGGGTGCATGACGTAGGACGTCAACCCTTCGGTATGCGTCGACAACGCATCACTGTCGGCATAGCGGCTGATATCGATGCCGGTGTCGCCCGCGTAACTGACCAGTTGCGCCTGAAGATGGTAGTTGCTTTGCAAAACGTCATACTTGCGCTTGGCTTCAATCTCGGTTTTGGCGGTGACAATCCGCAGCACGGTCAGGGACTTCACATCCTCGCGCTGACGGCCGCGCGCCTGAGCCTTGGCCCAAATGTCCTCCAGGCCCTGACGAATCTCATGGGGGTTGGATTTGGCGATGAAAATCAGCTCGGCATGTTTGGCCGCGAATTCACGACCACGACCCGACCAGCCGGCCTGGATCAACAGCGGTGTGCGTTGTGGCGACGGTGAGGTCAGATGCGGGCCGGCCACGCGATAGTGCTCGCCAGCGTGATTGATCGGCCGTACCCGGTCACCCCGGGCATACACCTGACGAACCTTGTCAGCCACCACGGCGTCGTTGGCCCAACTGCCTTCCCAGAGTTTGTACGCCACATCGAGAAACTCTTCGGCGCGTTCATAGCGGTCATCGTGTTTGATCATCTGTTCCAGGCCGAAATTACGGGCGGCGCTGGACAGGTAGGAGGTCACGATGTTCCAGCCCACGCGGCCATTGGTCAGGTGATCCAAGGTGCTGAAGCGCCGGGCATGGGTGAAGGGGTGTTCGTAGCTGGTGGTGACCGTCACACCGAAGGCCAGATGCTCGGTGACCGCCGCCAGGGCGGGAATGATCATCAGCGGATCGTTGGCCGGCGCTTCCACAGCCCACTTCATCGCGGCGTCGGCATTGCCGCCAAAGACATCGTAGAAACCCAGCACATCGCCGAAGAACAGCATGTCGAGGTTGGCCTGGTCGGCAATGCGCGCCAGGTTGGTCCAGTAGCCCAGGGAGTTGATGGCCAGGCGCTCGTCGGCCGGGTGGGTCCAGAGGCTTGGCGCACCGCCGCAGCCGACACTGGCTTGTTCGTAGAGGGCAAACAATAGAGGTTTTTGATCGGACATCTTCGTTCCTGAAAAAGTCGTTGAAGGGGCGGGCTCAGCGCTGGTTCTTGAACCCTTTGCCGTAATACCGCTCAAGGCGTACCTGTATCAGCTCCAGGCCGATGGAGAGCAGCCAATAGATGACGGCGGCGGTGGTGAGCATTTCGATATAGCGATAGGAAGAGCGGCCATACGACTGCGCCAGGAACATCACTTCCCAGACACCCATGACCGAAATCAGTGAGGAGTCCTTGAGCATGGAAATGAACTGGCTGGTGGTCGGCGGAATGATTGTGCGCATCGCTTGCGGTAGGACGACGTGCACAAAGGTCGCAGTGGGGCGCAAGCCCAGGGCGGCTGCGGCCTCTCGCTGACCGGGTGCCACGGCCATGATGCCCGCGCGAAAGATCTCGCTGAGGTAGGCGCCGTAGTTCAGCGAGAGGGCAATGATGCCCGCGCTGATTGCCCCGGGCACCAGACCCAGTTGTGGCAGGCCCAGGTAGATCAGCAGTATCTGGATCAGCAGGGGTGTCCCGCGGAAAAACGAGGCGTAGAAACTGGCCACACCGAAGGCTACCGCGCTGGATGACAAGCGTGCCAACGCCGTCACGAAGCCCAGCAGTAGCGATAGCCAGATCGAACAGAAGCACAGGAACAACGTCAGTGCGGCCCCCTGCAGAAAGCCGTTCGGTCCCAGGCGCAGGCCGACCAGGTTCGGCCATTTATCCAGAATGATCGAGAACTTCAGATCGAAACTCATGAAAAACAGCACGCACAACCCAAGCATGATCGCCCAGGTCAGATACAGCCGGGCCCGGAAACTCAATAGAGGGTGCCAGCGACGCGGCTTGCTGTCGGTTGCCGAAGTCACGGCTGTCGGGTTTGGCTCAAAGGCTGTCATTGGCTGATATCGGCGCCGATCCACTTCTGCGAGATCTTGCTGAGTGTCCCGTCGGCTTTAAGCTGGGCAACAATCTGCGTGACCTTGGCATTCCATTGCGCATCGCCTTTTTCCACGGCCACGACGTTGGGCTCCGCATACAAGGTGTCGCCGGCAATTTTAAAGCGAGGGTCCTGGGCAATCCGTTCGCGGGCAGTGATGAGGTTGGTGACCATGGCGTCAAGGCGCACGCCGGTCCCCAGTGCAAGGTCCTGGAAGGCCACTGTTTCATTGTCGTAGGGCGCCACCTGGACCTGATCGAATGGATACTTCAGGGGTTTGTCCTCGGCCCCCTCGATCACCAGATCCTTGTTCAAATAGGCCTCGTAGGTGGAGGCGCTGATGACGCCGACTTTCTTGCCTGAGAGGTCCTTGCCTGAGGCGATGCCATTGTTCTTGGCGTTCACCACAATGACCGCTGGCGACTGGTAATACTCCACCGGGAAATCAAACACTTCGGCGCGGGCCTTGCTCGGGGTCATCGAGCAGACGCAGATGTCATAGCGTCCGCTCCAGTGGCCTGCCGCGATCACATCCCAGGAGGGTGTTTCCAGATGCAGCTTCACCCCAAGGCGCTGTGCCACGGCCTTGGCGACATCGACGTCAAAACCATCCAGTTGGTTTTGATCGTTCAGGAAGGAGAAGGGCGGGTAGCTTTCCATCAACACACCGACGAGTTCGCCTTTTTTTGTCACTCGATCGAGGGTGGAACCGGCGAGTGCTACGGAGCAGGTCGCAAGCAGAGCGAGACCCAGTGGTAGAAGGACTGTTTTTTTCAAAGGCGAGTACTCCGGCAGTTATTTAAAAAGACGTTTATAGATTTAAACGTACTATTAAATAAATTAAAACTGCACAAATGGAATAACAGGCTTGTGTCGGGCTATATCGTGAAATCGAATGGTGGCTGCGTCACGTTTCGGTCAGAAGTGTGAGGCCGGACAAGTTGAATCAGCTGCGCCATGCCCGTTACCTGAAAGACCTTGAAGGGCTGAAGGTGTGAATGGACGGGCATCGCAAACTCCTCGCGCCGCAGTTCATCGCCGTGCTCATGCAATAGCCAGCAGATTAGGGACGAGGCGAACTGGGGGTCAATCCTATCGGGTTATGCGCCGGGATCGCAGATTGATCAGGCCCGGGCGGCGCAGACGATAATTTCCACCAACAGCCGCGGATCCGCCAGTTTCGCCTCGCCACAGGCGCGCGCTGGGGCGTGGCCTGCCGGTACCCAGGCATCCCACACGGCGTTCATCGCTTCGAAGTCGGCCATGTCGGCCAGCCAAATGGTTGTCTGCAGTAGCTGTTCCCTGCTCGAGCCGGCTTCCTCCAGCAGGGCATCTACCCGCGCCAGCGCCACGCGGGTCTGCTCGGCGACAGTGTGCAGGGGGTCGCCGACTTGTCCGGCCAGGTACAGGGTGTTGCCGTGGATAACGATCTGGCTCATGCGTGGGTTGGTGTGTTTGCGTTCGATTGTTCGCATCAATTGATCTCCTGTGAAAGGGTGTGGCTCAGAAACGTTGCACGGAAAAACTGTCCAGCCATTGGGGCGTCTTGCCGGCGATGCAGTCGGCGACCAATTGACCGGTCGCACCGGCCAGGGTCAGACCCAGGTGCTGATGGCCGAAGGCGTAAATCAGCCGGGGTTCGTTCGGTGATGGGCCAATGACCGGTAACGAATCGGGCAAGGACGGCCGGAAGCCGAGCCATTTGCGCGCGACCGGTTGGCTCAGGCCCAGGACTTGGCGCACGTGGCGTTCCAGATAGTCAAAACGCCTTGGGTTGGCCGGGTCTTCGATCGAGCCGAGCTCCACCGTGCCCGCTACCCTCAGCCGTCCGGCCATTGGGGTCATATAGAACGCACTTTCCACCGGGCAGCAGGGACGGTTGAGCAAGGTGTCTTGCAGGTCAAATTCGATGTGATAACCGCGCTCGGTATCCAGCGGAATGTGATCGCCGACCTGGCGTGCCAGCGCCGCGGACCAGGCGCCGCCACACAGCACCACCCGGTCGGCGCGATAAGACTGGCCTTCGGCGCTGAGCAGATGCAGGCCATCGCTGTGCCTTTGCAGGCCAGTAATCGTTGCCTGGTGCAACGCTCCTTCCGCCACCAGCGGTGCCGCCAGCGCTTCGATGAAGGCGCGCGGGTCATCCATATGGGACGACTCGGGAAACAGAATGCCGGCCACCGATTTACCCGCCAGCGCCGGTTCCAGTTGTTCGACCTCTGTGGCGTTCAGTACCTGCTGTGCGATACCCAGGGAGCGACGTAACTCGATGGCGGCCTGAGCGCCGGCAAAACCTTGCGCGGTGCCGTAGGCATAGAGGCAGCCGTTGTGACGCAGGTGCTGATCGGCCTCGGGGCAGTCAGCCAGCAACGGCGCATAACCACTGTAGGTGTGTTGCAGTATTTTGCTCAGGGCCAGGGTGTTGGCTTCACAGCGCGAGGCCCGACATTCATTGAGAAACCGCAACAGCCAGGGCATCAACCGGGGCAGGCGGGCCCAGTTGATGACGAAGGGTGAGTCCGGCGAAAACAGCAGCGACGGAATGGCCTTCAGCAACGCTGGCTGGGCAATGGGCATCACGCCGTAGGGCGCAAGGGTGCCGGCATTGCCGTAAGACGCCCCGCAGGCAACCGCGTCGCGTTCCAGCAACAATACCTGGTAACCCTGGCGGCGTAGCCAGAGTGCGGTCGCAACCCCGACAACCCCCGCACCGATAACGGCAATTTCGCAACGAACTGGCTGTGTCATATCCTCAGATCCGGTTGTGCATGTAGAGATGACCCTGGCGCGCCAGTTGGCTGATAACCCCCAGGGCTTTGACCAGATGCTCGCGCGACAGGGCGGCGGAGATATTGATGCGCACGGCTTGCGGCGACAGTTCCGGACGCAGGGTGAAGGCCCCGCCGGCCAGCAGCACCACGCCGCGGTCCTGGCACAGGCGGGCGAAACGCGAGCCGGTCCAGGGTTCCGGCAGCACCAGCCAGGCATGGGTACCGGTGGCGCTGTGCTGGAATTCCAGGCCTTCAAGATGAGTGGCCAGCAGTGCTTGGCGGATCCGCAATTCTTCGCGTTGTTCCGAGACCAGGTGTTCGGCGTGGCCATCCTCGATCAACTGAGTCGCGATCAGTGCCGTCAGTGGCGAGGTGCTCCAGCAATCGATGCGTTGCATGGCGGCAATGTCTTGCACCAGCGGTTGGGGTGCCATGACAAACCCCATGCGTAACCCGGGGGCGATGCATTTGGACAGGGCTGAAATATAAATCGTCCGCTCCGGCATCAGTGAGGCGAATGAGGGCGGCGATTGATCCAGCAGAGGCCGATAGACATCGTCCTCGATCACCAGCAGGTTGGTTTCGCGAATCACTGCGGCCAGTGCCTCGCGGCGCTCGGCATCAAGGGTAATGGCGGTCGGGTTATGGATCGACGGCACCAGAAACAGCAGCCGTGGTTGATGTTCGGCGCAGGCCAGGCGCAAGGCTTCGGGTGACATGCCGCGGGCGTCGGCGTCGACCCCGACCAGAATCAGGCCCAAGGAACGGCACAGGGCGTTGATGCCTTGATAGGTCACGCTGTCAGCCAGCACGGTGTCACCGCTGTTGGTCAGGCTGCGCAAGGTATTGGCGATGCCATGTTGGGCCCCCTCGACGATCAGCATCTGCCCGGCTTCGGCGTGTACGCCGGTGTGGCGCAACCACTGCGCCGCGGCTTCACGGGCCCAGAGCGGGCCTTCGGACGGGTGATAGTCCTTCATGTCGGTAAAGCGCGGGTCGCTGGAGAGACGCGGCAGTAACTGCGCCAGCACCCGGTTGAAACCATCGGTGGCCGGCCGGTTGACGCTGAGGTCCACGGTGCCCGGGTCGTTGCTCGGTGCCGACTGGAACTGCGCGGCCGGATGCCGTGGCAGGGCAACTTGTGTGCCGCGCCCCGGTCGGCTTTCGACCAGGCCTTTCTGCTGCAGCACGGCCATGGCCTTGGTCACCGTGGTGATGTTCACCCCCAGTGCGCTGGCGAACTCGCGATGCGGCGGCAGGCGCTCGCCCGGCTTGAGCTTGCCGTTGCCGATCGCTTCAGCCAGTGAGTCGGCCAGTTGGGCGTAAAGGGTTTCCGCTTTGTCACGCTGCAAGGCAGCGCTTGCCTTGAGTTCGTCCAGCAGTTGTTCGAATTGACTCATGGTGCTTTATCCCTGCTTGTCATGCTTGCTGCAAGACAATAAGCAAATTTGTATTGCTTTTTATCTGATACAAGTCCTGTT
Organism: Pseudomonas sp. GW821-FHT03C07; assembly: GCF_059420925.1. NCBI lineage: Bacteria > Pseudomonadati > Pseudomonadota > Gammaproteobacteria > Pseudomonadales > Pseudomonadaceae > Pseudomonas > Pseudomonas sp. GW821-FHT03C07. The sequence continues at coordinate 398,542 of NZ_JBWKUQ010000004.1, forward strand.
GACAAGCGAAAAAACCGTGATTAGTGTGTGAGTTGTAATGCTTGTCATGCATCACAATAAAAAAGATGGCTGTCATCCCAGCTCTGCGGGGTATGCACATGGCAATCGACACGTTCTAACCGGACTCGTCCCGGCAGCCACCGGCTGTTCAGCTCGTTCGTGGGCGGCACAGAGTATGCCGGAGGCCGGGGCGCGGCGCGACTGAGTCGCGAAATGTGGCGGTTGGCACGGCTGCCCTATGCTGTGGTGAGAGTGATCGCGGGTGTTTTGGGTGATGAGACCCAGGATGATCGAGCCATGGACGGCGCCTGAGTTGTACGGCTTGTAATGGTCCAGAACAATCATTAACCAATAGGTGATCTATGTCCGACTTCAAATTCGACACCCAGGGGCTCTCTCGGCGTGGGCTGCTCAAAGCCACTGGCTATGGTTCGCTGGCGGCGTTGGTGGGCACTGCGATGGGCCCGATGTCCTTCGCCTTCGCCGCCGGCAAACCGATCAAGACCGTGCGCCCTGGCTACCTGACGGCGGCCTGCCTCGGTGATATGCCCTTGGGCGCGTTGCGCGAAGGTGTTCCGGTCGGCACCGACCTGGAGTTGCTGAAGATCATTGCCGATCGCCTGGAACTCAAGCTCGACGTACTGACCATGGGCTTCCCGGCGGTGGTCGAAGCCGTCAGGTCGGGACGTGCCGACTGGTTCGGCGGCAACTTCGCCTGGAACCCGATGCGCTCGAAGATCCTGCTATTGACCGACCCGGTGTTCTACACCGGTGCCTACGTGATCATGCGTGACAGCGAGCCGTTCGAGACGTCCATCACGGTGAACGATGTCAAAGGTCGCACCATCGGTGCCATTACTGGCTATTTCACCATCCCGGACATGAAGAAAATCGACGGTGTGAAAGAGGTCAAGCTCTACGACAACACCGACTCCTGCCTGCGTGACGTGCGGGCCGGGCGCCTGGATTTTGCCGTGCTGGATGCTCCGACCATCGACTATATGATCCTTCAGGACCCCAGCCTCAAGCTCAAACAGATCCCCATGTCCTACGATGAAAAATTCCCCAGCCTGACCGCCAAGTTCGAGGCGATCTGGGGCGTTCATCCGCAGAACCAGGATTTGTTCGATGGCGTGAACCAGGGCCTGCGCTGGCTCAAGAGTACCGATCAGATCCAGCCGATCCTCGCCAAGTACGGGATCAAGAACCCGGACTACCTCGCGCCTCCGGCCAAGGATCCGCGCATCGGTGTGGATCGGGACGAAAAGGGCAACCTCATCGGGCCGTTCGAACACCCGCCGCGGGATTTCAGCCAGTCCTTCGCCTGAATCGACGTCGCGATCACGCTTGGCCTCATCCACTCACGGACATTGCACATGGCTGAATCAACCCCACTGGTGCGGATCGAGGGACTCTACAAGTCCTTCGGTAGCCTGGACGTTCTCAAAGGTATCGACCTCGATGTACAGCAGGGTCAGAAGATCTCGCTGATCGGACCCAGCGGGTCGGGCAAGACCACCTTGCTGCGCTGCGTCAACTACCTCGAAGAGCCGACCAAAGGTGATATTTACATCGATAACGAACTGATCGGCCAGCGGCTGGTGGGCACACGGAAAGTGCCCATGAGTGATAAGGAGCTGGCGCGGATGCGCACCGAGATCGGTATGGTGTTCCAGCGCTTCAACCTGTTTCCGCACCTCTCGGTACTGGAAAACATCATCCTCGGCCCGCTCAAGGTGCAACAGCGCAGTCGCGCGGAAGCGGTGGAACTGGCCGAAGACCTGCTGAACAAGGTGGGCATGTTCGCCAAGCGTGACGTCTACCCGGAACAGCTCTCGGGTGGGCAACAGCAGCGCATCGCTATCGCCCGGGCGCTGGCGATGCGCCCCAAGCTGATGCTGTTCGACGAGGCGACTTCGGCGCTGGACCCGGAACTGGTGGGTGAAGTGCTGACCGTCATGCGCAAGCTGGCGGAGGAGGGCATGACGATGATTATCGTGACTCACGAAATGCATTTCGCCGAAAGTGTCTCCGATCAGGTGATCTTCATGGCCGACGGTAACATTGTCGAGCAGGGGCCGCCCCGACAGATCTTTCGTGAGAGCCAGGTCGAACGCACCCGTTCCTTTATCCGTGCCGTGCAGGAGCACTGATCGATGTTCGATTCGACTGCACTGCACAAAGCCATCGAGATGCTGCCGTACTTTTTGAATGTGCTGGGCATCGGCGCGCTGACCACTGTTGGCTTGACTACCGCTGCGTTCGTCGTGGCGACGTTGCTGGGGTTTTGCCTGGCGTTGATGCGGCTCTCGCGCAGCCGTGTGTTGAGTTTGATTGCGAGCGTGTATCTGGAGGTGTTTCGCAACATACCGATCCTGACCCAGCTGTTCATCCTCTACTTCGGGCTGACGTATATCGGCATCACGCTGCCGGCGATCGGTGCGGCAATCATCGGCTTTGGTCTGAACGGTGCGGCGATCCTGTCGGAAGTGTTCCGTTCAAGCATCCGCACGATCGACCGCGGGCAAAGCGAGGCGGCGTTTTCCATCGGTATGACCCGCTCCCTGGCGATGCGCATCATCGTGTTGCCCCAGGCGTTCAAGGTGGCCATTCCGGGGATGGCCAACTTCGCCATCGGCCTGCTCAAGGACACGTCCCTGGCATCGGCGGCGGCGGTGCCGGAGCTGACGTTCAAGGCACGGATGCTGGTCAGTGAAACCTACCAGACCAATCAGATCTACTTTCTGCTGGCGATCATCTACCTGGTGTTGAGCCTGGTGCTTTCCCACTGGGCGGCGCGGACCGAACGGCGACTCAAAGTCGTGAAGGAGAATTGATATGGGTTATGGCGAGTTGTGGGAAGCAACCCATGTCGAGTTATTGGCTGCGGCCTGGGCCACGCTGCAGTTGGCGTTCGGCGCGCTGGTCATTGGTTTGATCGTCGGGCTGCTGGTGGCGCTGGCGCGACTCTCGGGCAATCGGCCATTGCGCCGTGCGGCGCTGATCTACATCGAGGTGTTTCGCGGCACCCCGGCGCTGGTGCAACTGTTCATCGTCTACTTCAGCCTGACCGAAGTCGGCGTTCAATTCAGCTCTTTCCAGGCGGCCATGATCGGCCTGGGGCTGAATGCGGCGGCTTATCTGTCGGAGATTTACCGTTCGGGTCTGGAGGCGGTGCCCAAGGGGCAGGTGGAAGCGGCGAAGGCGATTGGTATGCCTCATCTCAAGGTGTTGCGCTGGGTCGTGTTGCCCCAGGCCATTCGTATCGTGCTGGCGCCCATCGGCAACGTGGCGATCTCGTTGTTGAAGGACACGTCCGTGGCATCGCTGATCGCGGCGCCGGATTTGATGCTGCGGGCTCAGGACTTGAGTAGCGTGTACTTCATGCCGCTGGAGATCTACATCCTCGTGGGGGCGATTTATTTTGCGCTGTGTTATCCGCTCTCGCTGGGGGTGCGCTTACTGGAGCGCAAGACCCGGCATTGAACCCATGGCTCGTCCGGGTTTTACCCGCACGAGCAGCGCTGGATGCGCCCCGCGCAATCGTCAATTTGACGCAAACGGTAGTCGTTCCGCGAACCAGGCCAGCGCTTGCATCTTGAACGCCTCGGCAGGTGGCGTTAAAGGGTAGCGCTGATCATAGGCCAGGACGATGCGCTGGGCCGGTAGCTCTTCGCGTATGGGGCGACAGACCAGGGGCTGACCATCGTAGCTACGGTCGCCATAGGGGCGGGTATAGGTCAGCGCCACACCGAACCCGTTGGCCACCAGGCTGCGTTGAAATTCGAAGCTGTGGGTCCGTTGTACGCTTGCGGGGGCGAGACCGTGGAAGCTGAATAGATCCAGCACGTGCTGCCAGCTATGGATCTGATCCGTCACCACCAGGTTGCATTCGCTCAGTGCCGCCAGACTGACACGAGGCTCGTTCGCCAGCGGGTGATCGGCCGGCAGCAGGGCATGGGCGGTCAACTGGCACAGCTCCACGCATTCCATGTTGGCCGGCAACCCGAGGTCGTACGTCAGCGCCAACTCCAGGGCGCCTTCGGCAAGGCGCTTGCCCAGATATTCGAAGCCGCCTTCGCGCATATCGACGGTGACCCGGGGATAGTCGCGCTGGAGGTGTCTCAGGATCTGCGGCAGGCAGTACGGAGCCAGGTCCGCGTAACAACCCAGCACCAGTTCCCCGGCAAAGTCACTGCTATCGCTCCCGATATCCGAAAAGCTCCGCGCTTCGGCCAGGACGCGTTTTGCCTGGGTCATCACCGTGCGCCCAAACGGGGTAAGGGACACGCCGAGACCGCGCTGGCGAACAAACAGGGGCTGGCCGAAAAGGACCTCCAGTTCGGTAATGGCCGTGGAGATCGAGGGCTGGGAAACGTGCAACTCTTCGGCAGCCTGAGTGAGATTGTTGTGCTTGGCCGCGGCGAGCGCGTAACGGAGTTGCCGTAGGGTGAACTTCATAAGTTTTTCTTTGGTGATACATCAATACTTATTATTTTATCATTGTTGTGTGTCGTGAAATATTTGTCCAGCGCCCACATTTATTTCCTCCTTCAAGGAGTTTCAGGTCATGGCACACAGCGCATTCACCCTTGGCGAAACAGATATCGAGGCGTTCCAGCGCGATGGAGCGATTTGTCTACGCGGTATTTTCACTGATTGGATCGAGACGATTGCCGCCGGTATTGAGCGCAACCTGACGGAGCCAGGCGTTTATGCCAGCCGCTACGTGGAGAAGGATGACAAGCCGGGCGGTTTTTTTGATGACTATTGCAACTGGCAGCGGATTCCAGAGTTTCGTGCAACGGTGGAACAGTCACCTGCCGCCGCCGTTGCCGCGGCCGTCATGCGTTCGCGTTCGGCGCAGTTCTTCCATGATCATGTGCTGGTCAAGGAACCGGGGGCGCAGAAAGCCACGCCCTGGCATCAAGACATCCCCTATTACTTTGTCGAAGGACAGCAGAGCGTCAGTTTCTGGATCCCCGTGGACCCGGTACGCGAGTCGACACTGCGTCTGCTTGCCGGCTCACACCGTTGGGAGAAAGGGATAAAACCCGTCCACTGGGCCGATCAAAGCGATTTTTACCGGGATGCGGACGGATACCGCGATGCGCCCGATCCAGATAAGGAAGAGGGCCTGCAGGTCCTCGAGTGGGAGATGCAGCCCGGCGATGCGGTGTTGTTCGATTTTCGCACCGTGCATGGCGCCAGGGGCAATGCCTCGGCGCAGCGCCGACGGGTGCTGTCGCTGCGCTGGTTGGGCGACGATATACGTTACTTCGAGCGTCCAGGACGGACCTCTCCACCGTATCCAGGGCATGCGATGCAGACCGGTCAGAGACTGCGCGAAGATTGGTTCCCGACGATACATCAAGGAGTTTGAGCTTCACCTTGATGACAGCCGTTCGCCACTGAGGTGGCGAACACTTGCACTGCCATAACCTTGTTCACTGTGTTGGAGCGTGCGCTTGTGAAAATCAAAAAAAACCTTACCGCCACACTGATTTCCCTCGGCCTGTTGGCCGGTAGTGCTGCGAGCCAGGCCGCCAGTTGGTGCGAGTCGGGTAAACCGGTGAAATTCGCCGGGCTCAATTGGGAGAGCGGCATGTTGCTCACCGAGGTGCTGCAGATCGTGCTCAAGGACGGTTATGGCTGTGCAATCGACACCTTGCCGGGTAACTCCATCACCATGGAAAACGCCCTGAGCAGCAACGATATTCAAGTCCTGGCCGAAGAATGGGTCGGTCGCAGCGACGTCTGGAACAAAGCGGCGAAAAGCGGCAAGGTCCTGGGTGTCGGCGCCCCGATCGTTGGCGCCACCGAAGGTTGGTACGTGCCGCGTTATGTGGTCGAAGGCGATGCCAAGCGCAACCTCAAGTCCAAGGCCCCCGAGCTGAAGAACATCGCCGATCTGAGCCGCTACGCCGGACTGTTCAAGGATCCGGAGGAGCCGAGCAAGGGCCGTTTCTATAACTGCCCGGCCGGCTGGACCTGCGAGCTGGAAAATAGCGAGATGCTGAAAAGTTACGGGCTCGAAGCGAGCTACACGAATTTCCGTCCGGGTACCGGCCCGGCACTGGATGCCGCCGTACTGTCGAGCTACAAGCGTGGCGAGCCGATCCTCTTCTACTACTGGTCGCCGACGCCGTTGATGGGGCAAGTCGATCTGGTCAAGCTGGAAGAGAAGCCGGGTATCGACAAAAAGATCAGTATCCAGGTGGGGCTTTCCAAGGCTTTCCATGAGCAGGCGCCAGAACTGGTCGCGGTGCTGGAGAAGGTCAATCTGCCGATCGACCTGCTGAACCAGAACCTGGCCCGGATGACCAAGGAGCATATCGACTCTCCCAAACTGGCGAGGATCTTCTTCAAGGAGCACCCTGAGGTCTGGCAGGCCTGGGTCAGCGCTGACGCTGCGAAGAAAATCAACGCGGCTCTGTAGGTCGACGACCTCCCGGCTATCCGAGAGGCTGGCCGGGAAGTTCGCTGGCGCCGGCGTAAACGGCCTGCGCGACGATCATGCAGCGTTAAAAACTGGCTGATCGCCGCTCGGCTCGTTTTCGCTCGGACCCTACAACCACTTGATCGAGGGTTCCAATGTTTCCCGAGCGTTTCACATTTTCCATCGCCGACTGGGTCAACAGTTGGGTCGATGCACTGGTGACCCATTACGGTGATGTGTTCCGCCAGATCTCCGACACCCTGCTATGGGCCATCGTCAATCTGGAAGGCCTGCTGCGTCTGGCGCCCTGGTGGCTGATGCTGGCTATTGTCGGCGGTATCGCCTGGCACGCCACTCGCAAGTGGGTGACCACCCTGGTGATCGTCGGCCTGTTGTTCCTGGTCGGCGCGGTCGGCCTGTGGGACAAGCTGATGCAGACCCTGGCGCTGATGCTGGTGGCGACCCTGATCTCGGTGCTGATCGGGATTCCGCTGGGCATTCTTTCGGCGCGCAGCAATCGCCTGCGTTCGGTGCTGATGCCGCTGCTGGACATCATGCAGACCATGCCCAGCTTCGTGTACCTGATTCCGGTGCTGATGCTGTTCGGCCTGGGCAAGGTCCCGGCGATCTTCGCCACGGTGATCTACGCGGCGCCGCCGTTGATCCGTCTGACCGACCTGGGCATTCGCCAGGTCGACGGCGAGGTGATGGAAGCGATCAACGCCTTTGGCGCCAACCGCTGGCAGCAACTGTTCGGCGTGCAACTGCCGCTGGCCCTGCCGAGCATCATGGCCGGGATCAACCAGACCACCATGATGGCGCTGTCGATGGTGGTGGTTGCCTCGATGATCGGTGCCCGTGGCTTGGGCGAAGACGTGCTGGTTGGGATTCAAACCCTCAACGTCGGACGCGGCCTGGAAGCCGGCCTGGCGATCGTGATTCTCGCGGTGGTGATCGACCGCATCACCCAGGCCTATGGTCGGTCACGGCATGAGGTGAGCAAATGAGCATGACACCGATGAACAAGATCGAAGTCAAGAACGTCTTCAAGATCTATGGTGCCCGCACTGAAGATGCACTGAACCTGATTCGCCAGGGCAAGACCAAGGATCAGGTCCTGGCCGAAACCAGCTGCGTGATCGGGGTCAACGACCTGTCACTGAGCGTTGGTACCGGCGAGATCTTCGTGATCATGGGGCTGTCGGGGTCCGGCAAGTCGACCCTGGTGCGGCATTTCAACCGCCTGATCGACCCGACCAGCGGCGCGATCCTGGTGGATGGCGTGGACATCCTCCAGTACGACATGGAGGCGTTGCGCGAGTTTCGTCGGCACAAGATCAGCATGGTGTTCCAGAGCTTTGGCCTGTTGCCCCACAAGAGCGTGCAGGAAAACGTCGCCTACGCTCTCAAGGTCCGTGGCGAAAGCAAGGAAGTCTGCGCCGAGCGCGCCTTGCACTGGATCAATACCGTGGGCCTGAAGGGTTACGAGGACAAGTACCCACACCAGCTGTCGGGCGGTATGCGCCAGCGTGTGGGGTTGGCCCGGGCCTTGGCGGCGGACACCGACATCATCCTGATGGATGAAGCCTTCAGCGCCCTTGATCCGCTGATCCGCGCCGAGATGCAGGATCAGTTGCTGGAGCTGCAGAAGACGCTGCACAAGACCATCGTGTTTATCACCCATGACCTGGATGAAGCGGTACGGATCGGCAATCGCATCGCGATTCTCAAGGATGGCAAGTTGATCCAGGTCGGCACGCCGAAGGAGATTTTGCATGCGCCGGCGGATGAGTATGTGGATCGGTTTGTCCAGCGGCGCGTGGTCACTTTGTAAGGGGCTGGCCAGGCGCAGCGGAATCGGCGTTGCGCCACGGGTTTATTTCACCGCGTAGAACTTGCGCACGTAGCCGGTGCTTTTCCAGGCGCATGACGCGCCTTGTGGTACGAGCACCGTGTCACCGGTGTTGACCGTCAGGCGTGTACCTTCGGGTCCCAGCAGGATGACGCTGCCTTCAATCAGGTGCATCAGCTCATTGAGTTTGTGCGCTCGACCCTGGCGTTCGTAAGGTGTCGAGTCCCAGACGCCGACGCGCAGGTCGCTGCTGGCGTCTTCGAAGGCATTAGCTGACCGACACTGCGGGGTGGGCCCGATCAGTATGTGCGGTTCCGGGGCGGCCGAGGGGGAGAGCAGCGCTTGCGGGTCCAGCGCTGTCAGTCCTGGTGTCGGTTCGGCCGTGGGGTCGATGACGGCACAGAATGCCCAGCGAGTATCGGGCTGTGCCAGGAGCCGGAGTGTTGTACCGCGTCCGATCACGGCGCTCGCGCCGATACCCAGTTTCAGCGTCTGGCCTTGGGATTGCAGCACGACGTTGCCGGCGTGGACCACGATCATTTCAGTGTGCGGGAACACATCGATATCGAGTGCCTGGCCAGTGCTCACAATCCCCGCGCAGATACCGTCGGTCCCGGTATAGGCAACCTGACGATGTTCCCCGAATGGATCGGCGGCGCTCAAGCGGGTCGCATTGAAAGACGTGGTGACACGGCTGCCGTCGGCGCGAGCCAAGAGCAGAACAGTAGCTTGAGACATGTGGGTGACGCTCCCTGGGAATGGGCCTTTGAGGGGATTGGATGGCACTTCTTCTTCGTGCGCGGTGCTCAACCAATGGCTTGGGTGACCAGTGCGAACTGTCGGAAGCCATCGGCTGCTTGCGGCGGTGTGCCCCGCGCCATTTGTGCCACGGTGTCGACCTGCTTGAGACCGGCCGATACCAGCCACTCGCTCAAGCCACTGTCCGCTGGAATGTCGATGCGTACGAATGCGTCCGGCACTTGGGCCAGTAACGCGGCGATCAGGTGTTTGGCTTGTTCGGGATTTTCTGCGACTACCGGGCCGATGCAACGACCACGACCAAATGGGCGTAGCAGGGCGAAAGCGTGCAACTGGCCGTCGCGCTCGATACCCACTGAATGCTCGACCACATCCTGTAGGTCCATGAGTACGGTTTTGCGCTCCAGCCCGCTGGCTGCGTTGGCCAGAGCCAGTTGACGAGTCCGGTCGGCCTCGTGCAGCGGGCGACACACTTCACCATCGGCCAACGGCTCGGGGGCGGGCGCATGGGCTTGACCTTGATGCTGCTGAATCCGGCCGAACTCGATAAAGCCCTGACTTGTGTAAAGCGGCGCGCCGGCCAAGGTGGCGTTCAGCATCGGGGTGCGTGACTGACAGGCGTTGAGCATCCGCTCCATCAACTGACGACCGATACCCTGGCCCTGGTAGTCGTCGCTGACGATCACCAGGCCGATGGTGGCGAACTCGCCTTGCGGACAGGCGAATGCCGTGCCGATCAGACGCTCGCCATCCAGGACCACGAAGCCGTCGCTGACGCGTTGCAACATGGCCCAGTCATCCAGGCGATGGGGCCACTTCAGTTGCACGGACAAGGCATGGGCCGAGGGCAGATCGGCAGCCGTCATCGGCCGATAGACATAAGCAGTTGGTTGCGGGGCGGACATGGCGAGTCTCCGTTAAGCCGTGTGCACGAGCGCCCGGAATCACGGCGCGAGGGTGCCTGTATCCCATCTGCGTGAAGGCCTGACAAGGGGGGCTGGAACATTCGGCAGATTGCGAACGCCCAAGGCTCACAGACCACACTTACTACTTAATTGCCGCGCAAGGTCGGCAGCAAATGCTTGCGCTTTTTTTCTACGATGCAGGCCTGGGTTTACAACTCGCCGTCCATTTTGTGGAGTGCTCCGTGGATTGCCGGCTAATCGGCTCGCCTCAAAAACGCTCAAATGCACCCTTGAACGGGCGCTTCCCCAGGGAGGCGCCCGTTTTCGTTCGGCTCGGCGCAGGTTCTGCGGTGGTTCAGTGCGCATTGAAGCTTCATAGGGCTATAAAGGTCCATAAGCGCGCATAAATACGGGGTTTGCCCAAGGCTGGAGCGGCCCGCAAAGTCTGCTGAGGGGAGGCGCTAAAACGGTGGTTTGTATCGAGCAGAGGTCACTTTTAACGCCATCTGCTGATTTCACGGTGTTGTAATGACGGTGTGCTGCAGCGTTGCACCACGGCTCCTGAAACGGAGCGAATGCTTGTCACGCCATGACCTCAACGAACTTCAGGACCGCACTCAATGAGCTTTCTTCGTCCCAAATTCATTACGTTCGACTGCTACGGTACGCTGACCAATTTCCACATGGGAACGATGACTCGCGAGCTGTTCGCCGATCGTGTCGTGCCCGAGCAGATGGATCAGTTCGTCAAGGACTTCTCCGCCTATCGTCTGGACCAGGTCATGGGTGACTGGATGCCGTATGACGAAATCCTCAAGACCGCCCTGGCGCGGACCTGCAAGCGTTGGGGCATCGAATACCGGGACGAAGGTCAGCTGTATTACGACGCGGTGCCGACCTGGGGTCCGCACCCGGATGTACCGGCCGGCCTGTCGAAAATCGCCGATAAAATCCCCCTGGTGATTTTCTCCAACGCCAGCGACAGCCAGATCATGTCCAACGTCGACAAGCTCGGCGCACCGTTTCATAAAGTCTTTACCGCCGAACAGGCACAGGCCTACAAGCCGCGTCTGGCGGCGTTCGAGTACATGCTCGACCACCTCAACTGCGGCCCGGAGGACATCTTGCATGTGTCGTCGAGCTTCCGCTACGACCTGATGCCGGCCCACGACATGAAGATCAGGAACAAGGCCTTCGTCGCCCGTGGCCACGAAGTGCCGGCCAATGCCTTCTACGGCTACCAGCAGATCAGCGACATCGGTGGGCTGGCCGCGCTGGTCGGTCTCTGAGTCGTAACGGCATTCTTTTTGGCACAGGCGGTTTTGGCATAGGCGGATCAGACATGGGCAGTGAATCCTACTGGCTCGACACCGCACCGGCGTTTACCGGTGCACAGCTCGGCGCGTTGCCCGGGCAGGTCGACGTGGCCATTATCGGTGGCGGTTTCACCGGCCTGGCGGCGGCTCGGGCGCTGGCCTTGCAGGGCGCCAGTGTGGTGGTGCTGGAAGCCGCTCGGGTGATCGGTGAAGCCTCGGGTCGCAACGGTGGTCAGTGCAATACCGGCGTGGCCCAGGATTACGCGAGCCTGAGCGCCAGTCTCGGGGCCGACCGGGCGCGGGCCTATTACAAAGCCTACGAGAGTGCCGTGCAAAGCGTGGTTGCGCTGGTGGAGCAGGAGCAGATTGCCTGCGACCTCAAGCGTAACGGCAAGCTCAAGTTGGCCGCCAAGCCGATGCATTACGAGGGCCTGGCACGGACCTGTGAGCTGATTCGTCGGGAAGTCGATGCCGATGTCGAGCTGCTGTCTGCCGAGCAGATTCGCGCTGAAGTCGACTCGGCCCAGTTCCACGGTGGCTTGCTGCAGCGCAACGGCGTGCAGATGCATGTCGGGCGCTTTGGTGTCGGTCTGGCCGAGGCCGCCGTACGCCATGGTGCGTTGGTCTATCAGGACACGCCGGTGACGGATTGGAACGCCCGGGCCGGCGGCTATCAGGTCAACACCGCCAAGGGCTCGCTGCACGCCGGGCAAGTGCTGCTGGCGACTGGCGCCTGTCAGCACGGCGGGTTGGGCTGGTATCGGCGGCGGATCGTGCCGGTGGGCAGTTTCGTGATCGCCACCGAGGTCCTGCCCCAGGCCCTGATCGAGCAGTTGCTGCCCGGTCGGCGAGCGTATGTGACCAGTCGCATGATCGGTAACTACTTCCGCCTGACCCCGGACAACCGCCTGCTGTTTGGCGGCCGTGCGCGGTTTGCGATGTCCGACAGTGTCTCCGATGCCAAGAGCGGCAAGGTGTTGCGAGCCGCGATGGTGCAGATGTTCCCGTCGTTGGCCAACGTCAAGATCGACTACTGCTGGGGCGGGTTGGTCGATATGACGTCCGACCGGCTGCCGCGTGCCGGCCAGCATGGCGGGGTTTATCACTCCATGGGCTACAGCGGCCATGGGGTGCAGATGTCGGTGCACATGGGCCAGGTCATGGCCGAGGTGATGGCCGGCAAGGTCGAGGCCAATCCCTGGCGCGAACTCGACTGGCCGGCGATTCCCGGGCATTTCGGCAAACCCTGGTTCCTGCCGCTGGTAGGTGCTTATTACCGGCTCCAGGACTATTTGCATTGAGTTGAAGTTGTGGCGTCACCGTCGTTTGCGTTTCAAGACGCTCCGGACAACCGCGAGCATGAGCCTTCTCATTATCGACAGGTACAGCTTAAATGACTGACAAAAAGATCGACTCCAACCTCATCTCCGGCCAGGAAAGCCTGAGGGTATTCGAAGGCCTCAATCGCGGCATGTCGCGCCGCAGTGCCTTGCAGATGCTCGGTGTGGCCGGGGTGGCCGCCGTCGGCACCGGCAGCCTGTTCAGCGCCGCCGGCAAGCTGTTTGCCGATGACGCCGCGAGCCCCGGCAAAGGTAAGCCGGGCGGTCGGATTCGCGTCGCCGGTATGTCCAGTTCCACCGCCGATACCCTGGACCCGGCCAAGGGGGCGCTGTCCACCGACTACGCGCGCCACTATATGTTCTACAACGGCCTGACCCGTTTCGACAGCCATCTGGTGCCGCAACTGGAGCTGGCAGAACGCATCGACAACGTCGATGCCACGCTGTGGACCATCACCCTGCGCAAGGACGTGACCTTCCATAACGGCAAAACCCTGAGTGCCGCCGACGTGGTGTTCTCGCTGTCGCGGCACAAGGATCCGTTGACCGGCTCCAAGGTCATGCCGCTGATGGAACAGTTCGCCGAGATCAAGGCCACCGGGGCCAATGAAGTACAGATCCGTCTGAGCGCGCCCAACGCCGAGCTGCCGTCGATCCTGGCGGTGTCGCACCTGCTGATCGTTCCGGAGGGCACCACCGACTTCAATCAAGGCATTGGTACCGGGCCGTTCAAGGTCAAGGAGTTCAAACCGGGCGTACGTTCGGTGGCGGCGCGCAATACCGGCTACTGGAAACCGGGCCTGCCTTACCTGGACGAGATCGAGTTCATCGCCATTGCCGACGAGCCGTCGCGGGTCAACGCGCTGCTGTCGGGTGACGTGCACATGATCAACGAGGTCAACCCGCGATCCACCACGCGAATCAAGGCCAGCGCCACCCACCGTGTCGTGGATGCGCCGTCGGGCAACTACACTGACTTGATCATCCGCCAGGACCAGATGCCCGGCAAAAGCGCGGAATTCACCCAGGCGATGAAGTACCTGATGGACCGCGAGCAGATCAAATCCGCCGTGTTCCGTGGCTTTGCAGTGGTCGGTAACGACCATCCGATTGCCCCCGGTTCGCGCTACTACAACGCTGACCTGCCGCAGACCGTCTACGACCCGGAAAAAGCCAAGTTTCTGTTGAAGAAGGCCGGCATGGACAGCATCAGCATGCCGCTGGTGGCCTCGCCGGCGGCGACCGGTTCGGTGGACATCGCCGTACTGTTGCAGCAATCGGCGAAACAGGCCGGACTCAAGCTCGACGTCAACCGTCTGCCGAGTGATGGCTACTGGTCCAACCACTGGATGAAACACCCGTTGAGCTTCGGCAACATCAACCCGCGGCCGAACGCTGACGTGATGTTTTCGCAGTTCTTCCAGTCGAGCGCGCCGTGGAACGAATCCGCCTGGAAGAACGAGCAGTTCGACCAGTTGCTGATGCTCGCCCGCGCTGAAACCGACGATGCCAAGCGCAGCAAGATGTACGCCGACATGCAGACCCTGGCGCACGACCACTGCGGTATCGGCATTCCGGTGTTCATCAGCAACATCGATGCCGTCGACCAGCGTGTCAAAGGCTATGGCAGTAACCCGTTGGGCGGTTTCATGGGCTACATGTTCGCCGAGCAGGTTTGGCTGGACGCTTGATGGGCTGCCCCGGGGTTTTGCCCGCGTTGCATTGCAGGAGGAGAGGGCGATGAATAGCAACACACTGTGGCTGATCGGCCGGCGTCTGGGCGCCGCGATCGTGACCTTGTTGATCGTCTCCATGGTGGTGTTCGCCATCACGGCGGTACTGCCGGGAGACGCGGCGCAACAGGCGCTGGGGCAGTTTGCCACGCCGGAACAGGTGGCGGCCTTGCGCCTGAAACTGGGGCTGGATCAGCCGGGTGTGTTGCGTTACCTGCACTGGTTGATAAGCCTGCTCAGCGGCGACATGGGGCAGTCCGTTTCCAACGCCATGCCGGTCAGCGACTTGATGGCCGGGCGGGTTCCCAACACCTTGATGCTGGCGGCCGCCACGGCGCTGGTGTCCGTGCCGGTGGCCCTGGTTCTGGGCATCGGTTCGGCCATGGGCCGGGGCGGCCGCATCGACAGCGCCCTCAGCTTTGTCACCCTGGCGATGGTGGCCGTGCCGGAGTTTCTGGTGGCGACCCTGGCGGTGCTGATTTTCGCGGTGAACCTGGGCTGGCTGTCGGCACTGTCCTATGCCAGTGACATCACCTCACCCCTGCAATTCCTGCGCACTTACGCCTTGCCGGTGATGACGCTGTGCTGCGTGATCGTCGCGCAAATGGCACGCATGACCCGAGCCGCGGTGATCGATCAACTGGATAGTCCTTATGTGGAAATGGCCCGGCTCAAAGGCGTGAGTCCGATGCGCATTGTGCTGTGGCATGCCTTGCCCAATGCCATCGGGCCGATTGCCAATGCCATCGCCCTGAGCCTGTCCTATCTGTTGGGCGGGGTGGTGATTGTCGAGACGATTTTCAACTACCCCGGCATCGCCAGCCTGATGGTCGATGCCGTGACCAACCGTGACATGGCGCTGGTCCAGGCCTGCACCATGCTGTTTTGTACGGCGTACCTGGGGTTGGTGCTGATTGCCGATCTGTGCGCGATTCTGTCCAATCCGAGGCTGAGAAACCAATGAACAATTTCATTGTTAAATCGACGCCGGGTACCCCCGACCTGTCGGCTGGCAAGGTGTCTCATGGTCCGGCCTGGCTGGGTTTGATTGGCGCCGCGATGTGCGTTATCTGGTTGCTGGTGGCGATTTTCGGCCCGTGGCTGGCGCCGCACCCGGTGGGTGAAGTGGTCTCCGATAATGTCTTTGACAGCATCAGCGCTGTTTACCCGTTCGGCACCGACTACCTGGGCCGCGACATGCTCAGCCGTGTTCTGGTCGGCGCGCGTTTCACTGTCGGCCTGGCGTTGATTGCCGCGGTATTGGCCAGTGGCCTGGGCACCGGTTGCGCGTTGCTGTCGGTGGTGTCGCCCAAGTGGCTGGACGAAGTGATCAGTCGCTTGATGGACGCCTTTATCTCGATCCCGAGCAAGATGCTGGCGCTGATCATGGTGTCGGCGTTCGGCTCCTCGGTCACGTTGCTGATCTGCACCGCGGTGCTGAGTTTCTGTCCCGGCGCCTTCCGCATCGCCCGCAGCATGGCGGTGAACATTGAAGCGTTGGAGTACGTGCAGGTCGCCCGTACCCGTGGCGAGCGTCGACTGTACATCGCTTGCGTGGAAATCCTGCCGAACATGCTCAACCCGGTGCTGACCGACCTGGGGCTGCGTTTCGGTTACATCGTGTTGTTGCTCAGTGGCATGAGCTTCCTGGGGCTGGGTGTGCAACCGCCGGATGCAGACCTCGGATCCCTGGTGCGGGAAAACATCGGCGGCCTCAACCAGGGCGCGCCGGCCATCGTGATTCCGGCCCTGGCCATCGGCACCCTGACCATTGGCGTGAATCTGTTTATCGACAGACTGTCGTCCCGACGTAGTCGCCGTACGGGAGGTCATTGAAATGAGTGAATTGATTCGAGTCGAAGACCTGCGCGTAGTCGCCTGTGGCGAGCGCGGCGAGGTGGAAATCGTCAAGGGCGTGAGCTTCTCCCTGGAAAAAGGCGAAGTGTTGGCGTTGATCGGTGAGTCCGGCTCCGGCAAGACCACCATCGCCCTGGCGCTGCTCGGGTATGCCCGGCGCGGCTGCCGGTTGTCGGGCGGTGTGGTGCAGGTCGGCGAGCACGACATGCTGGCGTTGAGCGAGCGCGAACTGCAAGGTCTGCGTGGCAATCGAGTGTCGTATATCGCGCAAAGCGCGGCAGCGGCGTTCAACCCGGCGAAGAAGCTGATCGAGCAAGTGGTGGAGGGCGCCTTGATTCATGGCCTTGGCGGCCGGGCCGTGCTGGAGGCCAAGGCTATCGAGTTGTTTCGCGACCTGGCGCTGCCGGACCCGGAGCACATCGGCCAGCGCTACCCGCACCAGGTGTCAGGCGGGCAATTGCAACGGGTGATGGCGGCCATGGCGTTGATCAGCGATCCGTTGCTGGTGGTGCTCGACGAGCCGACCACCGCCCTCGACGTGACCACCCAGATCGACGTGCTGCGCGCCTTCAAACGCGTGGTCCGCGAGCGTGGGGCAACAGCGGTCTACGTCTCCCACGACCTCGCCGTGGTGGCGCAGATGGCCGACCAGATTGTGGTGCTCAACGGCGGCCAGGTCTTCGAGCAGAGCGCTACCGCGCCGCTGCTCAAGGGCCCGGCCCATGAGTACACCCGCAGCCTGCTGGCGGCGGCGCGGCCGGATGCGACAATCCGTCCGCCCAGCGGTATCGCCGAAGACCAGCCGCTGTTGACCATCAAAGGCTTGACGGCCGGCTACGGCAACAACAACACGCAAGGCATGCCATTGATCCGTGTGCTGGAAGACATCGACCTGACGGTGCGCAGAGGGCAGGCCATCGGTGTGATCGGCGAGTCGGGTTCCGGCAAGTCGACCCTGGCGCGGGTGGTGGCCGGGTTGCTGACTCCCGCGTTGGGGAGGCTGACGTTTGATGGTCAGCCTCTGGGCGGGAGTCTGTGCGAACGCAGCCCAGAGCAGTTCCGGCGCATTCAAATGGTCTTCCAGAACGCCGACACGGCACTCAACCCGATGCACAGCGTCAGCACCATTCTGAGTCGTCCGCTGAAAATGTATTTCGGTCTCAAGGGGGCCGCATTGCGCGAGCGTATCGGCGAACTGCTGGACCTGGTACGCCTGCCGCGAACCATGGCCGAACGGCGTCCCGATGAACTGTCCGGCGGGCAAAAGCAACGGATCAACCTGGCCCGGGCGCTGGCGGCCAAGCCGGACCTGATTTTGTGCGACGAGGTGACCTCGGCACTCGACACGGTGGTCGGCGCGGCGATTCTCGAACTGCTGCGCGACCTGCGTCAGGAGCTGGGGGTTTCGTATCTGTTCATCAGCCACGATATTTCCACCGTGCGGGCGCTGTGCGACGACATCGTGGTGATGTACAGCGGTCACAAGGTCCAGGCTGGCAGCCGACAGTCATTTGCCCAGGCACCGTTCCATCCGTACACCGATCTGTTGATCCATTCGGTGCCGGAACTGCGACAGGGCTGGCTGGAGAACTGCGGCACCACCTGCGGCAAACTGCCGCCCATTGGCGCGAAGGCCAACGTGCCGGAACTGTGCACGTTCCTCAATCGCTGCCCGGTACGGGTCGACGGCCTGTGCAATCACACAGCGCCGAATCGTCGGATCATCGACGGCGGTAGTGAAATCCTTTGCCATCACGACAGCGCCGAGTTGCTCAAGACTCAGCTGGATTTGAACATCATGACTCAGGGAGCCTATGCATGAAGGGGCGTTTTGTAAGGTTGGCCGAGCAGGGCCGGGCGACCGTCAAACTGAAGGTGGACGGCACACCCATCGAGGCTATGCGCGGCGACACGCTGATGGTCGCATTGCTGACCCAGGGCACTGCGCTGCGTCAGTCGGAGTTCGATCCGGGGTGTCGCGCCGGATTCTGCCTGATGGGCGCTTGTCAGGATTGTTGGGTCTGGACCCGCAGTGGCGAACGCCTGCGTGCTTGTTCCAACGAAGTCCGCGAAGGGCTGGATATTGTCACCACCCAACCGGAGGCAATATGGCCACTGCACGGATAGTCATCGTCGGCGCCGGGCCGGCCGGTATTCGCTGTGCCGAAACGCTGTTGGCCGCCGGTTTCAAGCCGACCCTGATCGATGAAAATCGCCGCGATGGTGGGCAGATCTACCGGCGTCAGCCGGAAGGCTTTACCCGCGATTACGCCACGCTGTATGGCAGCGAAGCCAGCAAGGCCCGGGACCTGCACCAAAGCTTCGAGCGCTTGCGCGAGCGCATCGACTACCGTCCGGAGACCTTGGTGTGGAACCTCACGCCGGGGCAACTGCACTGCGTCAGCCAGGGCCACCACTCGATGGTGGAGTACGACGCGCTGATCCTGTGCACCGGAGCCACTGACCGTTTGATGCCGATTGAAGGCTGGCAGTTGGCGGGTACTTACAGCCTTGGCGGGGCGCAGATCGCGCTCAAGGCCCAGGCCGTTTCCATCGGCCACCGCGTCGTGTTCTTGGGCAGCGGTCCGTTGCTCTATCTGGTCGCCAGCCAATACCTTAAAGCCGGTGCGAATGTGGCGGCGGTGCTCGACACCTCACCGCTGCGCCAACGTCTGCTGGCCTTGCCGAAGCTTCTGGCGCGCCCGGGTTTGTTGTTCAGCGGCATGAAACTGTTGGCTCAGTTGTATCGGGCGAAGATTGCGCTGCACCTGGGGGTTCAACCGTTGCAAGTGCTGGGTGACGCCGCCAGCGGTGTCAGTGGTGTGCGGGTGCGTACGGGCAAAGGCGAGACCTTGTCAGTAGATTGCGATGCGCTGGCCCTGGGTTATCACCTGCGACCGGAGACCCAACTGGCGGATCTGGCCGGGTGCCAACTGCGGTTCGACGAGGCATCCAGCCAATGGTGGCTGGCCGTCGATGAAGCGGGCCGAACCTCGGTTGGCGGGATCTATGCGGCCGGTGATGGTTCGAAAATTCGTGGCGCGGATGCCGCCGAACATGCCGGCCGCCTGGTGGCCATGGCGCTGCTGGAGGATCTGCAGCAGCCGGTGGATGCCGGGTTGCGCGACGAACAACGTCAGGCCCTGGCGCTGATGGATCGGTTTCGTTTGGGCTTGGCCCAGGCGTTTCCCTGGCCGGCGGCGCAAGCCGAGGCCTTGCCGGACACCGCGATTGTCTGCCGTTGTGAAATGATCAGCGCCGGCCAGTTGCGGGCCGTGGTCCGCGACAAAGGTGCTTGTGAGGTCAACCGGGCCAAGGCGTTCAGCCGGGTTGGCATGGGCCGTTGCCAAGGGCGTTACTGCTCCCAGGCTGGGGCCGAAGTGATTGCCGCGGCCGCTGGCGTCAGTGTGCAACAGGTCGGTCGGCAACGCAGTCAAGCCCCGGTCAAGCCCTTGCCGATGATGATTATCGAGGAACGTTCATGAAACCGCAAAAAAGCGATGTCCTGATTATCGGCGGCGGCATCATGGGCTCGACGTCGGCGTTTTTCCTGCGCCAGCGTGGGCACTCGGTCACCCTGTTGGAGCGTGACCAGATCGGTCAGTATGCCAGCGGCGTGAACTTCGGCAACGTGCGGCGCCAGGGGCGTTACCTTGGGCAACTGGCATTGGCCAACCGTTCCTGGGCGTTGTGGAAACGCCTGCCGGAGCTGATCGACGACGATCTGGAATTCATCGCCAGCGGCCACCTGCGCGTGTGTTACCGCGAGGATGAGATCGCCGAGCTTGAGGCCTATGCCGCGGCCCCGGAGGCCGCGCAACTGGACTTGAAGATCTACCGCGGCGCCGACCTGCGCCAGCGTTTCCCGTTCCTTGGGCCGGATGTGAAGGGCGGCTCCTACGCCCCCCACGACGGACATGCCAACCCGCGCCTGGCGGCGCCGGCCTTTGCCCGGGCGGCCCGGCGCCTCGGCGCGCGGATCGAAGAGCGCACCGAGGTCGCCGAGGTGCAGAAAGTCCAGGATGAATTCCATGTCACAACCGCCGATGGCCAACGGTTCGTCGCCCAGCAACTGCTGATCACCGCAGGCGCCTGGGCCGCCAAGCTGTCCGAACAGTTCGGCGAAGCGGTGCCGCTGGAAGCCAATGGTCCGCAGATGTCGGTGACCGAGCCGGTGCCCTACGCCCTGCCGACGGTGATCGGTGTGTACACCAAGATTCCCGAAGAAGTGATTTACTTCCGGCAGATCCCCCGCGGCAACATCATCATCGGCGGCGGCAGTCGTTGCAAACCGGACATGCTCAACCGGCGGGCCTACTTCAAGCCGGAAAGCCTGCTTATCCAGATGCGGCAGATGCGCCGCCTGCTGCCGGGGGCCGAGAAGCTGAACATCATCCGGGTCTGGAGCGGCATCGAGAGCTATACGCCGGACTCTCTGCCGGTCATCGGTCCGAGCGGCGCCGTCGACGGGTTGTTCTATGCCTTCGGCTTCTGTGGTCACGGTTTCCAGCTCGGGCCGGGCGTCGGCGATGTGATGGCCGAACTGATCAGCACCGGCAGCACCAGCACTTCGATTGAGCCGTTCTCCATCCGCCGGTTCGCCCTTTCAGCCGAGCAACGGAGCAAGGCCTCATGAAACCCCGTGTATTGGATATTCTCAAACGCCTGATGGCCTTCGACACCGTGTCTTCGGAGTCGAACATGGTCTTGATCGAGTATGTCCGCGACTTGTTGCTGAGCAAGGGCATCGAGTCGCTGATCGTCAAGGATGCAAGCGGCCGCAAGGCCAACCTGTTCGCCAGCACCGGCCCTCGGGAGCTACCGGGGATTCTGCTGTCCGGGCACACCGACGTGGTGCCTGCGGTGGGGCAGGCCTGGACCTTCCCGGCGTTTCAGGCGACGCTGCGGGACGGGCGGATTTATGGTCGTGGCAGTTGCGACATGAAGGGCTTTGTCGCCCTGGCCATCGACGCGATGCTCGACGCGGCCGATCATGAGTTGAATCGACCCTTGCAACTGGCACTGTCCCATGATGAAGAGATCGGTTGCGTCGGCGTGCGACGCTTGCTGGACGTGTTGCACCTGGCGCCGGTGCGGCCTTTCCTGTGTCTGATCGGTGAGCCGACCAATATGCAGTTCGTGCTCGGACACAAGGGCAAGGGCTCGTATCGTGCCTACTGTCGGGGCCAGGAGGCGCATTCGTCGCTGGCGCCGCGTTCGGTTAATGCCATTCACGTGGCGTGCGATTTCATCGCGGCGCTGCGCCAGAGCCAGCAGTTGCTGCAAGAGCAGGGAGCCCGGGATACGGACTACGATGTACCTTACAGCACCGTGCATGTCGGGCAGATCGTCGGCGGCAAGGCGCTGAATATCGTGCCGAACCTCTGTACCCTCGATTTCGAAGTGCGCAACCTGCCCGCCGACGATCTGGATCAGTTCCTGGAGCAGATGCGCGAGCGGGCGCAAGTGATCGTGCGTGAAGCCAAACGCCTGTCGAGCGTTGCCGACATTGAAATCGAAACCCTTAACGCCTATCCCGGTCTTGACACTCACCCGAGCGTCGAAGCGGTGCGTTTTTTGAAGAATTTTGCCGCGCCGGACACCGGTACCACCAAGGTTTCCTTTGGCACCGAAGGCGGGTTGTTCAAGCAACGTCTGGATGTCCCGGTGGTGGTGTGCGGGCCGGGCTCGATCGAACAGGCGCACAAGCCGGACGAATTTATCGAGATCAGCCAGATGGAGGCCGGGGAGCGGTTTCTGGAGGGGCTGCTGGGCTCTTTGAAAAGTGGTCTGCCAGGTAAACACCAAACCCTGTAGGAGCGAGCTTGCTCGCGATAGCGTACTGCCGGTCGATATTGATGTTGCCTGACACACCGCCATCGCGAGCAAGCTTGCTCCTACAGGGGGTAGATCACAAATCTGCCGTTCTGCTACCAATTTCAGCATCCGACACTGCCCTCAAGACGCTTTCAGCATCCTCGTCCGTGGCACCTCCCTAGACTGGAGTGTGTCTCGGATCAGGACCTCGACCATGCTCAAGAATCGTTTGAAAGACCCCAGCCTTTTGGCAGAACTGGCCTACGTTGATGGGCAGTGGATCGGCGCCGACAACGCCGCGACCCTGGACGTCAGCGACCCGGCCAGTGGCCAGTTGCTCGCCCGCGTACCGGCGATGCAAGGCCCGGAAACCCGTCGCGCCATCGAAGCGGCCGAACGCGCCTGGCCGGCGTGGCGCGCCCGCCCGGCGGCCGAGCGAGCGGCGCTGCTGGAGCGCTGGTATCAGGCCATGCTCGACAACCTCGACGACCTGGCGCTGATCATGACCTGCGAGCAGGGCAAACCGTTGAACGAAGCCAAGGGCGAAATTCGCTACGGCGCCGGTTTCGTCAAATGGTTCGCCGAGGAAGCCCGGCGGGTTTATGGTGAAACCATGCCGGCTCCCAGCGGCGATCGTCGGCTGCTGACCCTCAAGCAACCCGTGGGCGTGTGCGCCGCGATCACCCCATGGAACTTTCCCAACGCGATGATCACCCGCAAATGCGCCCCCGCGCTGGCAGCGGGTTGCCCGATCATCGTCAAACCCTCGGACCTGACACCCCTGTCAGCCCTGGCCCTGGCGGTGCTGGCCGAGCGGGTCGGGATTCCGCCCGGGGTGTTCAATGTGCTGACCGGGATGCCCGCGGGGATCGGCGAAGAGCTGACCGCCAACCCGAGCGTACGGAAGATCTCCTTCACCGGCTCCACCGCCGTCGGCCGGCTGCTGATGCGCCAGAGTGCCGAACACATCAAGCGCTTGAGCCTGGAACTGGGCGGCAACGCGCCGTTCATTGTGTTCGACGACGCCGACCTGGAGCAGGCGGTGAGCGGCATCATGCTCAGCAAGTTTCGCAACGCCGGCCAGACCTGCGTCTGCGCCAATCGCATTCTGGTGCAGGACGGCATTTACGAGCGTTTTGCCCAGCGGCTGGTGGAGGAGGTGGGCAAGCTCAAGGTTGGTAACGGCCTGGATGCCGATGTCACGATCGGCCCGCTGATCAATGCCGCCGCCGTCAGCAAAGTCGCTCGACATATCGATGATGCCTTGAGCCAGGGCGCGCGTTTGCTCTGCGGCGAGATTCCCGCGGGTGACAGTCAGTTTGTCCAGCCGACGGTGCTCGGCGAAGCCCACGCGGGCATGCTGCTGGCCAACGAAGAAACCTTCGGTCCGGTGGCGCCGCTGATGCGTTTTACCTTTGAGGCCGAAGCGCTCGCGCTGGCCAATGCCACGCCTTACGGTCTGGGCGCCTATTATTTTACCCAGGACCTGCGTCGCTCCTGGCGTTTCGGCGAGGCGCTGGAGTTCGGCATGGTCGGTCTCAACACCGGGATCATTTCCATGGAAGTCGCCCCGTTTGGCGGCATCAAACAGTCGGGCCTGGGCCGTGAAGGCAGCAAGTACGGCCTGGACGAATACCTGGAAGTCAAAGCCTTCCACATCGGTGGGCTGTAACCCGCCCGACAATGGCACAGACATTTTGCGAGGCAGGATTGATGAGCAAGGCATTCAGAATCGCCGCGATTGCCGGCGATGGCATCGGCAAGGAAGTCCTGCCGGAAGGGCTGCGGGTACTGGAGCAGGCCGCGAAGAAATGGCAGCTGGACTTGAGCATCGAAGTGCTCGACTGGGCCCACTGCGATTACTACCTGGAACACGGGCAGATGATGCCCGACGACTGGTTCGAACAACTCAAGGGCTTTGACGCGATCTATTTCGGTGCCGTGGGTTGGCCGGACAAGGTGCCGGACCATATTTCCCTGTGGGGGTCGCTGCTCAAGTTCCGTCGGGACTTCGACCAGTACGTGAACATCCGCCCGGTGCGCCTGTTTCCAGGTGTGCCGTGCCCCCTGGCCGGGCGCAAGCCGGGGGACATCGACTTCGTGGTGATCCGCGAGAACACCGAGGGCGAGTACTCCTCGATCGGCGGCAAGATGTTCGAGGGCACCGAGCATGAGTTCGTGTTGCAGGAGTCGGTGTTCACCCGGCGTGGTGTGGACCGGATTCTCAAGTTCGCCTTCGACCTGGCCCAGAGCCGGCCGCGCAAACGCCTGACGGCGGCGACCAAGTCCAACGGCATTTCCATCAGCATGCCCTATTGGGACGAGAGGACCGCCTTGATGGCCAAGCAGTACCCGGACGTCAGCTGGGACAAACAGCACATCGACATTCTGTGCGCACGCTTCGTGCTGCAACCGGACCGTTTTGATGTGGTAGTGGCGTCGAACCTGTTCGGCGACATTCTTTCCGATCTCGGCCCGGCCTGCGCCGGTACCATCGGCATCGCGCCGTCGGCCAACCTTGATCCCGAGCGACGCTTTCCGTCGCTGTTCGAACCGGTGCATGGCTCGGCGCCGGACATCTACGGGCAGAACATCGCCAACCCGATTGCGATGATCTGGTCCGGGGCGTTGATGCTGGATTTCCTGGGTAACGGCGATGAGCATTATCGCGCGGCACATGACGGTATTCTCAAGGCCATCGAGCGGGTTATCGCCGAGGGTCCGATGACCCCCGACCTGGGAGGGCAGGGCTCGACCCAGGATGTCGGTATGGCCATCGTCGCCGCGCTTTGAGCCGAGGTCACCAGAGGGCGGCTGCGAGGAGCCGCCCGATTGGCTCGATCAAGCGTTCTATGTCCGCGAAGGGCGATCTGGTGCTGTGCCAAAGCCGATGATGGCTTTGGTTTCCAGGTACTCTTCAAAGCCGTAGACACCGTATTCACGACCATTACCCGATCGCTTATACCCGCCGAACGGAGCCAATGGATTCCAGGCGGGGTAGTTCAGATGCACTTGTCCCGCGCGAATACGAGAGGCCACCGCACGTGCAAGATCAAGGTCCTGGGCCTGAACATGGGCGCCCAGCCCATATACCGTGTCGTTTGCGATAGCGACCGCCTCATCGACCGTCTCATAGGCAATGATGCACAACACGGGACCAAAAATTTCCTCTTGGGCGATTCGCATTGCACTGTCCACCTCGGAGAAAACAGTCGGTCGGGTGTAAAAACCCTTTGCAAAGCCCGGCACACGCCCTGGGCCACCGCAAACGAGTTTCGCACCTTCATCAAGGCCCACCTTGATCATGCTTTGCACGCGATTGAACTGGGCCTCGTTGGCAATGGGCCCCAATACCGTTTCTTCCGATTGTGGGTCACCGACGATGATTGCATTGGCGGTTGCCGCAGCCAGGGCTTCGACCTCGGCCAGCCGGTCCCTTGGAACGATCATTCTTGTCGGCGCGCTACAGGATTGTCCGACGTTGCGAAACGCGGACATCACGCCCAGCGGCACGGCTTTACCGAAGTCGGCGTCGGGAAGCAGAAGATTCGGGGACTTGCCTCCCAGCTCCTGTGTGACACGTTTCACCGTGTCGGCCGCCGCCTGTGCAACCAGGGCGCCGGCGCGATTTGAACCGGTAATTGAAATCATATCGATATCGGGATGCGCCGCCATGGCTGCGCCGACCTCCGGACCACTGCCGTTGACCAGGTTGAAGACACCCGGTGGCAGGCCCGCGTCATGGACCAGTTGTGCAAAAAGAAGGGCGCTCAGCGGCGAAAGCTCACTGGGTTTCAAAACCACGGTGCACCCGGCGGCAATAGCCGGGGCGACTTTCGCGGTGATTTGATAAAGCGGCCAGTTCCACGGAGTGATCAGCGCGCAGACGCCGATGGGTTCGCGTTCAATCGCGGTGCCGCCCTCAACCGTCTGGAAACGATAGCTGGACAGCAGATCGCGCGCGACCCGAACGTGTTCGGCCGCGAGCGGCACTTGCATTGCCCGAGCGAAACCAATCGCTGCACCCATTTCGAGAGACAGTGCCTGCGCGAACAGCTCTTTTCGCTCAAGGATGAGATCGTAGATCTTTCCAAGGACAAGCCCGCGCGACTCTGCCGAGGACCTGGACCAACCGGCAAATGCCGCGCGCGCTGCGGCTACTGCCCGATCAACATCCTCGGCCGAGCCGCGCGCGACCTCGGCGACAATCTCTTCACTTGCCGGATTGACCACCGGCAAACTGGCCGGGCTTGCGGGGGAAGACCAACAGCCGTTGATATAAAACTTGTGAGTTGTTTGCGGATCAACGCTGAAGCTATTCGAAGATTGTGTTGTCATCCAACGGGCTCCCTGGGGCGGTAATAGGCGCTGCGAATAGCAGGGCGGGGAGGTACTGTCATCTGATTAAGTTAACAAAACGTCCCAGACGGAATATGCCGTTATTCAAGTCGGCAAGGGATAATCTGCCGTATCTACCATTCGCGGTGAGGTCATTTCAGATGTACGCAGAGGGCGTTGTGGTACACCATTCAATAACCCTGGCTGCGATCGATCTCACCGACCATCGGTTCTCCACGCTGGTGTCGCCGAATATTCTCCAGCAATACCCCGAACGCACTTTCCGGCTGGGTCATGGCCGCGATGTGCGGGGTCAGCAGAATCTTTGGATGGTGCCAGAACGGATGATCCACGGGGGCCGGCTCTTGCTGCAGCACGTCGATGACCGCGCCGCTGAGTTGTCCGCTGTCCAGGGCCGCCAGCAGATCGCTTTCCACCAGATGCCCGCCGCGGCCCATGTTGATCAGCGCCGCGCCCTGAGGCAGTTGCCGGAATAGGTTGCCGTCGAGAATGCCCCGGGTCTGTTCGGTCAGCGGTAGCACGCACAATAAAATATCGCACTGGCTCAGGAACGCTGGCAGTTGCTCGTTGCCGGCGTAGCACTCCACGCCAGGCACCTGATGGACATTGCGGGCCCACCCCGACAACGCAAACCCCAGGGGCTGCAAGGTCGCCAGAATCTGCCGGGCCTGAGTCCCGAGCCCCATGATACCGATCCGACGCTTGCTCGCCGGTTGCAGCAAGTGCGCCTGCCAGCGGCGAGCCGTTTGCTGCTGGCGATAATGGAGCATGTCTCGATGCAGGCTCAGCACGGCAAAACTGGCGTACTCGCACATGCCACGGGTGATGCCCGGATCCAGCAGGCGCACCAGCGGCAAACTGATCGGCAAGCGACCGAGGTCCAGTTGATCGACCCCGGCGGACAGGGCGAACAGCACTTTAAGATTGGGCAGCAAAGCCTCGAGATCGTCGGGCGCCTGCCAGGCGGCCAGGTACTCGATGTCCGCGGGGTCGCCGATGTCCGGCCAGGCGCGCCATTCGATATCCGGGGCGTGTTCGGCAAACAGCGCTTTCCACTGTTCGCCGCGTACGGGGTCAGCTTTATACAGCAGGGCCATGGGCATTTCCTGAACGGCTGAAGGGGCTCTCCATCATCGCGTAGTGCCAGCGCAGGATCTGTCGAAAGCACCGGGTTAAACAGCTTGCACGATGTTCTATTGGCGATGCTCCGGCAGATTCGACGTGCTGAAGGAATCTGCCGTTTGGCAGGGTGAAAACAGTTGATCCGAATTTCTCAGGGCGCAAGTTCGGCGTAGATCGTTTCGCGCAAGGCTTAACCTGAACACCATCGCAACCACCCCCCGGTTGCCGGACTCACGATGGGAACTGCCATGAATAGCCAAGTCGACCCAACCCCTCATTTGCTCCGTCAGCGCGATCAATTCGTGCCACGTGGCCTGGTTACCGCTCACCCGTTGGTGATCGATCGCGCCCAGGGTGCCGAACTGTGGGACGTGGACGGCAAGCGCTACCTGGACTTCGTCGGCGGTATTGGCGTGCTCAATATCGGTCACAATCACCCCAAGGTGGTCGCTGCCGTGCAGGCCCAATTGCAAAAAGTCTCCCACGCCTGTTTCCAGGTGGTTGCCTACAAGCCCTATCTCGACTTGGCCCAACGCCTGTGCGAAATGATTGGTGGCCAGGAAGCGTATAAAGCGGCGTTCTTCACCTCGGGCGCCGAAGCCGTGGAAAACGCGATCAAGATCGCCCGTGCCCACACCAACCGTTCGGCCGTTATCGCCTTTCGCGGCGGCTTCCACGGTCGCACCTTGCTCGGTACTACCCTGACCGGCATGAGCCAGCCTTACAAGCAGAACTTCGGACCGTTCGCGCCGGAGGTGTTCCATACCCCGTACCCGAATGCCTATCGCGGCATCAGTAGCGATATGGCGCTCAAGGCGCTCGACGAGTTGTTGGCCACTCAGGTGGCAGCGGAGCGGGTCGCCGCCATCATCATCGAGCCCGTACAGGGTGACGGCGGGTTCCTTTCGGCACCGGTGGAGTTTCTTCAGGCACTGCGTGCCCTGACTGAAAAGCACGGCATCGTGTTGATCCTCGATGAAATCCAGACCGGTTTCGGCCGTACCGGCAAGTGGTTCGGTTTCCAGCATGCCGGGATCCAGCCGGATCTGGTGACGGTCGCCAAGAGCCTGGCGGGTGGCTTGCCGCTATCGGGTGTGGTCGGTAAGGCGGCGATCATGGACGCGCCGTTGCCAGGCGGCCTGGGTGGCACCTACGGCGGTAATGCGTTGTCCTGCGCTGCGGCACTGGCGGTGATCGACGCCTATGAGCAGGAGCACTTGCTGGCCCGCGGCGAAGCACTGGGCGAGCGTTTGCGCCAGGGACTGCTAAGTTTGCAGGCGCGTCACGCGCAAATCGGCGACGTGCGCGGCAGCGGCTTCATGTTGGCGCTCGAGCTGATCAAGGATGACGAGGCTCGTACTCCGGACGCCGAGTTGAACCAGCGGTTGATCGATGAGGCCCGCAATGGCGGTTTGCTGGTGATCAAATGTGGTGTCTACCGTAACGTTCTACGTTTCCTCGCGCCGTTGGTGACCACTGAAGCACAGGTCGACGAAGCGTTGCGGATTCTCGACGGCGCATTGGCACGCGTCTTGAACTGAGCTGGTGCCCGCTCGGGGCGGTGCCGCCAGGCATCGGCCGTGAGCGTTTATGGAGCATGGATAGATGAAATGCATCATCGGAGGCTTTGCACACCATGGGACTGACTGAATATCGGGCGCTGCTCATTGATTGCGACGAGGTCCTGGTCGATCGCGATTCGGGAGTCTGGGCGGCATTGCAACCGTTGCTCGACAGCCGGGGCGGTCACTCCGACAAGGAACAGGTGTTGGCTGAGTACGCCGAGGTCGTGCGTGCGCTTTATCCTCGGTTCGGTGAACTGGGCTTTAGTGGCTTGCTGTGTTTCGCCCATCGCCAGCTGGCCGAACGCTGGGGGCTGAAAGCCAGTTGGGAGGAGGGTATGAGTTTTGCCCGTTCGGCTGCCAGCTGGTCGCTGTTCGAGGACGCGCCGGGGGCGATGTTGTACCTGCGCAAATTCTATCGCTTGCTGGTGCGGGGCGACCGCGATACAGAAGACCGAGGGCTGCTCTGTGAGCGGCTGGGGATCACGCCCGATGATTTCATTTCATTGGCCTGCGATCCTTTGCTCGATCCAGAATGGTTGAAGACCCACGAGCTTGAGGTCCGGCACATCCTGCAAGTGACCCGGCCGGCGGCCGGCCGTCCGGCGACCCGCGACGTGTGCCTGATCTGTCGCGGCCAGGTAAAACACCCCTCGCCCTGCGCCGCGGATTACTGCATCAACAGCATGGCGGATCTGGTAGCGCAGCATCAGCTGTCTTTACGGCGCTGATTTTGCTAGAAGATTGTCTTACAAATGGCAGTCAAGAGGTAGGCAATGGAAGGTTTAGTGAAACTGGACCGGATCGACATCAGCATTTTGGTTGAACTGCAAAAAGATGGGCGCATGACCAACGTGAGCCTGGCCGATGCCGTGGGGTTGTCGGCCAGCCCCTGCCTGCAACGGGTCAAACGGCTGGAGTCGGCCGGGTACATTTCCAGCTACAAGGCACACCTGAACCTGGCGAAGATCACCGATTCGGTCACGGTCTTCACCGAAGTCACCCTGAGCGACCACAAGCGCGAGGATTTCGCCAAGTTCGAGTCCAATATCCGCTTGGTGGACGAAGTGCTCGAGTGCCATTTGATCAGCGGTGGTTATGATTACCTGGTGCGCTTCATGACCCGCAGTATCCAGCATTACCAGGAGGTGATAGAGAGCCTGTTGGACAAGAACATCGGGATCTCCAAATACTTCAGTTACATCGTCATCAAGTCTCCCGTGCTCAAGGACGGTGTGCCGCTGCGCAAATTGCTGCGTCATTGAGCTGAATTTGCGCACACCTTCACGGCCCATGGCGGCTGTTTCAGTGGAACTTCCTTGTCCAATGCCGTCTACATTGCAGTGGGGGATGTTCCCCTTTCTGGGAAAACAGATATGTTCAAATCTCGCTCGTTCATGGCGGTACTGACTTGTTTCGCCCTGGTAGCCGGCTCTGCTACCGCTTTGGCTGATCCGGGTAACGGCAACGGCCAGGGAAACGGCAAGGGTTTTTCGCAAGACTTCCAGGACCAGGACAATCAAGACGGTCATGGTCATGGTCATGGCCATGGCAAAGGCAAAAAATCCGCTGGCGGTGAGTGGGCTCACGGTCCGAGCGTTGATCGCGGCGGTGTCCTCGGCGTTATTGGCGGATACCGCGATTACTGGCGTCCTGGGCCAGCACTGCCGCCGGGTATCCAGAAAAAACTGGCTCGCGGAAAACCTCTGCCGCCTGGCATCGCGAAAAAACTGGACGGTCGACTGTTAGGGCAGCTTCCTTACTATGAAGGCTATGAGTGGCAGCAGGCGGGGACAGACTTGATTCTGGTGTCGATCGCCAGCGGGATCATCTACGAAGTGCTTAGTGGCGCTTTGAATTAGTCTGCTTTTGCATGGGGCCATGCTGGCACTGCGCTGCCTTGCAGGATTGGCTAAAGAGAGGGCTTCTCATCCACGTTATAAGAACGCATAGGGGCTTCCGTTTGTCGCTGGGTTTTGAACGACGTGTAACCAAGTGTGTCTGAATTAACGCAAAGACCCACTTTTATGGAAGCCATTATGCGTATTAAAAAGAAAACCCTGTTTGCCGCCCTGTCTTGCGCCATGATGCTGGCGGCCGCGCCGTTGTTGCCAGCCGAGCTGTCCATCATGGCGTCTGCCTATGCCAAGGAGGGTGGTGGTGGTGGTGCCGGCGGTAATGGTAATGGCAACGGCGGGCATGGCGGAGAGAGCGGTGGTCACTCGGCCGGTGCCAAGAGCGATGGCCGCGGGCAAGGCCTGGCTGAAGGCCAGGAAACCGATCATGACGGCAAGGCTGTTCGTGATCATGGTGTGAGTGGCACGCATCTTGGCCGCGCCCACAAAACCGATCATGACGGCAAGGCTGTTCGTGATCATGGTGTGAGTGGCACGCACCTTGGCCGCGCCCACAAAACCGATCGTGGTCACGGAGTCGCAACGTCGAGTGTCGCCCACTCCAAGACAACGCGGGGGCTGTCGAAGGCCACGGCGATCTCGGACACTACGCCGGGAGATCACAACGACAAAGGCTTGAGCCAGGCCGCTAGCTCAACCAGCAAATAAAGGTGCTTGGATTACAGCAGGGGCTCGTCAGGAATGAGCACCACCAGATCCGTGGCGCCCACGTCGATACCCGCTTGTGAAAGCAGGGTGGTGACTTGGCCGCGGTGATGGGTCTGGTGGTTGAAGAAATGCATGATCAGGCTGTAAAAGTTCCTGTCAGCCGCTACCCCCTGCATGCTGGTGTAATGCAGGGGATGATCCAGGTCCGACTCGGTCACTGACTGCGCCCATTCAATAATGATTTGGTCGAGCCAGATTCGATGCGCCGCAAGCGCCTGAAAGCTGGAGAACAGCAACGAGTCAAGGCGCTCGGGCGTGGGCAATTGTCGAATCGGCTCCAGGACCAGGTACTGCGCCGGGTGTTGGGCGAATCGCTGCAGCCAAACCGTGTCCCCGGCCGTCAGGTGGTTCAACGTCCCGAGAATCGAGCCGAAAAAGGCTTTTCTGTCGGCGCCGAGTTCCTCTTCGGGCAAGCCCCTGGCCGACTCATAGACCTTGGCGTTCATCCACTGGTTATAGCTCGCCATCAGGCAGATAGGGTTGGTACGACTCACCGTGCGCATCCTTTGATCATTTGACAAGCGGCCCACACTTATCAGCAGGGCCAGTCTAATACGATCCCCTTCTTGAAGCCCACCCAGAATGGCATATGCTGTCAGCATCCAGCCGTGCTGACCGTGGCCAACGGCTCCGATACACGCCCAGAGCGAATCACTGCACTATGCTCGACATGGAAGAGAGAAGGCAGGCGAATCAGCTGAGAGAGGTCGTCCATTTTGCACCACACCGAAGCTGGACGTTTAAAGCTGTTGCATGCCCTGGAGGTGCTCGACACCGCGGCGGAGCCGGTTTTTGATCGCCTCACGCGGTTGCTGGCCACTACGCTTGAGGTGCCGATTGCGCTGATCTCGCTGGTCGACAGCGACCGTCAGTGGTTCAAGTCCCGGGTCGGTATGGACGTCAGGCAGACCCCCCGGGATATCTCCTTCTGCACCATTGCCATAGAGCAAGAGCGGACGATGGTGGTCCTCGACGCGCTGAGTGATCCACGCTTTTCGTCCAGTTCGCTGGTGACCAGCCATCCGCGTATCCGTTTCTACGCGGGAACGCCGATCCGCTCCATCGAGGGTTATGCGCTGGGTACGCTCTGTGCGATGGATTGCAAGGCCCGGACGTTCAACGATGAGTCGCGTCAGATCCTCGAGGATTTTGCCGGTTTGGTCAGCCGGGAATTCCAGATGCGCGAGGCCGCGCTGCTGTCCCGCTCGCATATCACCCGCTCCGCGGCGGCCTTCGCGGCCAGCGAGGCACGCCTGAAAACCGCCTTTGCCCTGGCGCCCACGGGCATCGCGGCGGTCGCGGGCAATGGGCGTTTTCTCAGTCTCAACAGTGCGTTCTGCTCCATCGTCGGCTACGAAGCCGACGAACTCATGAACCTGAGTTTCCAGGACATCACTCACCCTGACGACCTGGACAGTGACTTGAAGCTGTTGCGCCAGCTGACCTGCGGCGAAATCGATCGTTACCAGTTGGAGAAAAGGTACCGGCACAAGGACGGCACCTCTGTCTGGGTCGACCTGCATGTGGCCAAGCTGTTGTCGGTGAACGGTGACCTGGAGTACTACATCGCGACGGTCCAGAACATCCAGCGACGCAAGGAAACCGAGGCGTCCCTGCAGGCGTTGCGGCACAGCCTGGAACAGCGCGTCGAGGAACGTACCGCGGAACTGCTGCGGGCCAATGAAATGCTCTCTCATACGATGCTCCAGCGGCTGCACGCCGATCGTGAGCTCAGGCAGCGCGAGGCGGAGCTGTCGGCGGTGTTGGAGCACGCCAGCGATGCCTACGTGAGTATCGATGAGTCGGGGGCGATACGGGCCTGGAACCGCATGGCCGAAACGACCTTCGGTTGGTCCCGTGACGAAGCACTGGGCCAGTCATTGGAGAAGCTGGTTATCCCCACGGCCATGCACGAGGCTCGTCTGACCGCGTGGCGGCAGTATCTCCTCACCGGCGATGATGAGGCGCTGCGCCAGCGCCTGGAGATATCGGCGCTACGGCGTGACGGTATGGTGTTTCCCGTCGAGGTGCGGATCAGCCCTGTCGAAATCGATGGGCAGCGCTTTTTCAGTGTTTTCCTGCATGACATCAGTGAACGCAAGGCCATGGCCGAACGCCGTGAGAAAGAGGCCTTGACCGATACCCTGACCGGCTTGCCAAACCGCCGCTCCTTGCTCGAATACCTGCCCAATGCGATGGCCAGGGCACGCAGAACCGCCGTGCCCCTGGGGGTGCTGTTTCTTGACCTGGATGGCTTCAAGGCGGTGAACGATACCTTCGGCCATGAAATCGGCGACCGGTTGCTGCAGGTCGTGGCCGAGAAACTGAAGACCTGCCTGCGCGAGACGGATGCGGTGTTTCGGTTGGCGGGCGATGAATTTACCGCCGTGGTCGAGGGCCAGTTCGGTGGCACCCAGGACGCGGAGCAATTGGCCTGCAAACTGATTCAATTGATCAATGAGCCGGTGCTGATCGGTGCGGCCAGCGTGCAGGTGGGGGTGAGCATCGGGATTGCGGTGTTCCGGCGCGATGATCCGAGAACCGCGACGCAGTTGTTGCGCGAGGCCGATAGCCGAATGTACGAAGCGAAGCAGGCGGGCAAGGGCCGCTTTGCCTCGCAGCAGCGCTGAAACGCGCTGCCGTGAGGCGTGTCGCGGGGAAGGGCCGTCCCCCCAGTTGAAGCGAGGCCCTTGCCTAGCCCTGTACCCCGAATTCCGCCAGGGCATCGAGCAGCGCATCCCGGAAATAGTCGAGTGACGCCCGGTCGAAGAGGATATGGAAGGTCGCCAACTCGGCCGCCGGAGGATTGATCACGATCACGTTGATCCGCGCCGCCGAGGTCTGCGCCACGGCCCCCGGTCCGAAGGCCTGTGGGCGCAGGTCGACCCCGCAGATTTTTGCCATCACCTCGGGTATCCGCTCGCCACTGAGTTGCAGCCAGGCATGGCTGTCCTGGCGTGGCAGCAGGTAGTTGGCGTGATGGTCGAGTTCCCAGCGGGCTTCCTCATCGGCAATACGCTGGCCTTGGTCCCCGGGACTGCCCAACAGCAGGTACTCGCTGGCCGAGAGGCTGACAACCTGGCTGCCATCCTCCTGGGTGACGCAGCGGTTGGGCCGGTCCGGCAGGCTGAAGCCGCGCGCCTGTAGAAACTGGGCACTGTCGCGACCGCGAAAGCCGACCCGCGGCAAGTCGGTCAGGTCGCTCAGCGTATGGCTGGGCAAGGTGGTCACGATGCGCTCGTGTGCGGCGAAAATGGACATGAGTCAAAGCCCCTGGCGCAGGTTTTCGGGATCGAAGAAAGGCAGTTTCACCACCGTGGCCATGACCACGATCGCGCCTTCGACGCGGATCGGAAGCTGTTGCCCCGGCTCGCTCTGGTGGACCCCGGCATAGGCCAGGCCGATGATCCGGCCAAGGCTTGCGGAGTACTCGCAGGAGGTGACGTTGCCGCTGATGTCCGCGCCGTCGAGGACCAGGTGGCCTTCCAACGGTTGCGGGCTGCCCTTGGGCAGGGTGAAACCCACCAGCTTGCGCTTGAGCGGCTGGGCTTCGAGGATATCCAGCGAGCGCCGACCGACGAAGAACGGCTTGCTGCGGCTGACTGCCCAGCCCATGTCGATCTCCGCCGGGTGGGTCATGCCGTCGGTGTCCTGGCTGATGATCACGTGGCCTTTTTCCAGGCGCAGCAAACGCTGGGTCTCGACGCCGAAGGGGCGAATGTCGTGGGCCTGGCCGGCGCTGACCAGGGCATCCCATAGCGCGAGGCCATGGCGCGCCGGCACGTGGATTTCATAGCCCAGTTCGCCGACGAAACCGACCCGCAGCAACCGTGCCTTGATCCCCGCGACCGTGCCCTGGCGCACCGCCAGGTAGGGGAAACCGTCGGCGCTCAGGTCAAGGTCCGGGCAGAGCTGCTCCAGGACCTTGCGTGAGTCGGGCCCGGCCACGTTGACCGCACAGAGGGCCGCGGTGACATTGGCGATATCCACGTCCAGGCGCCACTGGGCATTCCACTTGAGCATCTGTTGGTAGATCCGGTCGACGCCGCTGGTGGTGGCGGTGACGTAGAAGTGCTGTTCGGCGAAACGCGCGCAGACGCCGTCGTCGATCACCGCACCCTGTTCGTTGGTCATCAGCGCATAACGCGAGCGGCCCACCGGTTGCTTGAGAAAAGTGAAGGTGTACATCCGGTTCAGCAACTCGGCGGCATCCGGTCCACGGATATCCAGGCCACCGAGGGTCGAGACGTCGATCAGGCCGACCTTGCTGCGCACGTGCCGGGCTTCCTCCTGCATGCAGCGCTCGCGGTCTTCGGCCTTGCCGTAGAACGCGGGGCGTTGCCAGATGCCGGCCGGCATCATTTTCGCGCCGGCCTCCAGGTGACGGCGGTGCATTGGCGTCTGCCGGTAAGGATCGAAGGCGCGGCCGGCGACATGGGCCAGCTTCTCCGCAACGAACGGCGGGCGGGCGGTGGTTACCCCGGTTTCGCTGATATTGCGTTGGGTCGAGGCGGCGACCAGGCGGGCGGTCGGCAAGGCCGAATGGCGGCCCTGGGACGGCCCCATGCCCACGGTCGAATAACGTTTGACCAGTTGCACATCGCGGTAGCCGATTTTGGTCGCGTTGAGGATATCGCGCACCTGCAGGTCCTCGTCGAAGTCGACGAAGTCCTTGCCATTGGGGTGCGGGAAAATCGGCCAGTCGAAATTCACCGGGGTTTCCCGCTGATAGGTGGCCCGCTCGGCGCCGACGCCCAACCCCAGGGCCCTGGCCGCTTCGAGCCCGGCGTTGGCACCGTCGGCCAGGACGTTGTCGAGGCCATGGCGACCATTGGCGGAACCGGCGACACCGAGGTTGGCCGGTAGGCCGCTGAGGTTGAATTCGGCCTTCTGGTCGTCGTAGGCCAGTTTGCCACCGGCCTGGCAGAGCAGCTGGTAAACCGGCATATAGCCGGCGGACATGCACAGCAGGTCGCAGTCCAGGCGCAGGCCGCTGTCGCTGACCAGGCCCTGGCCGGTGATGCTGCGCACCTCGACGCCGTTGATGTGGCGCAGGCCCTTTTCATGCAGCGCTTCATAGACCGTGCTGCCGGTCAGGTGGGGGATTTTGCGTTGTTCCAGGGCGCGGCACAGGGCTGGGTCGGCGTCGTTGCGCAGGTCTACCAGAGCCGCCAACTCGACGCCCTGGTCGTGCAGGTCAAGGGCGGTGTAGTAGCCGTCATCGTTGCCGGTCAACACCACCGCGCGCTGGCCCGGTTTCACCGCGTACAGCTTCATCAGACGTTGCGCGGCGCTGCACAGCATCACGCCGGGCAGGTCGTTGTTACGGAAAATCACCGGCTGGTCGAAGGCACCGCTGCACACCAGGCACTGGCGGGCGCGGACCTTGTACATGCGCTTGCCCTGGATCACCGGCAGGTAGTTGTCGGTGAACCAGGCGTTGCAGGTGGCTTCGCTCAGCACGCGGATATTGGCGTGGCCAAGCACTGCGGCCAGCAGTTCCCGGCGCAGGTGTTCGGCACGCTTGCCGGCGATATCGAAACGCGCATAGGCGAGGGCGCCGCCCAGCACCGGCTGTTGTTCGATCAACAGCACCTGGGCTCCGCAGTTGGCGGCGCTCAGTGCCGCTTGCAGCCCGGCGGGACCGGCGCCAATCACCGCCAGGTCGGTGAACAGGTAGGCCTTGTCGTAGTACTCGGGCTGGAACGTCAGGTCGAGCACGCCGAGGCCGGCCTTCTTGCGAATGATCGGCTCCCAGACTTTCCACATACCCTTGGGCTTGTAGAAAGAGCGGTAATAGAAGCCCACCGGCATGAACCTGGAGAACTTGCCGAGGTAGGCATCGCGGTCGTTGTCCAGGGAGCCATTGAAGTTCTGGCCCTGGACTTCAAGGCCGGCTTCCAGGGGATGGGCGTCGGCCAGTACATTGGGTTCGCGGGGCAATTGCACCAGGCTGTTGGCGTCCTGGCCGGCCATGGTCAACGGGCCACGGGGGCGGTGGTACTTGAAGGAGCGCGAGAGCAGGAAGCGGCCATTGGCGAGCAGGGCGCTGGCGATGCTGTCGCCCTTCAAACCCTGGTAGGCCTTGCCGTCAAAGCTGAAGTCCAGCGGCTGGTCGCGGTCGATCAGCAGCCCCATGGGGGCGGGCAAGCGGTTGGAACTATTCATCCGGCGATCTCCCGGGACTGAGGGGGGCAGAAGTCGAGCCGTGAACTGAACAGTTCCCTGGCGTCGAAGGTGCGGATGATCTCGTCGCTGACGGTGTGGCGCTCGGCCAGGAACCAGTAGCTGGAAGGTGTGTGCATCCACCACTCGCGGACCACTCCGGCGCGGTTGTCGCTGTTGAAGACATAGTCCGCCCACTCGGCATCGCTGCAGCTGCCCGGGTCCGGCATCGGCTTGAACTCGCCGCCGTAGGTGAACTCACTGATATTGCGCGGCCCGTTGAGCGGGCAATCGAGGATTTTCATTGTCAGCGCTCCGTTAGTGGCTGGCCGCCGTGGCGCCCATTTCGTTGACTTGCTGGAAGGTACTGAAGCGCTCGAGGCCGAACGGCTTGATCAACTCGGGCACCCGGCCGCCGCTGGCCACCAGCTCGGCCATGGTCTTGCCGCAGATCGGCGTGGCCTTGAAGCCCCAGGTGCCCCAGCCGGCATCCAGGTAATAATTCTCCACCGGCGACAGGCCCATGATCGGGCTGTAGTCCGGGGTCATGTCGGTAATCCCGGCCCATTGGCGCATCAGCTTGGCGTTGGCCAGGAACGGGAACATCTCGATGGCATGGGCCAGCAGGCTTTCCTTCAGGTCCAGGGTCGAGCGGCTGTTGAACAGCGGGTAGGGGTCGGAACCGCCACCGAACACCACTTCGCCGCGACTGGTCTGCTGCACGTAGCAATGCAGCGCCGAGGAACTCACCAGTGGGTCGAGGAATGGCTTGAACGGCTGGGTCACCATGGCCTGCAAGGGAAAGGTCTGGATCGGCGAACGGATCCCGGCCTTGGCCATCAGCAGCGAGCTGTGCCCGGCGATGGCCTGGACCACGCAGCCGCACTGCACGGTGCCGCGATTGGTTTTTACCGCGCGGATCCGACCGTTCTCGATCACCAGGTCCTGGACCTCGGTGAGCTGATGGATTTCCACCCCGCGCTTGGCCGCCTGCTTGGCGTAGCCCCAGGCCACGGCGTCATGGCGCGCGGTGGCGCCGTCGATATGCCAGAGCCCGGCGATCACCGGCAGGTGGCCGGGGTCGAGATTGAGACTGGGCACCAGTTCGCGAATCTGCTGGCGGTCGATCATTTCCGTGCGGCCGCCGAAGTGCTTGTTGACCTCGGCGCGTTGGCGGAACGAGCGCACCGTCGCATCGGTGTGGGCCAGGGTCAGTTGGCCGCGCTCCGAATACATGATGTTGAAGTCGAATTCGTTGGAGAGGCTCTGGAACAGCTTTACCGACTCGGCATAGAAGCGC
The DNA here is from genome assembly GCF_059420925.1 of Pseudomonas sp. GW821-FHT03C07. NCBI lineage: Bacteria > Pseudomonadati > Pseudomonadota > Gammaproteobacteria > Pseudomonadales > Pseudomonadaceae > Pseudomonas > Pseudomonas sp. GW821-FHT03C07. Next base: position 437,692 of record NZ_JBWKUQ010000004.1, read on the forward strand.
ACGCCCTCGCTGGTCAGGTAGTTGGAGCGGATCACCGCGGTATTGCGCGCGGTATTGCCGCCGCCCAGGTAGGCCTTCTCCAGCACGGCGATATTGCTGATGCCGTGGTAGCGCGACAGGTAGTAGGCGGTGGCCAGGCCATGGCCGCCGGCACCGATGATTACCACGTCATAGGACGGTTTGAGATCCCGCGGTGGCGGCAGATCGACGTCCACCGGGTATTCGGCGCTCAGTCCGTATTTCAATAGATTGAATGGCATACGGCCTCCGATTGGCTGCGTTGCGCCTGCTGTTGCTGGCGGGCGGCGATCACGGTGTTTTTCATCAGGAAGGCGATGGTCATCGGGCCGACGCCCCCAGGGACTGGGGTAATCGCCGAGACCAGGGGCAGGGCGCTGGCGAAATCGACATCGCCGACCAGGCGGCTGCCGTTCTCGGTTTCAATCCGATTGATCCCCACATCAATCACCACCGCCCCCGATTTCAGCCAGCTGGCGTCGATCAATCCGGCGCGGCCGACGGCGGCAATCACGATATCGGCCTGGCGACACAGCGCCTGGGCATCGCGACTGCGCGAGTGGAGCATGGTGACCGAGCAGTCGGCCTTGAGCAGCAGGGCCGCCATGGGTTTGCCGACGATATTCGAGCGGCCGACCACCACCGCATGCTTGCCGCGCAGCTCGCCGCAGGTTTCTTCCAGCAGGTGCAGGCAACCGCTGGGGGTACACGGGGCGAGTACATCGCGGCCCTGGCTCAGGCCGCCGACGTTTTCACTGTGAAAACCATCCACGTCCTTGCGCGGGTCGATGGCTTCCAGGGCGCGCAGTTCATCGATCGGCGCCGGCAGCGGGAGTTGCAGGAGGATGCCGTTGATCGAGGGATCGTCGTTCAGGCTCTTGATCAGGTTCAGCAGTTGTTCGGTGCTGGTGTCGCTGGGCAGGCGATGCTCCTGGGAGCGAATGCCGACCTCGTCGGCGCGCAGGATCTTGTTGCGCACATAGACCTGGCTGGCCGGGTCGCTGCCCACCAGGATCACCGCCAACGCCGGTCGGACCGCCTGTTCCAGCAACTCGCCGACCTCGCGGCGTACCTGTTCCAGGACCCGCGCCGAAGCGGCCTTGCCATCTATCAGTCTGGGGCTGTTCACCGGAAGATCACCGTTCTGTCCTGGTTGAGGAAAACCCGGTGTTCCAGGTGGTACTTGACCGCCTTGGACAGGGCCACGGTTTCGGTATCGCGACCGGTCGCCACCAGGTCATCGGGGCGATACACGTGGTCGACCCGTTGCACTTCCTGCTCGATGATCGGCCCTTCGTCCAGGTCGCTGGTAACGTAGTGGGCGGTGGCACCGATCAGTTTCACCCCGCGCTGGTAGGCCTGGTGATAGGGCTTGGCACCCTTGAAGCCGGGCAGGAACGAATGGTGGATATTGATCGCCCGGCCCGAGAGCTGCCGGCACAGGTCGTCGGAGAGGATCTGCATGTAGCGCGCCAGGACCACCAGCTCGGTCTGGGTGTCGTCGATGATCGTCATCAGTTCGGCTTCCTGGCGGGCCTTGCTGTCCTGGGTTACCGGCAGGTAGATGAAGCGGATGCCTTCGCGTTCGGCCATCGGCCGCAGGTCCAGGTGATTGGAGACGATGGCGGTGATGGTCATGTCCATCTCGCCCTTGTGGTAGCGGTAGAGCAGGTCGGTGAGGCAATGGTCGAACTTGCTGACCATCAGCAGCACGCGCATCGGCTGGCGCGTATCGTGCAGCTCCCAGGCCATGTCGAAGGCCTTGGCCACGTCGGCGAAGCCGGCCTTGAGCGGCTCGATGGCGGCGGCCAGGCCGTCGTTGAAGCGGAACACCGCGCGCATGAAAAACTGGCCGCTGAACTCGTCGTCGAATTGCGCCATCTCCCCGATGTAGCAACCGTTGTCCGCCAGGTAAGTGGTGACGGCGGCGACGATCCCGGACACCGCCGGACAGCTTATCTTGATGATGAAATGGTTTTTGTCGTGTTGCATGACGCGTCCTCGGGAGGGTGGCGGCAGCTCATCGCAGGGCGATAAAAAACAACGTTGAAGCGAGCTTCATTTTTGAAGCGTTTTTTCTTATGGGGAATAAAATATTCCCAATAGCGGCTTTATAGGGGAAATGCGCAGGGGACGTCCAGAGGTTTCTGAAAGTTTTTTAACTGGCAGGAAATAGCGCAGGATACGACGCCGTTTCAGGCGATCGTGCGCGGGGGAAGTCAAGAGAGGGCGGTTTTGGAGCCGCAACGGGCCCTTGTAGGAGCTGGCTTGCCAGCGATGGCGGCCGATCAGACGATGCAAGGCTTACTGGCCCCATCGCCGGCAAGCCAGCTCCTACAGGTTTTGCGCAGGACGATATTGATGTGGCGCAACCCGGCTTTGTGGAAGGCTTACTGGCCTCATCGCCGGCAAGCCAGCTCCTACAGGTTTTGCGCAGGACGATATTGATGTGGCGCAACCCGGCTTTGTGGGAGCCGGCTTGCCGGCGATAGCACCCGCACAGGCACCCGCAAGGCTCAAGGACCTCAGGGGTTTATTCGTTGCCGTTGCCGTAGTTCATGATCGACAGCAGGCGGATCGGCACCTGCACCAATTGCTCGGGACCGTGGGGCACTTCGCCTTCGAAGGTCAGGCTGTCGCCGGCTTCCATGCGGTACAGCTGATTACCGTGGCGGTAGATCAGCTCGCCTTCGAGCAGGTGGAGGAATTCGGTGCCGGGATGGGAGAAGGTCGGAAACTCCTCGCTGGCGTCATCCATGCTGACCATATACGCCTCGAAGCTCTTCTTCGGCCCACGGGTATGGTTGAGCAGATGATAGGTGTGGCCTTTCTCCGTGCCCCGGCGCACCACCTCCATGCCCTGGTCGGCCTTGACCAGCAGGGCACTGCCACCTTGCTGGTCGTACTGGCTGAACAGCTTGGACATCGGCAGCCCGAGCACGTCGCACAGGCGGCTCAGGGTATCGAGGCTGGTGGACACCTGGGCGTTTTCGATCTTGCTCAACATACCCTGGCTGATGCCGGCGATCTTCGCCACATCGGACAGTTTCAGGTCCTGCGCCAGGCGCTGGCGCTTGATCTGCATGCCCAGGTACTGCTCCAGCTTGAGACGCGGTTCGAGCTCGTTCGGCATATTCATCGGGACCTGCACGCTTTCTGTTCAATAATATTAGTTTCGCACTAGGAAAGTGCAAGGCAGCCACCTGCGTGGCTCGCCAATGGGGTGTATTCCCACAAGGAAAACAATTTTCCCATATATACAGCGCAAATGCGCGGTTACTGATGCCGCACCTCGGCATGACTGAACTTGGCAAGGGCTTTGCATTCCTGAAGGGAAATTAACTTTCTTCTGCGGAATAAAGAAGGTTGAGAGCGTCAACTCCATCCCTAGCACTTTGCCTTTTCACGAGGAGTGAAGACCCCATGTTGCCAGCAGAAACCCAGCGCCTCATCGACAAGCACGGGATCAAGTACGTGCTTGCGCAGTTTGTCGATATCCATGGCGCGGCGAAAACCAAATCGGTGCCCGTGTGCGGGCTCAAGACGGTGGCGGAAGAAGGGGCCGGATTTGCCGGTTTCGCCATCTGCGGCATGGGCATGGAGCCCCACGGCCCGGACTTCATGGCCCGCGGCGATCTGTCGACGCTGACGCCGGTGCCCTGGCAACCGGGGTACGGTCGCGTGGTCTGTGTCGGGCATGTCGACGGCCAACCGCATCCCTATGACAGCCGCTACGTCCTGCAACAACAAGTCCAGCGCCTGCAGGACAAGGGCTGGACCCTCAACACCGGCCTGGAACCGGAGTTCAGCCTGTTTCGCCGTGATGCAGGGGGCAAGCTGCAAGCGGTCGACGCCAGCGATAACCTCGACAAACCCTGCTACGACTACAAGGGCCTGTCACGTTCGCGGGTGTTTCTCGAGCAGCTGACCGAAGCGCTGCAGGCAGTGGACTTCGAGGTCTATCAGATCGACCACGAAGACGCCAACGGCCAGTTCGAGATCAACTACACCTACAGCGATGCCCTGACCTCGGCCGACCGCTTCACCTTTTTTCGCATGGCCGCCGGGGAGATCGCCAACGACCTGGGCATGATCTGCTCGTTTATGCCCAAGCCCGATCCGAAGCGCGCCGGCAACGGCATGCACTTTCACCTGTCGATCGCCAGCGCCGAAAACAAGAACCTGTTCCATGACGCCAGCGACCCGAGCGGCATGGGCCTGTCGAAACTGGCCTATCACTTCGCCGCCGGCCTGCTCGCCCATGGCCCGGCGCTGTGCGCCTTCGCCGCGCCAACGGTCAACTCCTACAAGCGTCTGGTGGTGGGCAACTCGCTGTCCGGCGCGACCTGGGCCCCAGCCTTTATCGCCTTCGGCGCCAACAACCGCTCGGCGATGGTCCGCGTGCCCTACGGGCGCCTCGAATTCCGCCTGCCGGATGCCGGCTGCAACCCCTATCTGGTCAGCGCCGCGATCATCGCCGCGGGCCTGGACGGCATCGACCGGCAACTGGAGGTCGAGCATGTCTGCAACGAAAACCTCTACAGCCTGAGCCTGGAGCAGATTGCCGCGCGGGGCATCAAGACCTTGCCGCAATCGCTCAAGGAGGCCACCGACGCCCTGGAAGCCGACCCGTTGTTCGCCGAGGTCATGGGCCCGCAAATCGTTGGCGAGTTCATCAAGCTCAAGCGCATGGAGTGGGTGGAATACAGCCGCCATGTCTCCGACTGGGAAATCCAGCGCTACACCGAATTTTTCTGACTGTGTGTTTTGACAACCATTCGGGCACCCGCTACGGCGCCGGGTGTTCACTGCCTCCGAAGGAGACTTGATATGTGTGGGATCGTAGGGCTTTACCTGAAAAATCCGCAGCTGGAAGCCCGGCTCGGCGAGTTGTTCGAGCCGATGTTGCTGGCCATGACCGACCGTGGCCCGGATAGCGCCGGCTTTGCCATCTACGGCGATGAAGTGGCCGACGGCTGGCTCAAGCTGACCTTGCAGGCGACCGGCGAGGGCTTCGACTGGCAGCCGCTGATGGCCGCGCTGGAAGGGCGCCTGGGTTGTTCCCTGGACTGGTTTCAGAATGCCAGTGCCGTGGTGCTGAAAATCCACGCCGGCGAAGCCCCGGTGCGCGCCCTGCTCAATGAACTGGCGCCGTCGGTGCGGATCATGAGTGCCGGGCAGAGCATCGAAATCCTCAAGGGCATGGGCCTGCCGCTGGAGATTTCCCAGCGCTTCGGCCTGGCCAGCATGAAAGGCAGCCATATCATCGGCCACACCCGGATGGCCACCGAAAGCGCGGTGACCATGGAGGGCAGCCACCCGTTCTCCACGGGCGCCGACCTGTGCCTGGTGCACAACGGCTCGCTGTCCAATCACTTCCGCCTGCGCCAGGAACTCAAGCGCGAAGGCATTCACTTCGAGACCGACAACGACACTGAAGTGGCCGCCGGTTACCTGACCTGGCGCCTGCAACAGGGCGATTCGCTGAAACAGGCGCTGGACCATTCGCTGCGCGACCTGGACGGCTTCTTCACCTTCGCCATCGGCACCCGCAACGGCTTCGCGGTGATCCGTGACCCGGTGGCCTGCAAGCCGGCGATCATCGCCGAAACCGCCGACTACGTGGCCATGGCCTCGGAATACCAGGCGCTGTCGAGCCTGCCGGGTATCGAACAGGCCAAGGTCTGGGAGCCGGCGCCGGCCACCCTGTACCTCTGGGAACGCGAATCAGCTTAAGGAGTACCGTCATGAAAACCATCGATCTTTCCACGGCCTCGGTGCGCGACCTCAACCAGGCGCTGCATGACCAGGTCCATCAGGTAGAAGACCGCGAATGGGTAGTAACCCATTCCAACGGCAAGCACAACCTCGCGGTGGGTGTGAACCAGGCCGTGTCCATCGATATCCAGGGCCATGCCGGTTACTACTGCGCCGGCATGAACCAGAAGGCGAGCATCACCGTGCATGGCAATGCCGGCGTCGGGGTTGCCGAGAACATGATGTCCGGCATGGTCCGGATCAAGGGCAGCGCCTCCCAGGCGGCGGGTGCCACCGCCCATGGCGGCTTGCTGGTGATCGAGGGCGATGCCGGGGCCCGCTGCGGGATCTCGATGAAGGGCATCGACATTGTGGTCGGCGGCAGTATCGGCCATATGAGCTGCTTCATGGGCCAAGCCGGGCGCCTGGTGGTGTGCGGCGATGCCGGTGATGCCCTGGGCGATTCGCTCTACGAAACCCGCATCTACGTCAAAGGTAGCGTGCAGTCGCTGGGTTCGGACTGCGTCGAGAAAGAGATGCGCGCCGAGCACCTGGAGGAGCTGCAGGAACTGCTCAATCGCGCCGGTTTCGATGAGTCGCCCGCAAGCTTCAAACGCTATGGCTCGGCCCGTCAGCTGTACAACTTCAAAGTCGATAACGCGTCCGCGTACTGATCCACGCGAGGAGAACTGCCATGAGCGACCCTGTTAACCCAAAAGCCCCTCCGGTGCTGCGTGAGTCCGCCACCTTCGACCGCCTGACCATCCAGGAAATCCAGCGTGCCGCCGAAACCGGCATCTATGACATCCGGGGTGGCGGCACCAAGCGCAAGCTGCCGCACTTCGATGACTTGCTGCTGCTCGGTGCCAGCGTGTCGCGCTACCCGCTGGAAGGCTATCGGGAGAAATGCGGGACCGACGTGATTCTCGGCAACCGCTTCGCCAAGAAGCCGATCCACCTGAAGATTCCGGTGACCATCGCCGGCATGAGCTTCGGCGCGCTGTCGGCCAATGCCAAGGAGGCCCTTGGCCGTGGCGCGACCATTGCCGGTACCAGCACCACCACCGGCGACGGCGGCATGACCCCGGAAGAACGCGGGCAATCGCAGCACCTGGTCTATCAATACCTGCCGTCGCGTTATGGCATGAACCCGGACGACCTGCGCAAGGCTGACGCCATCGAGATCGTCCTTGGCCAGGGCGCCAAGCCGGGTGGTGGTGGCATGCTGCTGGGGATGAAAGTCACCGAGCGTGTGGCCGGCATGCGCACGCTGCCGATCGGCGTCGACCAGCGCAGTGCCTGCCGGCACCCGGACTGGACCGGCCCGGACGACCTGGCGATCAAGATTGCCGAGCTGCGCGAAATCACCGATTGGGAAAAACCGATTTACGTGAAGATCGGCGCCAGCCGGCCGTATTACGACGTCAAGCTGGCGGTCAAGGCCGGCGCCGATGTGATCGTCCTCGACGGTATGCAGGGCGGCACGGCGGCGACCCAGGAAGTGTTTATCGAACACGTGGGGATTCCCATCCTGCCGGCGATTCCCCAGGCGGTCCAGGCGTTGCAGGAGATGGGCATGCATCGCAAGGTGCAGTTGATCGTCTCGGGCGGGATTCGCAACGGTGCCGATGTGGCCAAGGCCATGGCGCTGGGCGCCGATGCGGTGGCGATCGGCACGGCGGCGTTGATTGCCCTGGGCGACAACCACCCGCGGCTGGATGAGGAGTTGAAGAAGATCGGCTCGGCGGCCGGCTTCTACGACGACTGGCAGAACGGCCGCGACCCGGCGGGGATCACCACCCAGGACCCGGAGCTGTCCAAACGCCTTGATCCGGTGGAGGGCGGGCGGCGCCTGGCCAACTACCTGCGGGTGTTGGTGCTGGAGGCCCAGACCATGGCGCGGGCCTGTGGCAAGTCGCACCTGCATAACCTCGATCCGGAGGACCTGGTGGCCTTGACCGTGGAATCGGCGGCCATGGCCCGGGTGCCGTTGGCCGGTACCTCGTGGATTCCGGGTTCGGGGTACTGAGTTGTTCCGACAGGGCGACTCGAACACGCCGGGATTGTCCTGTTGGGATCTTGAACACGCCGCAAAAACCTGTAGGAACCCGCTTGCTGGCGATGAGGCCAGTCAGCCTTGCATCGCCTGAAAGGCCGCTATCGCCAGCAAGCTGGCGCCTACAAGGACCACGTTCGGCCAGACGCCCGCGGATAGGGCGGTGTGTGTTCGTTCAACATTCGAAGAGGCCTCAAGGCCCGCCCACTCTCACATTGCTCGCTGCCAGACACTTTCCATTCCCTTTGCAGGAGCTTCAACAATGGTCAATCGTCTACCTGGCAAGTCCCTGTTACTGCTGCTCGCCCTCGGTGTCTTGGCACCCGTGGCGCAAGCAGCCGACGCCCCGACCCTCAATACCGGCAGCACTGCCTGGATGATCACCGCGGCGGTGCTGGTGCTGTTCATGTGCCTGCCGGGCCTGGCGCTGTTCTACGGCGGCCTGGTCCGGGCGAAAAACATGCTCTCGCTGTTCACCCAATGCTTCGGCGTGGCCGGTCTGGTCGGCGTGTTGTGGGTGATCTATGGCTACAGCATGGTGGTCGACACCAGCGGCATGGTCGACGGCCAGGTGACCTTCAACAGTTTCGTCGGCGGCCTGAGCCGGGCCTTTCTGGCCGGGATGAAGCCCGACAGTCTGGTGGGCGATATTCCGGAAGGGGTGTTCGTGACCTTCCAGATGACCTTCGCCATCATCACTCCGGCGCTGATTGCCGGGGCCTTCGCCGAACGCATGAAGTTCTCGGCGGCGCTGTTGTTCATGGCGGTTTGGTTCACCCTGGTCTACGCGCCGGTCGCGCATATGGTCTGGGGCGGTTCCGGAGCCTTGATGCACAACTGGGGCGTGCTCGACTTTGCCGGCGGCACCGCGGTGCATATCAACGCCGGCGTCGCCGCCCTGGCCGCGTGCCTGATCCTCGGCAAGCGCAAGGGTTACCAGAACGAGCCGATGCCGGCACACAACCTGAGCTTGACCATGGCCGGCGCGGCGATGCTCTGGGTTGGCTGGTTCGGTTTCAATATCGGCTCCGGCGGCGGTCTCAACGGGCTCTCGGGGATCGTTATGCTCAATACCCAGCTGGGCGCCTGCGCCGGCATTCTCGGCTGGATGTTCACCGAGTGGTTCAAGGTTGGTAAACCCAGTGCGCTGGGTCTGGCCAGCGGTGCCTTGGCCGGGTTGGTTGGGATCACCCCGGCCTGTGCTTATGTCGGCGTCGGTGGTGCCCTGGCCATTGGTCTGCTGTGCGGGGTGTTCTGCTATTTGAGCGTGACCGTGTTGAAAAGGCGCTTCGGTTATGACGACAGCCTCGATGTGTTCGGCCTGCATGGTATCGGCGGGATGATTGGCGCGGTGTTGACCGGGGTGTTCTGCGTACCGTCGATGGGCGGCCTGGTGGAAGGCGTGACCCTCGGCGGGCAGGTCCTGGCGCAGATCAAGGGCGTGGCGCTGACCACGGTCTACTGCTTTGTCGTCAGCTGGGTGATTCTCAAGGTGATCAAGGCGTTGATCGGCTTGCGTGCCGATGAGTCGGTGGAGGAGATGGGGCTGGACCTGGCCGAGCACAATGAGCGGGCTTACAACCATTGAGCCTGGATCCGCTGTGCCGGTCGATGGCTGGCTGCCCGTGAAACGGTGTAACGGCTGACATCGCATCGCCAGCAAGCCGGCTCCTACAGGGGATCAGTGTCGACTACCGATTTGCGTACGACACAAATCCTGTGGGAGCCGGCTTGCCAGCGATGGCGTCTGCGAGGACAGCACAACAGCAAGCGCTTACCGGGATCGCTGCAACTGCGTGGCGATCACGGTGTTTTTCAAAAGATAGGCAATGGTCATCGGCCCGACTCCGCCCGGCACCGGGGTGATGGCGCTGGCCACCATCCGGGCGCTGGCATAGTCGACATCCCCCACCAGGCGGGTGCCGGTCTCGGTTTCAATCCGATTGATCCCCACGTCGATCACCACCGCCCCCGGCTTGAGCCAACTGGCATCGATCAACTGCGGGCGCCCCACGGCGGCGACCACGATATCCGCCAACCGGCACAAGGCCGGCGCATCGACGCTGCGCGAGTGCACCACGCTGACCGAGCAATCGGCCTGCAGCAGCAGGGTCGCCATGGGTTTGCCGACGATATTCGAACGGCCGATAACCACCGCGTGCTTGCCGCGCAGATCGCCGCAGGTTTCCTGCAACAGGCGCATGCAGCCACTGGGTGTGCAGGGCGTCAGCACCTCGGCGCCGTGGACCAGGCCGCCGACGTTTTCCCGATGAAAACCGTCGACATCCTTGAGCGGGTCGATGGCCTGGATCACCGCATGCTCCTCGATATGCGCCGGCAACGGCAGTTGCACCAGGATGCCGTTCACCGTCGGATCGGCGTTCAGCCCGGCAATCAGTTGCAGCAGCTCGGCCTGGCCGGTGCTTGCCGGCAGGCGATGTTCCAGCGAACGGATGCCGACTTCTTCGGCGCGCAGCAATTTATTGCGCACATAGACCTGGCTGGCCGGGTCTTCGCCCACCAGGACCACGGCCAGCGCGGGGTAAATGGCTTGCCGGGCCAGGTCGGCGATCTCGTCGCGGACTTCATTGAGCACCTGGGCGGCGATGGCCTTGCCGTCGATGTCGCGGGCCGGTGCAAGGGAAGAATTCATCGAATGCGTCACCATGGTCTGGGTAGAGAAAAAAATGGAGCCAGGCGCCTTTGCCCCAATGGGGCGCTTGAAGACACCGCCAAACCTGTAGGAGCCAGCTTGCTGGCGATGAGGCCAGTGAGCCTTGCATCGACTGATCGGCCGCTATCGCCAGCAAGCTGGCTCCTACAGGGATCGAGATCATCCTGTCCTGGCCGGTAGCGCCGGCCAGGACAGGTTTGTCCTTCAGGCCGCTCAGGCCGCCAGGCGGTGGCAGAAATATACCACCAGCACGCCGGCGACCAGTGTGACATAAGGCAGCACACCCGCGCGCTTGAGTCCGGCGTCGGCCTGGATATGCAGGTCGGTCAGCATCGCTTCCGGGAAACGGCCCTTGTCCTGCCAGTAATGGCGCACGACAAACACCGGAATGATCAGCAGCGCCAGCAACAGGCCGGTGAACAGCGTACCGGCACCCCAGATATCCGCGCCCATCCCCATGCACGCCAGGTTGACGAAGCTCAACACCGCGCCGGCCGCCAGCAGCAGGGTCGGCGCCTTGTACGGACGGGCCCAGTCCGGGCGGTCCAGGCGGTGAATCCAACCGGCGTTGAGGTTGAGGAAGTTGAAGATGATGTAACTGACATTGGACGCCGCGAGGACGAACACATAGTCGGACATCAGCAACAGCAGCATATTGAACGTCAAGTCGGTCCACATCGCCGCCGTCGGCGCGCCGTGTTCGTTGGTCCGCCCCAGGTACTTGGGCAGCCAGCCGTCCACCGAGGCCTGGTACAAGGTGCGCGAGGAGCCGGACATCGACGTCATGATCGCCAGCAGGGTGGCGAGTATCAGCATGATCAGCACGACATTGGCCACCAGCTTGCCGCCGCCGATGCTGTCGGCCATGACCTGGCCGACGCCCATGCCGCTGTAGATCGCTGGCGACAACAGGCCGCTGTAGACGGCCGGGGTGACCACCGCGCCGCTGGCATCGAGCACCGCCGGGGTCACCAGTTGGCCGAGCCCAAGGCTGCCCTGGAAGGCCAGCGGCACCAGGGTGAAGACCAGGATGCAGAGCAGCCCGGCGTAGAAGATCGCCTTGAAGGTGTCGCGTTTGGGATCCTTGAATTCCCGGGTGTAGCACACGGCGGTCTCGAAGCCGTAGGTCGACCAGGCGGCCATGAACAGCCCGCCGGCCATCAACGACCAGCCGGACATGTCCCAGGGCCCGTCGATCACTTGCCCGGCGGCGTCATGAGCCAGCGGGAACAGTGGCAGGAAGTTGATCCGCGCCGCGTCACCGGTCAGCAGCGGCACCAGGCCCACCAGCAACAGCGGAATCAGCGAGGTCGCGCCCAGCACCAGGGTCAGCCGTGCCGAACGCAGGATGCCGCCGTGCTGCACGGCGAACACCCCCAGCAGGATCAGCAGGCCGATGCCGAAGGTGGCGTTGATACGCAGTGACAGGCCGCTTTTGACCCAGCCCAGGTCGAGCAGGGTGAACTGCCAGGTATTGATCAGCGCATCCGCCGGAAACAGCGCGGTGAGGATATAGCCGGCCGCCAGTCCCGAACCGATCGCCAGCACCGGCGACCAGGCCAGCCAGTTGCACCACACCGACACCGGAGCGATCAGCTTGCTGTAGCGAACCCAGGCGATGGCCCCGTAGACCGAGGCACCACCGGATTTGTGCGGGAACAGCCCGGCGATTTCGGCATAGGTGAAGGCCTGGATAAAGCCGAACAGGATCGACACGATCCAGACGATCCAGGCCGGTTTGCCCACGGTGGCGGCAATTGCGCCAATGGAGAACAGCACCAGCGCGGGCACGCCGCTGGCGACCCAGAAGGCCCCGCGCCAATCGATCTTGCGGTGCAGGCTGCCGACCGCGGCGGGGGCTGGCGGTACGGTCTCGAACGTCGTCGCTTCCATCTTGGTATTCCCATGTCTGAGTGGAGGGGCGTTGGGCAGTCAAAGTCAGTTGGCGTACTTGCTCGTTATGCCGATCAACTGCGCACCCGGCTTTTGTCCGGGTCATAGAAGATCGCCGGTGTGACCGTGGCGCTGATGCGCTTCTGCAGGCCATCGACCTTGCCGACCTCAAGCTCCGTGCCGATCTCGGCACAGGCCACATCCATGCGACAGAGGGCGATATTGCTGCCCAGCAGGGGCGAGCGGCAGGCGCTGGTGATCACGCCGACCTGGGCCCGGCCGCGATAGACCGCATCGCCGTGGTGGGCGCCTTCGTTGCCGCTCAGTTGCAGGCCCACCAATTTGTGGCGGGGCTGGGCACTGCGCCGCAACAGCGCATCGCGACCGATGAAATCGTCGGTCTTGCTCTTGAGCGGCACGCTGAAACCGATCCCGGCTTCGAAGGGATCGGTCTGGTCGCTGAATTCGTAGCCGGCGAAGATCAGCCCGGCTTCGATGCGCAGCATGTCCAGGGCTTCCAGGCCCAGGGGGACGATGCCCAGCGGTTGGCCCAGTTGCCAGATCCGGTCCCAGACCTGTTCGGCGTCCTGCGGCTGGCACCAGACTTCATAGCCCAGCTCGCCGGTGTAGCCGGTGCGGGAAATCATCAGCGGGCAACCGTCGTAGCCGTCCAGGCGGCCGACCAGGAAGCGGAACCAGCCGAGGCTTTCCAGGCTTGGCTGGGTCGCTGGAGTCCAGATTATCTGTTTAAGCAGTTCACGGCTCAGCGGGCCCTGGACCGAGAGGTTGTGGATCTGCTCGCTGGCCGACTTGACCCAGACTTTCATGCCCAGCTTCGCCGCTTGTTCCCGCAGCCAGACGCCGGCATAGTCCTCCCCGCAGATCCAGCGGAAATTGTCCGGGCCCAGGCGCAGCAGGGTGCCGTCGTCGAGCATGCCGCCGTGTTCATGGCACATCGCTGAATACACCACCTGGCCGACCGCCAGACGCCGCACGTCGCGGGTCAGGCAGTACTGCAGGAGGGCTTCGGCGTCCGGGCCGAGGATCTCGAACTTGCGCAGGGCCGTCAGGTCCATCAGCGCCACGCGCTCGCGGCAGCCGAGGTATTCGTCGATGGCACCGAAACCGTCGTAGCGCAGCGCCAGCCACCAGTTGCGGTAGTCGGTGAAGCTGCCGGTGAGGGCGCGGGTGCGGCTGTGAAAGCCCGATTCGCGGGTGAGGATCGGGTCGGCGTCGGCCGTGCTTCGAGTGCTCATGGCGATGGAAAAACGCTCCTGTTCGCGGTAGACGCGGATATGGATATCGGTCGGATTCCAGCCATTGGCCGGGTCGATGTCGTCGGGGCACGAGGAGCTGCCGCAAACCAGGTCGGTCATGGCCTTGAGCAGCACATAGTCGCCGGGACGCGACCAGGGTTCGTCGAGGGTCATCTGCTGGTGGGCGTCGATCGCGGTGTTGAAGAAGAAGTTGATCGCCGGCCAGCCACTGCGCGCCTGTACGCCATGGGGGGCGAGGGCGCGGCTGAGGTTGTCGCTGCAGTTGTCGTGCCCGAAATAGCCCTGGCTCTCGTAATAGCGGGCGGCGCAGGCCAGGGCGAAGGCGTCGTGGCGACCGACGGTGTCGCGCACCACTTCGAGCATGGGCTGCATCTGCCGGTCGAAGAACTTCGAGAACAGCCCTGGCGCCGGGTAGGCGCTGCCGTTCAGGGTGCGGGTGACGGTCTGGTCGAGGTCCAGTTCCAGACCGCGATCCAGCGCCCGTCGGTCGAAGGCGACAAAGTCCGAGCACTGCCGGCCGGCGACATCCAGCACCTGGATGTATTGGCCTTTGCTGACGCTGTAGCCCTGGGCGCTGCCGGCGCGCACGGTGAACTCGTCCACCAGTTCGCCCAATGGCTCGGGCAGTTCGGGCAGCCACAGCGGCGATGGGTTGGCCCGCTCGACCATCAGCCGCAGCTCGCTGGGCCGGTATTGCCGGTCGACGGCGTGGGGACCGGCGGGGGCGGCGACCAGCACCAGCAGCGGGTCACTGGCGACAAAGCGGCGGCTGTGGCCGGCGGCGCTGTCGTCGCCCCAGAGCGAGGCGGCGCGCGGCAGTGAGCGTGGATCGATGCCGCGCTTGTGCAGGGCCTGGAGAATACGCCGGCTGTGCAGGGTCGCTTCGGCCAGTCGCGCGGCAATAAACTCGCCGCCTGGCGTCGCGGCCAGCGCCCATTGCGCCAGGGCGCTGTGGCCGCTGGCGGTCAGGGCCAGCAACTCGCAGGGTTGCAGGCCTTCGACGTCGATCACTTGCAGGGTGTCGCCGGGCGCCAGGGCCACCAGGCTGACGCCGCCGCCGGCCACCCGGTAACGCTCTTGCGTCGCGGTCCGGGCAAACAGCCCGGGCTCCCGGGGCTGCGAAACACGTGGTGCGTGCATGCTGCGACTCCCGTGTCAGCCAACCGACTGGATCGAGGTGGACGGTTCGCCGAGGTAGGCGGCCATGGAATCGTCCAGCGCGTGCAGCCAGGGCGTGTGATGGGGCGGCGACTGGGTGCCGGTCATCAGCGAACGGTAGGACTTGTCGCGATAACCCATGATGTTTTCGGCCTTGTCGTGCTTCCAGTGCAGGAAGGTGTCGTTGACCGCGGCAATGTCGAAATCGGGGTAGTCGGTGGCGTCCACCAGTTGCTGGATATAGGCGCCCTGGTATTCGAACATCTGCTGGTTGGTTTCCAGGGTCTGCTCGCGTTCGTGCCATTGGCGGCTGTCGGCGACCATCTCGGCCCGGGACGGCAGGGCGATGCGTCCGAGGATGACGTCGCGGGCGTACCAGGCCTGGGCGTCGAACATGTTGAAGGAGTACCACTGGTCCTGCATGCCGAGGTAGATCATCCGGGGGTTGGGTTCCCAGAACACGCCCTTGTACAGGTTCATCGGCCACAGGCGATTGTCGGTCTTGAGGCAGAGTTCGTCCTGCAGGAACGGGAAGTGATGCTGGTAACCGGTGCAGAGGATCACCGCGTCGATGTGTTTGCTGCTGCCGTCGGCAAAATAGGCGCGGTTGTGTTCCAGGCGTTGCAGCAGTGGTTTTTCCTCCCAGTTGGCCGGCCATTGGTAGCCCATCGGCGCGCTGCGGTAGCAACTGGTGATGCTGCGGGCGCCGTATTTGTAGCACTGCGAGCCGATGTCCTCGGCCGAGTAGCTGCTGCCGACGATCAGCAGGTCCTTGCCCTTGAATTCCAGCGCCTCGCGAAAGTCATGGGCGTGCAGGATGCGTCCGGCGAACTGCTCGAAGCCCTCGAAGTGCGGCACCTTGGGCGTGGAAAAATGACCGCAGGCGTTGATCACGTAGTCGAAGGTCTCGCTGGTCTGCACGTCCAGGTTGTAGTCATGGGCCTGGACCGTGAAGCGACCACTGGCGGCGTCGAAGTTGACCTGGCGCACCACGTTGTTGAAGCGGATATACGGGCGCACTCCAGCTTTTTCCACGCGGCCCTTGATGTAGTCCCAGAGCACTTCCCGTGGCGGGTAGGAGCCGATGGGACGGCCGAAATGTTCTTCGAAGGTGTAGTCGGCGAACTCCAGGCATTCCTTCGGGCCGTTCGACCACAGGTAGCGGTACATGCTGCCGTGCACCGGCTCGCCGTGCTCGTCGAGGCCGGTGCGCCAGGTGTAGTTCCACATGCCGCCCCAGTCGCTCTGCTTCTCGTAGCAGACCAGTTCGGGGATCTCGGCGCCCTGGTCGCGGGCCGACTGGAAGGCTCGAAGTTGCGCCATGCCGCAAGGGCCGGCGCCGATGATTGCCACGCGTAAAGTCATGATCGTGCCTCGTAATGATGGAGTCGGCGCTCAGCGAAAAATCACTGTCTTGTCCTGGTTGATGAAGACCCGGTGTTCCAGGTGGTATTTCAGCGCCTTGGACAGCGCGACGGTTTCGGTGTCGCGGCCGATGGCGACCAGCGAGTCGGGCCGGTGGGTGTGGTCGACGCGCTGGATTTCCTGTTCGATGATCGGCCCCTCGTCGAGGTCGCTGGTGACGTAGTGGGCGGTGGCGCCGATCAGCTTCACGCCACGCTCGTAGGCCTGGTGATAGGGCTTGGCGCCCTTGAACCCCGGCAGGAACGAGTGGTGGATATTGATCGCGCGGCCCGACAGCTTGCGGCACAGGTCGTCGGAGAGGATCTGCATGTAGCGGGCGAGCACCACCAGGTCGGTACGGGTTTCCTCGACGATGCGCAGCAGTTCGGCTTCCTGCCCGGCCTTGCTGTCCTGGGTCACCGGCAGGTAGATGAAGCGGATACCCTCGCGCTCGGCCATCGGCCGCAGCTCCAGGTGGTTGGAGACGATGGCGGTGATGGTCATGTCCATCTCGCCCTTGCGGTGGCGATAGAGCAGGTCGGTCAGGCAATGGTCGAACTTGCTGACCATCAGCAGCACCCGCGTCGGCTCGGCGCCGCTGAACAACTCCCACTGCATGTCGAAGCCGCCGGCCAGACCGCCGAGGCCTTCGCGTAGTGCGCCGATGTCGGCGCTCGAACCTTTGTTGAAGCGGAACACCGCACGCATGAAGAAACGCCCGGTGAACTCGTCGTCGAACTGCGCCAGCTCGCTGATGTAACAGTTTTGCCCGGCCAGGCAGGAGGTGACCGCCGCGACGATGCCGGAGGTGGCCGGGCAGGTGATCTTGAGAATGTAGTGTGGCTCTGGATGGTCCATGGAAACTCCTGGGGTGGCTCAGCCCTTGGCGGTGCGTTTGGTTTTCTGCGGATCGTCGAAGGGCAGGGCGTGGCTGACGGCGCCGGTTTCCAGGCTGCCGCGCACCCGCAGGGCGATACCTGGCACGGCGCAGGCGAGGTTCATGCGGGCGATTGCCATGGAGCGTTTGCTCAAGCGTGAATACATGCCGCAGGTGACCACGCCGACTTGCTTATCGCCTTGCCAGAGGGTGTCGCCGGCCTCGGCGGCGCGTACGCCGTCGAGCAGCAGGCCAGTGATTTTGAAGCGCTCGTGGCCCTGCAAGCGGCGGTGTTCCTCGGCGCCGCGAAAGTCGCGTTTTTCCGGCGAGACGGTGAACTCCAGGCCCATTTCCCAGAGCGTGTCGCCGGGCTTCTCATTGGCGAAGGGGTACATCTGCGAATTGTCGTAGGGGAAGAACATCAGCGAGCTCTCTACCCGCAACCAGTCCAGGGCGGTAAAGGCGCAGGGGATGATGCCCAGGCCGGCGCCCTGTTCGAGGATCTGGTCCCAGAGCAAGGGCGCATCGGCGGCCTTGCAGAAGATCTCGTAGCCGCGCTCGCCGGTGTAGCCGGTGCGCGAGATCATCACCGGGCGCTCGAACAGCCGGGTCTGCAGGTGGTGGAAGTAGGGCAACTGGCGAATGCCGGGCACGTGCTCGGCAAGAAAGTCCACCGCCAGCGGGCCTTGCAGCGACAGGTCGTGCAGGTCATCGTCGAACAGCACCGCGACCTGCCGGCCCTGGGCCGAACGCACCAGCATTTCATGGCCGCTGCCGGCGCCATGCACCACCATGAAGGCGTTGGGCCCGGTGCGGTAGACGATGCAGTCGTCGACGAACTTGCCGTCCTCGTCGAGCATCGAGGCGTACACCGATTTGCCCGGATACAGCTTGCTGATATCGCGGGTGGTCGCCCATTGCAGCAGGCTCTCGGCGTGGGGGCCGACGTAGTGGACTTTTTTCAGCCCGGAGACGTCCATCAGGCCGGCCCGGGTGCGGATCGCCTCGTGGTGATCGGCCAGGTCGCTGGCGTAGGTCCAGGCGGTGCCCATGCCGTTCCAGTCTTCCAGGTTCGAGCCGAGTGCGCGGTGACGCTCGGCGAGTGCGGAAATGCGCCATGAATGAGCCATATGCGGGTCCTTGTCGGTCAAAGGTGGGTAAGGGATCAAAGCGATCAGGCGTCGGGGTCGAAGCGGCTCAGCCACTTGACCAAGGTCTCTCGGTAGCGGGTCATGCCCTTGTAGTCGGCGATCGGCTCGGGCAGGTCGCGCAGCACGCGGTGCAGGCGGCAGCCCCAGCCGGGCTGGCTGACCAGTTCGTCAAGGCTGATCAGGTAGGTGCGGATGCTGAACATCAGGCCGTTGCTGCGTGGCAGGCGCGCCATCAGTTGCAGTTCGACCCGCAGGTGCACCAGGCGACCGGCGTTTTCGGCCGTCACGCTGCCACGGTCGGCGCCCCATTCGTGGAAGGTTTCCGGCGAGGAGTCCAGGCGCGGGTTGATCGTCAGTGTCCAGTTCAGACGCCGCACCGGTTGGCCTACCGGGACATTGAGCAGGTACTTCAGGGCCCGCTCGAAGATGCCCATCTGGTGGGCCATGGGCACCGGCGAATGCCATTGCTTGAAGCTCATCCCGGCATCGAAGGCCAGCGACCAGTCCGCCGGGCTGGTGACCATGCCGGCATCCATGAACAGGTCGCCGTCGCGCTGGTCGAGCAAGGCGAAGTCGCCCTGGACCTGACGGGTGATGTACTCCAGCGGCTCGCACGGCAGGGTCGTGGCATCGCCGAAGGTGAAGCGCTGGTCGATCGCCAGGGCCTTGTTGCGCCAGTGCCAGTGTGGGCCGTCGCGGTCGAGCTCGAAGCCCTGCGGATAAGCGGCGGCGAGCTTCTCCATCAGCATTTCCAAGGCGTCCCAGGCGGCTTCCTGCATGTGCGGCAGTACCAGGTAACGGCGTGGGTCCTGGTCGAGGACCCGGGCGCGTTCGGCTATCTCCGAGCGGTAGTGCTCGTCGATATCGAACCAGTGTTCGTAGATCGAGCCGGGGTCCTTCGAATTTGCCGGTTCGATGTTCACCGAATACAGGTAGCTGTCCTCGCTGAAGGGGAACGGAAAGCGCCGGATGGCCTCGGGGCTGTTGCGAAAGCTGAAGGGCTCTCGATAGGTCTGCAGTGGGCTGAATTGAACGGACATGGTCGACTCCTAGAGGTCTAGCAAAACCCGCGGGCCACAGCCGCGCGAGACACAGGGCATGAGGAACTCAGCCTGCTCGGCGTGGCTCAGGAAGTTGTCGCGGTGTTCGATCTCGCCGTGCAGATGGCGGGTCATGCACTGGCCGCAGACCCCGCCGCGACACAGGCTGGGCGGCGCGATGCCGGCGCTCTCCAGGGCTTCGAGCAGGCTTTGCTCGGCGCTGACCTGAAGCTTGAGTCCGCTGCGGGCCAGTTCCAGCTCGAAGGGCTGCCCGGGCTGTGCGGCGTTGAAGGCTTCCCAATGCACGCGGCTGGCGGGCCAGCCCAGGTGGCTCGCGGTTTCCCGTACGGCATCGAGCAGGCGCTGCGGGCCGCAGGTGTAGACATGGCTGCCCAGGGGCCGGTCGCGCAGGATCGTCGCCAGGTCGCAAGGCGTACCCGCCGGATAACGCTGCAGGCGCGGGCCCAGGCGTTCGCGCAACTCGTCGAGATAGGCATCGGTCAGGCCCGGTCGGTAGAGGTAGTGCAGTTCGACCTTTGCCTGGCGCCGTTGCAGGGCATCGAGATAGGCCATGAACGGAGTGATGCCGATACCGCCGGCAATCAGAATGTGCAACTGCGCGCTGGAGTGCGGGGCAAACAGATTGGCCGGTGGTGAGAGGGTCAGGCGGTCACCGACTTCGACCTGCTGGTGCAGGTAGCGTGAGCCCCCCCGCGATGCTTCTTGCAGACGCACGGCGATACGGTACTGGCGGTTGTCGGCCGGGTCGCTGGTCAGCGAGTAGGCATTGCGCAGGGTTCGCTCGCCCAACGGCAGATGAACCTGTACGTGACTGCCCGAAGAGAAGCCCGGCAAGCGGCCGCTGCAAGGCACCAGGGTGAACTCACGGACCAGCGGCGTGAGTAGGCGCGCCGCGCTGACCCGGACTTGCAACGGTGCGCTCATGAGCCGGCTCCGGCGTAGGGGCGGTCGGCGTCGTCGCAGACCCCGAGGTAGGCACCCAGGCGTTTGGAAAAGTGCGCGCGGACTCCCAGTTGCACCTGGCAACCGATGCAGTTGAAGCGGTCCGCCGCGCTGGCGGTCTGGGTCAGCCCGCAGTGCACGCAATAGACCCGGCGGCTGCCAGGGGCCGAGAGGGTCATATCGATTTCGTCATCGTGCAGCCCGGCGCCGCGGGCCTGGTCATGGACCTGCCAGATGAAGGCTTCGTCGCCGAGGATGTACAGGTGGTAACCGACGGTGGCATCGGCCAGCAGGCCGGTGAGGCGCGAGGGAAAGTCCCGGCTCTGGGCATTCAACAGCAACGGCTGGTCGAGCCCTTCGACAAAGGCTGTGCCGAACGTCGCCGATTGCCTGACGACGAGGTGTCGGCGAGCCGCCTCGCGGGGCCGGGGTTCCCGGTAGACGGGGAGGCTGTGAAGCCGGTCGGGGGCGGCGCTGGGTCTATCCATCATGGTGGCGTTCCTGGCTGACTTGTTTCTTGCTGGGGAAGATAGTTTCCCAGAAGGAAATTCCACTCAATCCGAAAGAAGCAGTACCTCTTTGGAGATAGCTCGTCGTTATTGGCCTGCGGGGCATGGAAGTTGCTCGCTTGCAACCAGGGTTGAGCCAGCGGACGGGGAGTCATCGACAGTGCGAACACGACCACAGTGGTGGGCCCGCTGGTTTCAGCGCGTGAGCCCCGGGCAAGTCCGCCAGGTGCGCGGGCTGCTGGCCGAGTTGCCGCTGTGCCTGATGCACGCTGACGGTGCCTGGCCACGTCTGCTGGACCGTTTCGAAGCACTGTTGCCCGGTCACCGGTTGAATCTGATGCTCGGTGACGAGGACCTGGGCCCGTCCCGCAAGCAATTGACTCGCCTGTGCCAGGGCGAGGCGAACTGTCCCTGGCGCGGTGGTGCCGTCAGCGAGTTGCCGCAACCGTGCATGGCGTGTCGCCGGCATGGCACGTATCGCCTGCTCTGTGCCTTGCCGGAGGCGGGCACGGCGCAGCGCGGCCTGTTGTTGCTCGATGCCCCGGGCCCGCTCGGCCGGACCTTGCGCCAACTGCTGGAGGAGACGGCGCGGGCGGTCGGGGTCACGGTGCAGCTGCTACGGCACAAGCGCGAGCAGCAGCGCAAGCACGCCACCTCTCAGTACGGCGCGCTGGCCCGGGAGCTCCATGACTCGGTGGCCCAGCAACTGGGCTACCTGTCGTTCCAGGCGCGCCTGCTGCAATCGCGCCTGGGCGAGCCGGTGCAGGTGGACGCCGCGCTGGGTGAGCTGCGCAGCGGCCTCAGCCAGTTGCAGCGCCAGGTCCGCGAATTGATCACCAGCGCCCGGCTGACCATGGACGGGCGTTCGCTGCGCCAGGCCCTGGCGGACTCGGTGGCGGAGTTTTCCCGGCGTTGCATCATTGTTTTCGAACTGGACAACCGCCTGGCCGACGATGCCTTGAACCCGGAAACCGAATTGCAGATCTTGCAGATCATCCGCGAGGCCCTGGCCAACGCGGTGCGCCATTCCCATGCGCGGCACGTGCGCATCGAACTGCGCCAGAGCCAGGAGGGCGAAGTCTCGGTCGCGGTGGAAGATGACGGCATCGGACTGAGCCAGGCCTGTGGCGCAGACAATCATTTCGGCCTGGAGATCATTCGTGAACGGGCCAGCAGCATCGGCGCGCGACTGTCCATCGAACCGATCCGGCCCCATGGTGTGCGCGTGCACCTGGGCCTTTCCCGCCACCCAGACCACCCCGAGGGGAGTTTCAATGGACTGCACGACCTTGTTACTGATCGATGACCATCCGCTGTTCCGCAAGGGGCTGGCGCAGTTGTTCGCCGCCAGTGACGATTTCGAGGTGGTGGGCCAGGCGGCCAGCGGTCGTGAAGGTATCAACCTGGCGCTGAGCCTGGCACCGCAGCAGGTCCTGCTGGATTTGCACATGCCCGGCCTCAGCGGTTTGCAGGTGCTCGACGAGTTGCGCCAGCTGCGCCTCGGCTGTCAGATCGTGGTGCTGACGGCATCGATGGACCGTGGCGAACTGTTGGCCGCACTGCGCCTGGGCGCCAATGGTTATGTGCTCAAGGAGACCGAGCCCGATGCGCTGCTGGCCTATATGCGCAACTGCAACAAGGGCGCGATTGTCCTCGACGACAGCCTGGTTTCGCTGTTGGCTGGGCAGGGCGAATCCGCCCCGGCACCCCCGCGGGTGGAGCCCGGCGGCCTGACTGAGCGCGAAGGCCAGACACTGGCGTTGATCGCCGCCGGCATGAGCAACAAGCAGATCGCCCGCGAGCTGGGGATCAGCGACGGTACGGTGAAAATCTACGTGAAGAATCTCCTGCAGAAGTTGAACCAGCACTCGCGCCTGGAACTCGCGGCCTGGGTGCACAACGCCGGTAGCCGGCGACCAGAGGAGCGTCATTAGCCATGGATAAGCGCGGATCATTGCTCGAATCGCTGTTGAACGAGCCGGCGGAGGCGGCGCTGGACCGCTTCCCGGTGGCACTGCTGGAACTTGGCGACGATGCGCGGATCGCCCGCTGCAATAGCGCCTGGGTTGCCTTGATGAACACCCCGGACGCCCAGCAGCCGCTGGTCGACTACGTGCATCAGGAGGACCGGCCGTTATGGCGCCAGGCGCTCCAGGCATTGCGCCGACGCCCCGAGACGGCCTTTAACCAGCGCCTGCGTTTCGTCCACCCTTCGGGTGAGCTGCGCTGGTTCGAGGTCAATCTCAAGCGCGGCGCCGACGGTTTTTACCTGGCGGTCGGCGATGTCACCGCGCACAAACGCCGGGAAATTGCCCTGCAGGCCAGCCAGCGCAGCACCCTGAGCCTGCTGGACAGCATGCCCGGGCTGATTTATCGCGGGCGTAATAATCGCGACTGGACCATGGAGTTCGTCAGCGCCGGCTGCCTGCAACTGACCGGTTATCCGGCGCAGCGCCTGGTGGACAACCATGACTTCACCTACAACAGCCTGATTCATCCGCAGGATGCCGATTACGTCTGGCGCGAGGTGCAATACGCCTTGTCGCGGCAGGAGGCGTTCGAGCTCAACTATCGGATCCGCTGCGCCGACCATTCGATCAAGGCGGTGTGGGAGAAGGGCGTCGGGATCTACTCGGACAATCGCGAGGTGCTGGGGATCGAGGGGGCGATTTTCGAACGCAAGGCGCCATGATCCCGAGCCTGCAACGAAACCTGTAGGCGCGAGCGTGCTGGCGATGGTCGTCAACGCTAACGCGGGCTACCTGACACCCATTGCAGCGTCACCTTCACCGCGCGCAATCGAGCCTCGACCGCCTGTTCCTACCGTTGCGGTCGAGACCAGGACTCAGCGAAACGCCGGCACAACCTGTTGGATAAACAGCTCCAGAGACTTTTTCTTCTCGCTGTGGGGCAGACTGTTGTCGCACCAGAAGCTGAACTCGTCGACCCCCAGTTCCTGGTAATAACGGATCCGCGCAATGACTTCCTGCGGTGTGCCGATCATGGTGTTCTTGCGGATATTCTCCAGGGCGAACTCAGGCCGCTCGGCGAACTTCTCTTCCGGACTCGGCGCCAGGAAGCCATTGACCGGCACCTGCTTGTTGCCGAACCAGGCGTCGAAGGTCCGATAGAATTTCGAGATCGCGCTGGCCCCGACCTTCCAACCGTCAGGGTCGTCAACCGCATGCACGTGGGTGTGGCGCAGCACCATCAGTTGCGGGCGCGGGACCTCGGGGTTGTTGTCCAACGCGGCCTGGAACTTGTTCTTCAGGTCCAGCACTTCCTCGTCGCCCTTCATCAGCGGCGTGACCATCACATTGCAGCCATTGGCCACGGCGAAGTTGTGCGAGTCCGGGTCGCGGGCGGCGATCCACATCGGCGGGTTGGGCTTTTGGATCGGCTTGGGCACGCTGGTGGAGGTGGGAAATTTCCAGATCTCGCCATCATGGGCATAGTCGCCCTGCCACAGAGCGCGCACCACGGGAACCATTTCCCGTAGCGCCTGGCCGCCGGAGGAGGCCGGCATGCCGCCGGCCATGCGGTCGAACTCCACCTGGTAGGCGCCACGGGCCAGGCCGACTTCCATCCGGCCATTGCTGATCACGTCCAGCAGGGCGCATTCCCCGGCGACCCGCAACGGGTGCCAGAACGGCGCGATGATGGTGCCGGCGCCGAGGTGAATGGTGCTGGTTTTAGCCGCGAGATACGCCAGCAGCGGCATCGGGCTCGGGGAAATGGTGTATTCCATGGCGTGGTGCTCGCCAATCCAGACGGTGCTGAAGCCGCCGGCCTCGGCCAGCAGGGTCAGTTCGCTCAGGTCTTCGAACAGCTGGCGATGACTGACACTTTCGTCCCAACGCTCCATATGGATGAAGAGGGAAAACTTCATGACGCTTACCTCGGATTTGTTGTTGGCCGGCAGGTCTGACTGCTGAATTGTTGGTATACCATAATACTGTTTATTGCCGTGAAGCAAGGACCGTTTGCCGGTCGGCGTCAGGGCTCAGGCGAGAACGGGCAGGGCGCCCATCTTGCCGTGGCAGTAGATCATCGGGCCGGCGTCCTGGCGCGGCACAATCAGATTCTTCACCGCACCGACCATGATCGCGTGGTCACCGCCTTCATACTCGCGCCACAATTCGCACTCGATGATGGCGCTGGCGTTGGGCAATAGTGGGTTGCCCAGTTCGCTCAAGGTCCACGGGATGCCCTGGGCCTTGTCCTTGCCTTTGCGGGCGAAGGCGTAGGCCTCGTTCTGCTGCCCGCCGGACAGCACATGAATGGCGAAACGCTTGTTCCTGATCAGCACCGGATAGGAGTCGGAACTGTAGTTGGGGCAGAACAGCACCAGGGCCGGCTCCATGGACAGGGAACTGAAGGCGCTGGCGGTGAGGCCTACCACTTGGCCATCGTCATCCAGGGTGGTGATTACGGTAACCCCGGACGGGAACGAGCCCATGACTTGTTTGTAGATGGCGGCATCGATCATTGCACGGTCCTCGGATGGCTGAAGCGGATTTATAGATTTTCAGGTATTATGGTATACCGTAATACCATCTGTGCAAGGCTTTTTTGCGGGCATCGGCGGTATGCCGAATTCGTCATCGAGCCGGGCTAAAGCGATCAAGCCGCGAGTCCGCGAATAGGCCAGTCTGGAGCGTCTGTTCGAGGAGTTGACGATGATCCGACTGTCCCTGGCTGAAGCTCGCGAGCTGGCCGAATCGATCTTGCTGCATAACGGTTTCAACCTCGCTCACGCCCGCGCGGTCACCGACACGGTGCTTGCCGGCGAGCGCGATGGCTGTGCCTCCCATGGCCTGTACCGGGTGCTGGGCTGTGTGAATTCCCTCAGGGCCGGCAAGGTAGTCGCCGATGCCCTGCCGCGGGTCATCGACCAGGCGCCTTCGATCGTGCGTGTCGATGCGGCAGGTGGTTTTTCCCAATTGGCGTTCCAGGCGGGCCTGCCGTTGCTGCGGGAGAAAGCCCGGGCCAACGGGATCGCCGCGTTGGCGATCAATCGCTGTGTGCATTTCTCCGCGCTGTGGGTCGAGATCGAGCAACTGACCGCGGCCGGCCTCGTGGCCCTGGCCTGCACGCCCAGCCATGCCTGGGTCGCGCCGGCGGGCGGGAGCCAGCCGGTGTTCGGCACCAATCCCATTGCCTTCGGCTGGCCGCGCCCGGGCCACGATCCCTTTGTCTTCGACTTCGCCACCAGCGCGACGGCGCGTGGCGAGATCGAGTTGCACCGCCGTGCCGGCAAGGCGATCCCCGAAGGCTGGGGCGTGGATGCCCAGGGACAGCCGAGTACCGATGCGAATGTGGTGCTCGATAGCGGCGCGATGTTGACGTTCGGCGGGCACAAGGGCTCGGCGTTGGCGGCCATGGTGGAACTGATCGCCGGGCCTTTGATCGGTGACCTGACCAGTGCCGAGTCGCTGGCCCATGACGCCGGTAGCAAGTCGTCGCCGTACCATGGCGAACTGATCATCGCGTTCGATCCGCAGCGTTTTCTCGGTGCGGCCAGCGAGCAACACCTGGCCCGTGCCGAAACCCTGTTCGACAATATCCAGGGGCAGGGCGCCCGCTTGCCGTCGCAACGGCGGTATGCGGCGCGAGCGCGTAGCCTGGTGGAGGGGGTACGGATCCCCGAGGCGCTGTACAACGATCTGAAAGCGCTGCTGGGCTGAGTGAAGGAGGGCGCCATCGGTCCAGCCGATGGCGCTGTTTTTTACAGTGGTGCGCGCAGGCTGGTGCCGTCCACCAGGCGATTGATACCCAGCGGGTTGGCATTTTGCAGTGCTTCGGGGAGTAAGGCGTCCGGGCAGTTCTGGTAGCACACCGGGCGCAGAAAGCGCTCGATGGCCAGGCTGCCAACCGACGTGCCCCGGGCATCGGAAGTGGCCGGATACGGCCCGCCGTGGACCATGGCATCGCCGACTTCGACCCCGGTCGGATAGCCGTTGAACAGCACCCGGCCGACCTTTTGTTCCAGCAGTGGCAGCAGCTCCGCGTGGTTTTGCAGATCGCCGGCTTCGGCAATCAGCGTGGCCGTGAGTTGACCGTGCAAGCTCCGTAGCGCTTGTTGCAGCTCGGCCTGGTCGGCCACTTCAACAAGGACGGTGGTGGGGCCGAAGACTTCTTCCTGTAACAGCGGATCGCCGTTGAGCAGCAGGCGGACATCGGCCTTGAACAGTTGCGGCTGTGCCTGGTGCCCTAGCTGAGCCTTGCCGGCCAGATGGCTGATGCCGGAATGATCGAGCAGGGCCTGCACGCCATTGCCGTAGCTGCGCAGCGTGCCGGCGTTGAGCATGGTTTGCGCCGCTTGTTCGTTCATCAAGGCACTGAGCAGAGCGGTGAACGCGGTGAACCTTGGCGAAGCGATACCGAGCACCAGGCCCGGATGGGTACAGAACTGACCGCAACCCTGCACCACCGAAGCCACCAGCTCACGGGCGATTTTCTCGCCGCGCACTTGCAAGGCTTCGGGCAACACCAGCACCGGATTGATGCTGCTCATTTCGGCGAACACCGGAATCGGCTGTGGCCGCGCGGCGGCCATATCGCAGAGCGCGCGGCCGCCCGCCAGCGAACCGGTGAAACCGACGGCCTGGATCGCCGGGTGCTTGACCAGGGCTTCACCGACACCGGCGCCGTAGATCATGTTGAACACGCCTTTGGGCATGTCGGTTTGCTCGGCGGCGCGGATGATTGCATCAGCCACCCGTTCGGCGGTCGCCATATGCCCACTGTGGGCTTTGAACACCACTGGGCAACCGGCGGCCAGGGCGGCCGCGGTATCGCCGCCGGCGGTGGAGAAGGCCAGCGGGAAATTGCTCGCGCCGAACACCGCGACCGGGCCGACGCCGATCCGGTACTGGCGCAGATCGACCCTGGGCAGCGGCTGGCGCTCGGGTAGCGCGCGGTCGATGCGCGCGCCATAGAAATCACCGCGGCGCAGCACTTGCGCGAACAGGCGCAGCTGGCCGCTGGTGCGCGCGCGTTCGCCCTGGATACGGCCGGTGGGCAGGGCGGTCTCCCGGGTGACCTGGGCGATGAAGTCATCATCCAGGGCATCCAGTTGCGCGGCGATGGCCTCGAGAAACTCCGCGCGTCGGTTGGCCGACAGCGCACGGAACGCCGGGTAGGCAGACGCGGCAGCCTGGGCGGCGGCGTCTACTTCCCCAGTGGTGGCCTGGGTGAAAACGAAGGGCAGGGGCTCACCGCTGCTGGCGTCATGGCTGCGCAGGGTGATAGTGCCGGCGGCGCTGCGCGCACCGCCGATGTAGTTGTGGCCGATGATCTCGGACATGGAACACTCCTGTCGGAAAAAACTCAGAGACCGACGTCCGGCAAGTGCGGACGATTGGCCAGGGCCTTGGCCATGATCCGCTCGACGAACAGTCGATCGGCTTCCGGCAGGGCCAGGCGTGGTGGACGGGTCAGAGCGCTGCCGCGACCGGCAATGGCTTCGCACAACTTGATGCACTGCACCAGGTCGGCACGGGCGTCGAGGTGCAGGATCGGCATCAGCCATTCGTAGATCGGCATGGCTTCGGCGAAGCGCCCGGCCTTGGCCAGGCGGAAGATGGTTTCGCCCTCGACCGGGAACACGTTGGACATGCCCGAGACCCAGCCTTCGGCGCCCACCGCAATGCTTTCCAGCACCACATCGTCGAGGCCGGCGAACAGCACAAAACGGTCGCCGACTTCATTGCGCACGTCGATGAAACGCCGGGTGTCGCCGGAGGAGTCCTTGAAGCACACCACGTTGTCGCAGTCGGCCAGGGAAATCAGGATGTCCGGGGTCACGTCGTTTTTGTAGATCGGCGGGTTGTTGTAGACCATCAGCGGCACGTCGGCGTTCTTCGCCACGTAGCGGTAGTGCTCGGCGGTCTCGAACGGCTTGGAGCCGTAGACCAGCGCCGGCATCAGCATCACGCCGTCGACCCCGGCCTTACGCACGGCGTTGGCCACCTTGGCCGCCTGCACGCTGGTGAACTCGGCGACGCCGCAGATCACCGGCACACGTCCGCGCGAGGCATCCACCGCGACTTCGGTCACGGCGATCTTTTCTTCGGCGCTCAGCGAGGTGTTTTCCCCCACCGAACCGCAGACCACCAGGCCGGAGACGCCATCACGGATCACGTTGGAAATCACCTGGTGGGTTTTTTCCAGGTTGATGGAGAAATCGTCGTTGAATTGAGTGGTGACCGCCGGGAAGACGCCGCTCCAGTTGATGCGTTTGCTCATGATGCACTCCAGTGGTTTAACGTATTTCGTATACGATATTTTAAGTGAAAAGATTAGACCAGTGTTTTTTCGCTGGGCACCGTCATGGCGCCGTCGGTTTGTCTCAATCAGCCGTCTGGCGGTGGCGGTGGCGTTGGCGCTCAGGCACCGGGCCAGGTGTCCGACAACCGGTAGCCTTGTGGCCAGGGGTCGCTCGGGTCGAGCAGCAATTGATGGGTGCCGGTGATCCAGGCCCGCCCGGACAGGCACGGATAGATCGCCGGACGTCCGGCCACTTCGGTGAGGGAGTCGATGCGGCAATGGAATTCCGAGCCGATGATCGAGCGCCCGATAAAGCGTTCGCCGACCTGTAGCAGGCCCTTGGCCTGCAACACCGCCATGCGCGCCGAACAACCGGTGCCACAGGGCGAGCGGTCGATCTTGCCGGGGCGGATCACCACGGCGTTGGCGCCACTGGCGACGCCGTTCTCGTAGACCAGCGGGGCGGCGATCTGGCAGAAGGAGATATGCGACCAGTCCGGGTTCAGCGGGTGGACGAAGCCCAGTTGCTCGTTGGCGGCGCGGGTGATCTTCAGGCCGATCGCGACCAGGTCCCTGGCTTCGTCGGGCCGAATGGCAAACCCCAGTTGTTGGGCATCGACAATGGCGAAGCTGTCGCCGCCATAGGCGGTGTCGACCTGGATCGAGCCCAGGCCCTCGACTTCGATCCAGGCGTCGAGGCGGTCGGCGAACGACGGCACGTTCTTGATTTCCACCCGCTGGACCTTGCCGTCCTTGCATTCGGCTACCGCTTCGATCAATCCACCTGGCGCCTCAAGCACCAATCGGGTCTGTGGTTCTGTCATGGGCAGGATGCCGCTGTCGAGCAGCACGGTGGCCACGCACAGCGAGTTGGACCCGGACATCGGCGGGGTATCGGCCGGCTCCATGATAATCCAGGCCATCTGCGCCCGCGGGTCCTTGGCCGGCACCAGCAGGTTGACGTGGCGGAACACCCCGCCGCGCGGCTCGTTGAGGACGAAGTTGCGCAGGGTTTGATCCTCGGCGATCCAGCGCGACTGCTCCCACACGCTGGCCCCGGGTGGCGGGGCGACGCCGCCGACAATCACATCGCCGACTTCACCTTCGGCGTGGCAGCTGACCACATGAACGATTTTCGAAGAACGCATTGCATACTCCTTGTGTGACTGGCCGCGGACCTTGTAGGAGCCAGCTTGCTGGCGATGGTCGTCAACGATAACGCGGGGCATCAGACTGATCGCGCCGTGGCGACGTTCATCGCCAGCAAGCTGGCTCCTACAGGAGCACGTTTCATTTAGGGATCATGTTTATTTCACGGACTTGAGGAACGCCGCCGTTTCCGGCTGCACGGGATTGCCGATGACCTGGTCGGGCGCGCCGATCTCGTGCACCAGGCCGTTGCGAAAGAACGCCACGCGGTCCGAGACATCCCGGGCGAAGCGGATTTCATGGGTCACCAGGACCATGGTCATGCCGTCTTCGGCGAGCATGCGCATGGTGTCCAGCACCTCGCCCACCAGTTGCGGGTCGAGGGCCGAGGTGGCCTCGTCGAACAGCATATAGTCCGGCGACATGGCCAAAGCGCGGGCAATCGCCATGCGCTGTTGCTGGCCGCCGGAGAGCTTGCCGGGGAAGGTCTTGAGCTTGTCGCCCAGGCCCACGTGGGTCAGTTGCCGGACCGCCAGTTCCTCGGCGTCCTGCTTGCTTTTGCCGAGGACCTTGCGCGGCGCCAGCATCACGTTCTCCAGCACGGTCAGGTGCGGGAAGGCGTTCCACTGCTGGAACACGATGCCGATCCTCTGGCGCAGGCGATTGAGGTCGGTGCCTTTGTCGTGGACCTCGATGCCGTCGACACGCACGCTGCCCTTGTGAATCGATTCCAGGCCGTTGATGCACATCAGCAGGGTCGACTTGCCCGAGCCGGAGCCGCCGATAATCGACACCACCTCGCCCTTGTTCACCGTCAGGCTGACGCCCTTGACCACTTCCAGGTCGCCGAAGGATTTGTGTACGTTGTCGATCTCAATCATTTTCTTGCCACCTTCTTTCCAGACGAGCGCCGAGGCGAGCGACCACCAGGCTCATGACGTAGTAGATAAGGCCCGCGATGCACAGCACCAGCAGCGGTTCCTGGATGCGCGTAACGATGGTTTGCGAGGCGCGCAGCAGTTCGACGATGCCGATCCACATCACCAGCGCGGTGTCTTTCATCACCCCGAGTACCAGGTTCAGCCAGCCGGGGAAGGCCACTCGCGAGGCCATCGGCAGGACGATCCAGCGCAGGTCCTGGTAAAAGCTCAGGCCCAGCGAGCGACTGGCCCGGCGCAGGGTCAGCGGCACCGACAGCACGCCACCGCGGACGATCTCGGTGAAGTACGCGGCGGTGTAGACCCCGAGCACGATGCAGCCGACGCTGAAGGCGCTGATGTTCAGGCCGACGATGCTTTTCAGCGAATTGAACAACACGAACTGGATCAGCAACGGCACGCTGCGAAACGCATCGAGCACCCAGGCCAGGGGCAGGCTGGCGCGTGGCAACAACGCCCGCAACAAGCCGAACAGCAGCCCGGCGACAGAGCCGAGGAGGATCGCCCAGAATGTCAGTTGCAGGGTGATCCAGGCGCCGTTGAGCAGGAACAGCAGGTCGTTCCAGGAAAAACTGGTGGAAAACATGTCACCTCCTCAGTAGCGGAACAGTCGCCAGGCCATCAGCCGGGCTGCCGCGACGATCGCCTTGGCAATCAGGTAATACAGCACCGCTGCAATGGCGAAGAACTCGAAGGTACGGAAGGTCTTGACGTTGTACTCCTGGGTCACGCCGGTAAGGTCATTGTTCAGTCCGACCACCACCCCCAGCGAGGTCATCAATACCGCCCAGACCATCTGATTGCTCAGCGGATAGAAGACGATGCGCAACAGTTGCGGGACGATGATCATCCGGTAGGCCTGGAAGGCGCTCATGCCCAGGGAGCGCGCCGCGCGTACTTGCGTGTCGGGCACCGCCTTGAGGCCGCCGCGAAAGTTTTCCGCGAGATAACCGGCGTTGTTGAAGGTGATCCCGGCCAGCAGCGCGAACCATGAGCTGACATGCAGGTCCAGCGAACCGAGGCCGAAGTAGAGGATGTAGATCTGGAACAGCGAAGGCGTGTTGCGGGCAATCGACACCCAGCCGTTACCGATACCGCGTAGCAGCGGATTTCTGGTTTCGCGCATCACGGTCAGGGCCAGGGCGATCAGCACCCCGAAGATCATCGACAAGGCGGCGGTCTCGAAGGTGACCAGGGCGCCGCCGAGCATGTCCGGCAGGGCGCGCAGGGCCGCGCGCCATTGGAAGGTGTAATCAAACATGCGCGAGATTCTCCAGCGAGGCGGCAGGCGCCAACCAGGCCGGCAAACGCCCGCTGGCATTGGCGCTGCAGGCGGCGTCGACACATTCGGCGAGGCTGGCGAAGTGCACCTTGCGGCCCACCAGCCCGGGGGCGTAATGGGCGTATTTGCCCGAGTTGGTCATCAAGGTGGTGGCGGCCGGCGGGATCACCGGTTCGCCGAGCATGCACCAGCAGGTGTCGGTCACCAGGGTGGCGCCGAAGGCTTCGATCACGGCGATATGCCCGGCGGCGCGCGCCTGTTCCAGGACCGCGCGGCCGCAGGTGATGGCGAGGACCACATCGGGGTGCTTGTGCCGACCCCGGCAGAGACGGGCCAGATGGGCAAATTCGCTGAGAGAAAAATGCGGGTTGCCCAGCGACACCACCTCCACTCGCGGATCACCAGCACTGTTGAGTTCACGCCAACTGAGCAGCAGGTCCGCCAGGCGGATTTTTTCCACCGGTAGCGCGACATCCGCGTCCAGCACCTGGGCCGGGTCGAGGGCCTCCGGGGTCACCCCGGCGATATGAAACAGCGGCGCCGCGGAGGTGGTGGCGAAGGCCGCACCGAAGGCTTTCAGGTCGTCCAGGCTCGGCTGGCGCTGTTCCAGCCCGAGCACCAGGGGAATCCGGCTGCCGGCCAGGGCACCGATGTGATACCCGAGCAGCGGGTAGAACGAATCGTCCAGTTCACCCAGGGCGGGCAGCTCGATTTGCAGCCGGGCCTTGCGCTGGGCGTCCAGATGGCAGCCGATCAACGGCGCGCGCCCGGTCAGGGCAATGCAGATATCCAGGTAATCGGGGTACTTCAGGGTGCGGGCGCCGAGCACGCTGTTGGCGTAGACCACGGCGTTGGATTCGGCCCAGACGATCTGTTCGCCGGCCTTCGGCGCGCTGTCGAGCAAGTACGGCGCGCAGGTGAAACTGAGCTGCGCGCCCATCGCCATATAGGCATCGCCCAGGGCACTGGCGGGCACGCCGAGGGCGGGGTCGACACCCAACTCGCGCCAGCGGCGCTGGTCCACGGAAATGGAATTGAGGGTGGTCGGGACGCGGACGCGCGCGCCCCATTGCACCAGTTGTTCGGCAAAGCGCAGGCTCGCAGGTCCCGTATAGATGCAGCCATCGATATGCGCCTGGGTCACGTCCAGCAAGGCGGGGGCGCCTTGCAGCTCGGCCATTTGCAGGATGATTTGCATGGCCACCTGGGCGGCCTTGCCATACTGGCCGTCGAGCAGGGCCAGGTCGTGTTCGCCGAGTTCGACGCTGCGGGTCGCAGGTCGGGCCTGCACCGGCAGGGCCGGTGCCTGCCAGTGATCGGCGGGTGGTGCGTCGAAGAGTTTCAGGCTGGCGCCTTCGACCCTGGCAAAGGCCTTGCCGCGCAAGGCGGCAAAGGCCTCCTGGCCGATGCACAGCACCGGCAGGGAACGCTCGAAAATCACCTGGGCCACCAGCACGCCGAGGGTCAGGATTTCATCCGGTTCGGCCAGCACCAGCGCCGCCGGCGCATGACCGTTGCTGATCAACTCCATCATGACGCTGCTGCCGGTACAGGAGCCGCGCCCGCTGGGTAGCGCCAGCACGCGGCCGGCCAGGTGTTCGCCGCTGAGGGGGTGATGGCGGTCGATCACCTCGCCACTGAACGGATCGACTCCGCCCCAGAAACTCAGGCCGACATCGGCGAACAGCAAGGGACCTTGGGCGGTCCCCTCGACCAGGCTGCGTCCTGGCAGGGAAGTGGGCGTGCTGGGCATTCAGGTTTCCTCAGTAGTAGACGTGGGGCACGGTCAGGTCGGTCGGGGGAATCTCGGTCCCGACCCATTTGACGAACAGCTCCTTGTAACGTCCGGTACGCACCTGTTGGTTGATGAACAGGTTGAGGTAGTTGATCAGACCGTACTCGTTGCGCTTGGCCCCCAGCGAGACGTAGTCGATCACGTAGGGCGCGTTGCCGGCGACCTTGAGGTTCTTGTATTTGCCTGATTTAAGCGTAGCGGCTGCCACGGTGTTGGTGACGACGGTGGCGTCGATATGACCCTGGGCGACGGCCAGGATGGTGTCGTTCTGCGATTGATAGGCGCGGAAGCTGCCGGTGCCCCAGCTCTTCTGGTCTTTTTCCAGGGCGAGGGCTTCAAAGGTGCCGCTGGTGTTGCCGACCGGCTTGCCCTTGAGGTCTTCGTACTTGGTGACACCGGTGTCGCTGCGGGTCAGGACCACCATCTGGAAGGCGAAGTAGGGCAGGGACAGGCCAACGGTCTTGGCCCGTTCGAGGGTGTCGGAGGTGGAGGCGACGATCACGTCGGCACGACCCGAGACCAGTGCCGGAATCCGGTCCGGAAACGGCGTCTCGACGATCTCCGCATCGACCCCGAGGACTTTTGCCAGGTCGTTGCAGTAGTCGACGTCAAAGCCCACCGGCTTGTTGCTCTCATCGCGTGAGCCCATCGGCGGGAAGTCCAGGGTCACGGCGCAACGCAGCTTGCCCGAGCCAATGATGTCGTCGAGCTTGTCGGCCTGGGCCGTGGCAATAAAGGATGAACTGAGAACCACACTGAGCGCTGCGGCAAAAACGGGATTTTTCATGGAGACCTCGTTATCGGTGAGTGGTGTTGGTTGCCGTATTAGGAATTTCGTATACGATATTATGTTAGCAATGAATGTGCCTGTTTCAATGTCAGGACATGAATTCTTCGTGGGTCCTCGGGTTAGAGGGGTTGCCGGGGGGCGAGGGCTCAGGCGTTCGCTGATAAGGGGTGAGAGGGTGTTACAGAAGGGAGCATGTTTTCGCGGCAACGCCCTTTAAAGGAACACCGCCTTCAGCCAGCGCCGACTCGATCATTGACTCGGTCATTGTGGGAGCGGAGCTTGCCCGCGAAGAGGCCCTTGAGGCCGCCAAAAGCTTCGCGGGCAAGCTCCGCTCCCACAGTGACACCACATAACAGTGTTGTGGGTTTCAAGGGGATGGGAGGCTCAGCGACGGCTGTCGCGATACTGGCTGGGGGCGAGGCTGGTCAGGGCGCGGAACTGTCGGCTGAAAGCGCTGTGGTCGGTGTAACCGCAGCGCAGGGCGATTTCGGTGATCGGCAAATCGGTGTCGAGTAACAGCCGCGAGGATTCTTCCAGGCGTGCCTTGTGAATCATTTGCCGCGGGGTGAGCTGGAACACCCGCTTGCAATGGCGTTCCAGTTGCGCGACGGAAAACCCGGCAATCGCCGTCAACTCGGCAAGGCTGATGGGCCGGGCGAAGTGGCTGCGGATATGGGCATCCACCGCGGCGAGTTTGGGGAACGCCGGATGACTGGACTGCGGCAGTTGCAAATCGCGGGAGATGCCGGCGAGGCCGACGATACGCCCTTGCAGGTCGTGCAGCGCGAGTTTGTGGGTCAGGCACCAGATCGGCTGGTTGCCGTAATAGAGGTGCAGTTCGAGTTGGTCGGCCAGCTCGCGGCCGCTCGACAATACCCGGCGGTCCTGCGCGGTGTAGAGCGGGCCGAAGCGTTCCGGGAAGACCATGTCGGCGGTGCGCCCGAGCAGCTCGGCACTTGCCTTGAAGCCACAGCGCCGCGCCAGGGTCTGGTTGACGAAAGCGTAGCGGGCCTCGCAGTCCTTGATGAAAAACACCACGTCCGGCAGGCTATCGAGCAGCGGCGCCAGCGGCTGCAAACTGCTCAGCAGGGTCGGCAGGTCGCAGGGTTTGAAGTGGCTGAGCGAGGCGTACATGGCGTTGGCAGTCTGGGGGCGATCTTGCCGATCATAGAGGCTCGGCGCCGGGCCCGGAAGCCCCGGGCCGGCATTCAGGCCGGCGGCGAGACGTCCAGGCACAGCAAGGTCTCGATCCGCGCCGGGCTGAAGGGCGGGCGCGGTACCGAGGGTTGCCAACCGAACAGCTGCTGCACGGCGGCGCCACAGATCCGGCCCTGGCAGGCGCCCATCCCGCAGCGGCTGGCCAGTTTGGCTTCGCGCCAGTCGCTGTGCGTTACCAGTGCGGAGTAAGGCACATCCTCGCAGCGACACACCAGGGTGTCGGCCTGGGCCAGCGACTTGAGTTGTGGCTTGAGGCGGAAGGCATGGTTCAAGACCTTGGCAAAACCCTGCCAGCGTGCCCGCAGCGG
Organism: Pseudomonas sp. GW821-FHT03C07; assembly: GCF_059420925.1. Taxonomy (NCBI): domain Bacteria; kingdom Pseudomonadati; phylum Pseudomonadota; class Gammaproteobacteria; order Pseudomonadales; family Pseudomonadaceae; genus Pseudomonas; species Pseudomonas sp. GW821-FHT03C07. The sequence goes on from NZ_JBWKUQ010000004.1 coordinate 474,220, forward strand.
CCATAACGCCTGGGCCTGCGGACGCTCACCAACCGCCGCGTGCCCGGCAATCGCGCCTTCGACCAAGGCCAGTTCACTGCCGCCAAAACCGCTGCATTCGCCTGCCGCATAGTGATCGACGCGGCTGCCGGCTTGCCAGGTATCGACCGCCAGTGCCTGGCCATCGAGTGCGTAGCCCAGCGCCTGGCCGAGCTGCGTGTTGGGGATCAGGCCGAAGCCGCAGGCCAGGCGATCGCAGGCCAGCTCGACGATTTTACCCTGCTGTTGCAGGCGTACGCCTTCCAGTCGGTCGCTGCCCAGGGCGGCGAGTACATGGCTGCCGGTTCGATAATGAGGGTCGAACAGGCTGAACGACTGCAGCAGTTTGTCCGGCCAGCGCGGCAACTGCGCGGCAAAGCCGGCGATGGCGCTGGTGCTTGCCTGCTCAGCGATACGCAGCACCCGGGCGCCGTTGTGCTTGGCCGTCGCGGCGCTGGCCAGCAGCAAGGGGCCGCTGCCGGCAATCACCAGACGCTCCTCTCGCACCGGCAGACCGCCCTTGATCAGCGCCTGGAGTCCGCCGACGCCGGTCACGCCGGGCAAGGTCCAGCCCGGGAAGGGCAGCAGCAACTCACGGGCGCCGGTACACAAGATCAGTTTGTCGTAACGGATGATCCAACCGCGCTCATCATCCTCGAGCAGCAGCTGTTTCGGCCCGACACAGGCGATCACCCGGGTGCTGGCATGGCGCTGGATATTGCCGCAACGCTCCAGTTGCTCACGCAGACGACGGGCCTGGTTCGGTAGCTTGGCCTGGGGCCCGTCGCGCCAGATCTGTCCGCCCGGCAGAGGGTTGTCGTCGAGGATCACGATACGCGCGGCGCTTGGCGCGGCGGCGAGTGCGGCGGCCATGCCGGCGGGGCCGGCACCGATGATCAGCAGATCGGCGTAGTCGCTCATGGGTGGGTCTCCACCTGCATGCCGTCACGGCACAGCGTTTGGCAGGCGAGGCGCCGGCGGCCGTCGATGTTCACCCGGCATTCCTGGCAAATGCCCATGCCGCACAACGGTGCGCGGCGTTGGCCACTGACTGCGGTTCGCGTGCAGCCGTCACCGGCCAGGGCCAGTGCTGCGGCGACGCTGGTGCCTTCGGCAACTTTCAGGGCACGGCCGTCCAGCATCAATTCAGGCATAAACAGGCTCCCCGAGAAAACGTTGTGGCAAATAAGGTTGTGCGGCCAGCGCGGGTGTTTCGTCGAACAGTTGCGCCACCAGCAGGTCGGCGGTGCCGGGTGCCGTGGTGACCCCCAGGCCTTCGTGACCGACGGCGAGCCACAAGCCTTGCCGTTGCGGGTGCTGGCCCACCAGCGGCAAGCCGTCGGGGCTGGCGGCGCGAAAGCCGGTCCAGGCGCGGATGCCATTGAGTTGCGCCAGCCCGGGCATGTATTCGGTGGCACGTCTGAGCATCCTGGCGAGCATCCAGCCTTCGACCTGCGGGTCAGTGGTGCCGAATTGCCGCGAGGCGCCGATAAACAGCTGCCCGGTCGGGCGTGGCTGGATATTGCAGGCAACCGAAGGGCCACTGGCGTTGTGGGCGCTGGTGACATAACCCAGTTCCACCAGGGTATGGGTGACTTTGCCGGGGTAGCGGTCGGTGATCAGCAAGTGGCCTTTTTTCGCCACGATCGGCAATTCCGGGCACAGCTCGCTGGCCTGCACGCCGTTGGCCAGAATCACGGCATCGGCGCTCAGCCAGTGACCGTCATCGAGGCGCACGCGGTTGCCCTCGACTTCACTGACCCGTGCCCGGCGTTGACTAATATTCACGGTATCGAGCATCCAGCGGGCGGTTGCCGGGGCATAGAGAATACCGTCGCCATTGATCAGCAACCCGCCCTCCAGGCCTTCGCGCAATTCGGGTTCGCGCTGGCGCAAGGCGCTGCTGCCGATCAACTCGCAGGCCACACCCCGGGCCTGCAGGTTCAGGTATTTGCTTTGGGCGACGGCCATTTCTTCGGCATTGGCCGCCAGCCACAAGGTACCGTTGCTGCGGTAGGCGCAGCCGTCGGGTAGCTCCGCTGCCGTTTCGCGCCAGCGTTGCAGGGAGTATTGACTCAGTGCCAGCTCGGCAGGGTTGTCGTCGAGCACCAGCAGATGGCCCATGCCCGCCGCCGTCGCCCCGGGCAGGCCGGCATCCAGCACCAGGACCTGCAAGCCGCGTCGGGCCAGCGCCTGGGCACAGGCGGCGCCGACGATGCCGGCGCCGATCACGATCACATCGGCCACCCGGCCCACGTTCACGGGCGAATGCCCCAGGCGAACGGGTCGTCCTGTTCGATGATCAGGCTGGTTTCGGCGCTGATAAAGGCGCGGCCACGAATGGTTGGCACAATGCGTTCGCCCTGTCGTTCGTAGGAGCCCTCGAACTCACTGCCGATAACGCTGGCCTGACGCCAGATCTGCCCCGGCTGCAATTTGTCGTCGGCCGCCAGGCACGCCAGCTTGGCACTGGTGCCCGTGCCGCAAGGGGAGCGGTCGTAGGCCTTGCCGGGACAGAGGACGAAGTTGCGGCTGTCGGCGCGCGGGTCATCGGCGAACAGCTCGATATGATCGATCAGCCCGCCATCTTCACCACGAATACCCTGGGCCTCGAGGGCTTGCTGGACGGCGAAGGTATAGGCGGTCAGTGCCTCGAGATTGTCGCCGGCAATGTCCAGACCATGCTCGGCGATCAGGAAAAACCAGTTGCCGCCCCAGGCGACATCGCCAATAACCTGGCCGATGCCCGGTACCTCCAGCGCCAGGGCTTTTTGGTAACGATAGGCGGGGACATTACGCACGCTCACCGAATGGTCTTCGTGCAACGTCGCCTGCACCGTGCCCACTGGCGTCTCGATGCTGTGGGTGCCGGGGCCGATCTTGCCCAGGTGCGCCAGCGAGGCCACCAGGCCGATGGTGCCGTGGCCGCACATGCCGAGGTAACCGCTGTTGTTGAAGAAAATCACCCCGGCACAGGCATTCGGGTCCACCGGTTCACAGAGCAGCGCGCCGACCAGCACATCGCTGCCACGGGGTTCGAGCACGCAGGCCGCGCGCCACGGGTCATGTTCTTCGGCCAGGCGCTGGCGCCGCTCGGCCATGCTGCCGTTGCCCAGGTCAGGAAAACCGGCGATCACCAGGCGGGTGGGTTCGCCGCCGGTGTGGGAGTCGATCACGCTGATGCGTTTCATGGGAGGGCCACGTCCGTTCAGATAAGTGAAGGGAAGAGTGGCCTGTGGAGGGGGGTGTCGGCTTGAGGGATTTAGCCGGTGCCGATGACGAAATTGGCACAGTGCATTGCGCTGCTCAGTGGCTGTGGGGCAAGTGTTCGAACAGGGTCTTGCAGACGCCGGCGATATGCGCGTCGAGCAGTTTCACCGCGAGGTCCACATTGCCGGCGCGACAGGCCGCGAGAATTTCCCGGTGTTCGTGGTCGGCGCGCTCCTTGCCGGCGGAAAGGCTCATCTGCATGCGCAGGTAGCGTTCCAGCTTGTCGTTGACCGAGCGGATCAGGCCCACCAGAAATGGGCGTTGCGCCGGTTCGTAGAGGCAGGCGTGCAGTTCCCAGTTGAGCTCGGCCCAGCGGCCCACGTCATCTTCGCCGATAAATTCCTGGCAGATGCGTTCGGCGCGGGCGAAGGTTTCCTCGGTCATGTTCGGAATCGCCAGGCGCAGCACCTTGTCTTCCAGCAGCATGCGCACTTCGAACATCTGCGCCAGTTCCGCATCGGACACCCGGGTGACCATTGCCCCGCGATTGCGTTGGAACATCACCAGGCCTTCGGCCTCCAGGCGCTTGAGGGCTTCGCGCACCGGAATCTTGCTGACGTTGAACTGGCGGGCGATATCGTCCTGGCGAATCGGTTCGTCCTCGGCGAAATGCCCGGCGACGATAGCGTCGCGCAGATGCCGGGTGATGATTTCCGAGGTCGACGGTGAATTGCCGAGATCGGGGGCGTTGAGTTTTGGTAGGGCCACGGTTCTGATCGTTCGAGATGATTTGTGCAGATGGTATACGAAATCTTATGGCTGCTGGGGAGGGAGTGCGTCATGGACTTTTGAATGGGTGAAATTTTGATAAAGCCAGGTTCGGGACAAACTCGGGTTATTAAAAATAACTGACCCATTCATGGCCATGACTCCGTGACACATTCCCGAAAGAAGAGAAAACAACATGCTGATTGAACAATGCATCTAGCCATCAAGGCGTAGTGCTCGCCGAGCGCAACGCATAAGCGCGGGGCGCAGGTACCTTTATCAGGAGACCCTTTCAATGATGATGCTTCGTTCCTGGAGGCTTTGGGGCAAATGGAGGCTCAGGTAGTCGATCAGGCTGCGAACCGAGGGCAACATCCCCTTCGGCTTGGGGTAGAGCAGATGGATGATTCGTGTCGCGCCGGTCCAGGAGGGGGTGACGACTTCCAAGGCCTTTGCGCGAACCGAGGCGGCGGCAATGGGCTCCGGCAACAAAGCCACGCCCAACCCATTGACAGCGGCTTCCAACTGCATGCGCAGATCATCGCAGATGAGGCGGGGCTGATGGCTGAGCAGTAGCTCCTCATCGGATGAGCTGTGCAGGAGCCAGCGACCGACGCCATCCTGGATGTCACCAGGGCGTGAAATCGTTTCGATTGTTGACAGGGCCTTGATAGTGGCAGGCCGCCCCACCCGATCAAGAAAGCGCGGGCTCGCCACCAGGATCTGCCTGGTAACCTCCAATTCCTTGGCGACCAACCCAGCCGTTTGTTCAATCCGGGAGCGTGATCGCAAGGCCACGTCGAAACGCTCTTCAAAGAGGTCGACTGCTCGATCTACCGCATTCAATTCAAGCCGCACCCTCGGATATTTGTCCATGTAACCCGGTAGCAGGGGGGCCAGATAACTTTGCGCCATGACCTGGGGGCAGCTCAACCGTACCAAGCCGACGGGTTCACGTTGCAGATGCTCCACGCTTTCATAGGCGGTGTGCGCCCCTTCGACAACGGGTTGGCTGAGCGTAAAAAAATGCTGACCCGCTTCGGTCAGTGAAACCTGGCGGGTGGTGCGATGCAACAGTCTCGCTCCCATTCGCTTTTCCAGATGCGCGACATGACGACTGAGCAAGGTTTTTTCAATGCCCGTTGCCCGTGACGCTGCCGAGAACCCTCCATGTTTGACCACCAGTACAAAATAATAAAGGTCATTAAGGTCTTTCATGCAGTTGACGCTCTCCTGCGGGGGGCCAACAACCGTCAACGGAACCTGGCGCTGTACTGATTGGGGATTGAGGCGGGTGGAAGGGTTTCGAAGGCTATCCATGGTTCTTCAGGACCTGATGTGGCTATCATTGATCAAACTGAATACGGGATAAACTGGCGATAATTGAAATGACTGATCCACTGATGGAGTAATCGGTATGGAGTTTCTGAACGACATGGCGTTGTTCGTCGAGGTCGTCAAAGCCCGCAGCTTCCGCAGAGCTGCGGAAGCGATGGAAATGCCGAATTCGACCTTGTCACGACGCATCAGCGTGCTTGAGAAGGCCATTGGTTTGAGGTTGTTGCATCGCACCACGCGCAAGATCGAGTTGACCGAGGCGGGGCAGTTGTACTTTGACCGGTGCAAGCGAATCGTTGAGGAGGCGAGGCTGGCGCACGAGCAACTGGGTGAAATGCTCGCGCATCCAAGCGGCCTTTTGCGTGCGTCGCTACCGGTGGATTTCGCCAATATTTACCTGGCGCCGCTCATCGCCGAGTTTGCCCGACGGTATCCTGGTATCAACTTTGAGTTCGACCTCACACCACGCCAGGTTGACCTGATGAGCGAACCCGTCGATGTGGTGATCCGCATGGGGGAGCCGGTTGATTCGAATCTGATTGCCCGCAAGCTGGCGAGTCTCTCCCGTCGTCTATATGCCTCGCCTCGCTATCTGGAGCTCAATGGCGCGCCCAGTGCCCCGTCCGAGTTGCTCAACCACGAATGCCTGCGACTGAAAAAAGCTGGCAAGTGGCAGCTCTCCCAATCAGGTGAAGTGATTGAGATCGAGGTGGGGGGACGGTTTCAGCTCAATAGCGTCGGAATGCTCCGGCGTTTGGCGACCCTGGATCTGGGTATCGCCGTGCTGCCCGAAGGCATTGCCGCTGAGGACCTGCGCAACGGCGCGTTGCAAGCTGTGCTACCCCAATGGCAGCTTAATCCGATCCCGGTGTATGCCTTGACTGAAACCCGCCTTTTGCCGGCAAAGACTCAACGTTTCATTGAGTTTCTGCGCGAGCAACTTGAGCCGACTTGACTGTCTTGCTCCAGCACATCGTCGAGTATATGTCGCCAGACCCGTCCAGGTGCTGCTCCAGCGTGTCTTCAATTCTGGCATAGCGCCCAATAGCCGATGGCTTGTCATCCCCTTCCGAACCTATCGCCTTGATTGGTGCATGAGCACAACAGTCCTTGGTGATTTTCTCGTCTAGTCAGTGCCGGACCTCTCATTTATGTTTTGGTGATTAGATAAATCAGACGAGCCTTATGGTGCTGCAAAACAAATACTTCAGAACGCTGACCGGCTTGGTTCCGTGCACGGCGTACCAACGCAGCCCATACGCCGTACCGATCATCGCGCGTTGAACGCCATCACTCGCTCCAGAGGCTGCCTTCATGTCTGTTGTTATCGTCCAGCTTAATCGCGCCAACCAGGGCGTCCATTTCCGGGGTTACGGTCTGCGTACCAAGGCAGAGTTGATCTCACCCTTCATCGGGGTCGACCACTACTGGATGAGCGCACCGACCTTTGCGCCCCATCAGCATGCTGGTATTTCGGCGGTGTCCTATCTGCTGCCCGATTCCGAGACGGGTATGGC